>JAJEEA010000144.1 GCA_022821235.1 Vicinamibacteria bacterium
GATCCGCCGCCGGCGGCCTCCTGCTCACGCCGGCGCCGGGCGGCCTCTTCCGCCTCGGCGAGCGCCGTCGCCGTGTCGACGGGACGGGCGGGTTCGCTCTCCACCACGCTCATGACTCCTCCTCCGCCGCCGCGGGACGGCGCCTCGACCCGCGCTTCCGCCACAACCGGCGGGTGGCCGGACTCCGGCGCGTGTCGCCGAGCGACACGAGCAGGCCGGCGACCGTCACCGGCTCGGACGGGCCCACCAGCAGGCCGCGCAGGCCCGCGACCCGCTTCCACCGCGCCTCCACGCCCGCCGCGCCCGCGGCCGGCTGCCCGTCCCGAGCCGGCTCCTCCCAGACCGTCCGCGTCAGCCAGCCCCCGGTCCGCGGCTCGTAACCCAGGACGGCGACGGCCTCGCGGACCGCGCGGCGGCCGTCCACGCGGGCCTGCCGGACGACGAGCCGGAAGGCGGCGGCGACCGAATGGCAGATGACGTCCCACGGCAGCCCGTCGCCGGCCTGCAGGGCGCACGTCGCGAGCCGGTTGAGCGCGCCCTCGCACGTCGACGCGTGAATCGTGCTGAGCGAGCCGCCGTGCCCCGTCACGAGGGCCTGGATGACGTCGGCCGCCTCCGGCCCGCGGACCTCGCCCAGCACGATGTGGTCGGGGCGATGCCGCAGGGTGTGCCGCACCAGATCGCGGATGCGGACGCCGCCCCTGCCCCCCTCCCGCCGGCCGAGCGCGCGGCCCTCCAGCCGCAGCGCGTTGGGGTGCGTCAGCCGAATCTCGACGGTGTCCTCGATCACGACGATGCGGTCGGACTGGGGCAGAAGGCCCACGCAGGCGTTGAGGAGCGTCGTCTTGCCCGACCCCGTGCCGCCGGCGATCAGGACGTTCCCGTCGCGGAGGAGCGTGTCCCGGACCACGTGCAGAACCTCGCGGGGAAGCGAGCCCATCTTCACCAGGTCGGAGGCCGAGAAGAGGCACTTGCTGAAACGCCGGATGGTGATGGCGAGGGCGGTCGACGCCGGCGGCGCGGCGATGGCCGCCCTCGACCCGTCGCCCAGCCGCACGTCGACGATCGGCTCGTGCCGCAGGTCGAAGCCCGACCCGCGGGTGATCATCGCGGCGGCCGCCTCGAGGTCGCGCTGGCCAAGGCGCCCGTCGGCCACCGGCACCCGCTCGAGGCGCCCGTCCCGCTCGATGAACAAACGCCCGGGACCGTTGACGATGATCTCCGAGACCGAGTCGTCGTCGACGAACCGCCGCAGGTCCGGCAGGTGCTCGCCCACCTCGACCAGGCTCGCCTGCGTCTCCACCATCAGAAGTACCCCCGCTCCTTCGCGCGCCACCAGGGAATGCGCCCCTTCAGCTTCTTGACGAGATAGTCGGGAAACAGGTAGCAGCGCACCGCGTCGGCCACCGACTTGCCGTCGAAGAGCTGCACGATCGCCTGGTAGTTGCCCATGACGAGGAAGTCGCGCGGCGTGAACAACGCCTCGCGCCGCTCCTGGAAGCTCTTGGACAAGCCGGCCGAGGAGCCGCCGCCGCCGGCCCTACCCGAAAGGAAGCTGACGCCAGCCCGCGCCGTGTTCTCCGACACCGAGTAGGACGCCACCATCCGCGATACCTGCCCGCACAGCTCCGACGCGGTCTTCGCCGACGCGTCGTCGCCGAGCGGCAGGAAGATGCGCGTCCTGAGCGTCTGGAGCAGGGCCCGCCACCCCTCCCCCGCCCCGAGGGCGGACCGCAGGGACGACAGCGACTGGGTCGCGAGGAGCGGCACGCACTTGCTCTGCCGGGTGAGCGCGAAGGCCTTCTCGTCGCCGCTCGGGTCGCTCTCCCCCACCGTCGCGAACTGCTGGTACTCGTCGCAGACGAACAGCACCGGCCGCCAGTACCGGCCGGCGTTCCATTCCTCCCGCATCCGCGTCGGCCGCAGGAGCAGCGTGGACAGCCAGGATTGCTTGAGCATCACGCCGAGCGTCCGCGAGAGGTTCGGGTTGGCCCCGGCGGGCATGTTGAGCGCGAGCACCTTCCCCGACTCCATCAGGTCGTACAACGGCGGCAGGCAGGGCGGCAGCCCCACCGACACGCCGTCGTCGTCCTCCGGGCACGGCGGCGCGAACTTCCGCCCCACCTCCGGCAGGTCGAACACCGCGAGGAACACCGCGATCCCCGTGACGACGTTGGTCCGGGTCTGCTCGGCCAGGCCCAGCCACTCCCGGCGGTACCAGCGCTTCACGGACTGGAGGATCGCGAACTGATCCACCTTGAGGTTCTTCTGCCCCTGCCGGTCCAGCCCCCAGGGGATGCCCGAGTAGCTCTCCTCCACGCGGAACTCCGCGCCGACCTCGCGAAGCGCCGCCACCAGCCCCTCGATGTCGGCGCGCGAGTCCTGGCGCGTGCACATCCGCCCCCCGCCCACCTCGCGCCAGGCCCAGAACGTGAGCTTGCCGGCATGCTCGCGGTAGTCCCGCCACCCGACGACGACCTCCCACACGTCCGGACAGTTCCAGCGCGCGTCGAGCGTGGCCTTCATCTCGTCGATGTCGCAGCCCAGGGCCTCCTGGTCGACGGCGTAGCGGTAGATGTCGCGGAGGGTGACCCAGGGCGGCTGCTCGAGGCGCTTGAAGACGATGATCCAGCGCGCGAGATTGCTGTACGCCTGTTGCCAGAACGGCTCCTTCGACCGCCCGTAGAGCTGGTTGAGCAGCGACGCGATGGTGTAGGCGAGGCTGGACGAATCCAGCCACGGCGCGTCGAGCGGATTCCACGCGTAGCCCTCCCTGTCGAGGTTGAGCTCCATGTAGTCGCCGCCGCGGCCGCAGTCCTCGAGCATCGCCTTGACGTCCGCGCAGAAGTCGCCCTTGACCTCCAGGCAGAGGCCGGCGGCGCGCCGCTCCCCGTCCCGCGCGCGCCAACTCAGAAGCTGCTCGGTGAACGGCCTCATGCACGCGCTGGTCTTGCCCGTGCCCACCGCCCCGAAGATGATCGTCCCGGTGTAGAGGGCCTTGTCCCGCATCACCAGCCACTCCGGGTCGCGAATCTCGCGCAGCTTGTTGGGGTGGTGCACCTCCCCGATGACGATGCCCGGCTCCGGGTCGTCGGGGGACAGCGGCCACGGCGGCAGGCGCGTGTCGCCCTCCCCCCGCGGCCGCAGGCGCTCGAACCACACGCGCCAGACCGACTGCGCGACGAACCCGAGCACGAAGACCAGGACCCCCGGCGAGACCGCCGACCACAGGGCGAGCGGCCAGTACCAGAGCGGCGTCTGCTGCGCGATGAAGACCAGGAAGCGGTCGTCGAGCGGAAGCGGATGGAACCACATCCACCACGCCGTCACCGAACCCGCCGCTGCGAGCCTCGCTACCATCGCTACCATGTCTCGGGCAGCCCCTCCGCCTGCCAGACCTCCGCGTCGGCCACGCCGGGGGCCAACCCGGCGCGCCGCTCGGCGAGGCGATCCGCGATCGCGCGGTGCCGGGCCGCGGCCTTGTCGGCGCCTCCGTAGGCCGACACCACGGGGGGATGCCCGCCCTCCAGGCGCCGCAGCTCCTGGCGCGAGAACCAGATGTCCCGGACCGCCTCGACCGCGGCGTCCTCCGCCTTCCACGAGGCGACGAGCCCGTCGACGGCCGGGTCGCCCGGGCGCGCCCCCGAGCGCACCACGCGCAACGACACCGACACGCCGGCGCCCGCGAGCGCCTCGATGAACGGGCGGTAGTGACGCCACCACGTCCGCAGCGCCGCCGTGTTGTCCGCCAGGTCGTCGTCGACATGCGGCCGGACGACCACGAGACGGTCGCCCGCGTACGCCATCAACGGGCGGTCCGGGAAGAACACCTCCTGCTTGCCGCGCCCCATGCCGTACGCCCGCCGCGGGATCGCGGCACGCGGGACCCCGAGCGACTCCGCCAGGGCCACCTGCGCGTCGATGGAGAACAGCCACGGCCACGCCGGCGAGGCCAGCACGGCCCACACCTTGAGCACGCGCTCGAGGATGCGCGGCCAGTCCGACGGATCGAGAGGCCGCCGGTACCGGCTGTTCTCGGCGCCGAGGGCGCGGTAGAGCGCCTTGCCGCTGCAGTGGTGGATGACGCCCGACCGCATCCGCTGGGTGACGAGCCCCTTGTCGCGGGCGAACGCCCGGCGCCAGGCCGCCGAGACGTCGACGTCGACGAAGCGCTGCGTGCGCGCGCGGCGGCCGTCGTCGTCGCCGACCCAGCGCGCCGCGAACTCGCGGACGAACACGCCGCCGGCGAGCACGACGAGGGCCAGGAAGCGCGCGGCCTGCGCGCCGAACCCCGCCTCCGAGAGCGCCTTCTCCGCGCGGACAAGCTCCACGGCGTCTACTCCTCCGCCGTCGTCCTCACGACGGTGTCTTCGAGGAACGTGATCACCAGGCCGATGGGGTTCGCGAACACGAGGTCCTCGGTCACCTCCGTGAACGCGAACTGCAGGTTCACCGACCACGGCTCCGACTCGAGCACCCGCCCCGCGACCGCGCGCACCCGGTCGAAGGCGATCTCGGCGTCGTGGGGCGGCGACGGATTGGGCAGGACGCGGATGCGCACGTTCTCGACCAGGACGTCGCCCTCGCCCCGCGCGCCCGCGATGAACGCCGCCACCTCGTCGCCGTACTCGACCGAGAGCTGCGCGCCCACCTCCGCGCTCGTGAACCAGAAGCTGTCCTCCCAGCGCCTCTCGACGACCGCGCGCCGCCGGCCGTACTGGCCGACGACGAACTCGTTGAGGAAGTAGGACACCTCCGGCCCCGCCGGCTCGATCGCCTCCGGGACGTAGTCGACGACCTGGGCGCGGCCGACCCCGTCCACCCGCACCACGACCGGCGCCGGGAACGGCCGCCGGGCCACGCCCCACAGCGCGAACAGCGCCAGCAGCAGGCACACGCCCATGACCAGCACCACCATCCGGTAGTGCCGCGCCCGCGTGACGTGCTCCGCCCAGACCTCGATCAGCTCCTCGCTCTCGATCTCCACGGCTAGTCGCCCTCCTGCCGCCTCGCCTTCGCGCCGCCGCGCGCGTGCGACGACACCCACCGGGCCGCGTCCGCCCCCCTCGAGAGCGCCGCCGCCGTCCCCTTCATCCCGCGCGCCGCCGCGCCCCGCGCCAGGCTCGACAGGCCCGCCGACGCGAGACCGCCGCCGATCGCCGCGCCCCCGGACGCGAGCGTCGCCGCGGCGCCGGCCGCCACCGCCGTCAGCCCCGAGCTCAGGTTCTGCGACCCGCCGAGCATCACCTGGGTGACCTCGCCCACCTTGAAGCTCAAGAGCAGCGCCGCGAGGATCACCGGCAGCCACGTGCCCATCCGGCGGATCACCTCCTGGTACGAGTGCATGAACGCATCCGTGCCGCCTTCGGGATTGAACTGGGCGATGCTCTCGACGAAGGCGGCCATGCCCTCGAGCGGATACCCGGCCAGGACCGCGATCATCCGCAGCATGAGCGCGGCGACCACGACCTGGAACGAGTACTGGATGAGCCCCTTGAGCCAGGACCAGAAAAGGAAAGACAACTGCTCGACGAGCAGGAACGGCACGAAGACGGGGCCGAGCAGGGTCAGAATGCCGATCGCCACGTTTGCCCACACGACCTGCGTGTAAACCAGCAGGGCCGCGACCAGCAGAATGAGCGCGCTGACCATCACCACCACCGCCGCCTGGCTGATGGCCCAGACGGTGCCGATCACCGTCGCGAAGCCGCGCACGATCCCCCCCAGGGAGGTCATGTTGTTGAACGTGATGCCGAGCTGCCGGAAGATCTCGCCCAGCAGCCCGTACACGTCGTCGTGCATCCGCGAGAACGCGCCGCCGGCTCCGTTCAGCGCCGCCGCGAGGGCCTGCCCCTGCCCGACCACCATCTGGATGAACGTCTGGTTCCCGAACAGCGCGTACGGCGTGTAGAACCCCTCCAGCACCATGAAGGGGAAGCCGATCCAGAGCAGGAAGGTGACCATGCTCCACAGGTCGAGGCGGCCCCCCATCGCCACCTTGAGCCCCTGGATGACGGTCATGATCAGCGCGAGGGCGGCCCACAGGCGGACCCCGAGGTCGTAGAAGTACTGCCGGACCGTCACGCCGCCGTACGCCGCGGGCAGGGGATCGGTCACCAGGTCCTCGACCGCCGCCTGCACGTAGTCGAACGACCACCGCGTGGCGGAGCCGTCCGGATCGACGGGCGGCTGCGCGAACGCGGCGCCGGCGAACGGCCCGGCGACCGCCGCGGCCGCGACAACGAAGGCTGCGGGCAGAACCCGCGCGGTGCGCACCATCACTGCACCCAGGCGTCCATGAAGCCGCCCGACGCGAGGGACGCCATCGGCTCGTCGCCGACCTCGTCCCGCATGGGCGGCGCCGCCGACGACGCCAGATCGGCGAGCCGATCGAACATGCGCCTGGTGTCCGCCGCCGCCCGGTGCGCGTCGAGACGGATGTTGCGCGCGTCGGCGGCGAGCTCGGACGCGCGGAGCCCCAGCGCCCCGGCGGAATGGGTCGCCCGAAGCGACGCGAGCTGCGTCGACACCCCGTCGAACTCGGCCTGGCTCAGCGCCGGATCGGGATCGGACGGCCCGCCCGTGAACCGGCGCACCGCATCGAGGATCTGCGCGCCGTCCTCGAGCATGCCGCGGCCCGCGTACTCCCCCGCCACGTGGTCGCCGAGAACGGCCGCGGCCGCGAGGCGCGTCTCGACGGTGGCCGCGTACCGGAGGTCCACCACCCGGCGGCGGAGCCGCTCGGCGTCCCGGATCTCGTCGCGCAGGGACGCGGGAACCCCGAGGTCGTCGACGAGCGCCTGCCATACCGACTGCCGGCCCGCCGACCAGCCCAGCGGCCGCGAGTCGAGGAAGTCGAGAAACCCGCCCACGGTGCCGAAGTCGTAGCCCCCGATGCCGCGCGCCGCCTGGTAGCTGAGGACCGCGTCGTCCACCAGCGCCCTCGACTGCGTGAACGGCTCCCACAACGGCCCGAGGTCGGTGAGCTCCGAGAAGAAGCCCCGCCAATCGGCGAGGGACCGGGCCGACGAGACCAGCCCCCCGGGGTCGAGGAGCCCGCGCACCTCGGCCTGCGCCTGCGCCACGTACGCCTCGGCCGTGGACACGTACGACCGGATCTGCGCGAGCATCGCCGCCACCTGCACGAGCATGCCGGCCCACCCCGCATCGACCGCCGCCGGGCGCCCGAAAAGGAACGCCGCCACCAACGCCGCCCCGACCAGTCGCTTCGTCCGCATGGTCCGCCCCCCTTCAGTAGCCGACGAACAGGTTGTCCCCGAACGGCCGCGCCGCCGCGTTCCGCGCGTGGAGCGCCGGCGTCAGCACGTTCGCGCGCCCCGCCGCCGAGTCGAGCCCCAGGTCAAGCGACGCGAGGCCCCGCAACTGCGCGAGACGGAACTCCTCCTCCCGCGCCTCCTCCATCAGGTCCCGCTCGAGCGCCCGGCGCGCGCGGTCCGCGTCCTCCGCGTCGAGCTTGAGCAGCAGCGCGTCGATGTTCGCCTGCGCCTGCGCCGCCGCGATCAGCAGCGAGCGGTGCTGCGCGCGCGACGCGCACACCCCCTGCCCCGCGCCGCCCGCGCCCCGCGCCGGACAGTCGGCCGTGCTCAGGGCCTCGACCGAGGCGGCCAGCCGCCGCCGCAGACCCGCCCGCTCCGCCGCGGTCCACGTGCGGGACGCCGGGCACACCACCACGCCCCGGCGATCCGCGTCCGCCCGCGTCGTCCCGCACCCCAGGTACAGGGCGATGGCCACCGTCGCCTCCTCCACCAGCAGGTCGCGGTGATCGGCTTCGGCGAGCTGCACGTCGAACTCGGCCGCGCGCACGGCGTGCGACGCCTCCAGCGAGGCGGCGACGTCCGGATCGATATCGGGAAGGTCGCCGTACACGGTGCCGGGCGCCGGCAGGGCATCGGGAACGCACGGGGTCGAGGCCAGCTCGTCCGGCGGCACGAGCGCGCAGTCCTCGAGCGCCAACGTGCGCGGGTCCGTCCCGCCGAAGGCGCTGAAGTCGATCGCCGCGCCCTCGCCCAGGGCGCGGCGCATCTGACCCGCGAAGTCGTCGATGGGATCGACCAGTCCCCGGTACGAGCTCAACGCCTCGTCGCGGATGCGCATCATCGTGTCGCGCAGCGCCATGAGGTTGCTGACGACGGACGCCATCTGGCCGACCACAATCCAACTGGCCGGATCCAAGCCGAAGAACGCCTGCGACCGGCGCACCGCCGGCCCGGACGCCGCCACCACGAACACCACCGCCAACGCCACGTACACCCGGGCCCGTCGACTCATCACCGTCCCCCTTTCCCCTACACCCGTCTCCTACACCCGTCTCCTACACCCGTCCCCTACACCCGCGGCACCAGCAGGTCCTGCGTGAGATAGATCCGCACGGGATGCCCCGCGCGCACGCGCACCTCCGGCAGCCGGTTCACGAACCTGTCCAGGAACCTGATCGCCGCCACCGAGAACTGCTGGCGCGCCGGGTCGAAGTAACCCTGCGCGCCACCGCCCGCGGAGAGCCCCGCGAGCAGACCCACCGCGCCGACCGCCCCGAACGTGCTCCGGTAGTGCCGGTTGACCTCGTCGGTCAGCCCCGTCTCCCCGATCGACGACAGCCCCTCGAAACCCATGCGGACCGACCGCCCGTCGGGAAACCGGAGCCGCGAGAAACGAACCGCGAGCCGCGTCTGGAAACCGTTCTCGACCGCCTGCGCGTCGCCGAGCGCGACCGTCCCCCTCGGGATCACCACGCGCCTTCTATCCGCCGTCCTGACCGGAAGCGTCAGCCGCGCCCGCGCCGGCCCCGTGAAGTCGCCCGTGAGGGCCGTCTCGAGGACCGCCTGCATCATGCGGCCCTCGTAGACGAGGTCGACGCCCTCGGGAACCGCCGGCCACCGCGCCACCGCGACCGAGCCCCGCCCGCTCGACTCCGGGACCTCGACGTCGGGCCCGACCGCGTAGAACTCGGTCGCCGACGCCGCGGCACGGTCGACCGCGCCCGCGGCCGACGCCCCCGGCTGGACCGGAACGACCTCCGGAGCGCCCGCGCGCCCGGGAGGCGGCGGCGGAGAAGGAGCTTGCCCGGCTGCGCCCCCCGCGGCCTCCTGCCGCAGGAGCGCCAGCAACTGCTCATCCACGAGGGGATCGCCCGTGATCGCGGGCACCGGCGGGGCCGCCCGCCGCGCCGCGCCGGCCGCGTCCGCATCGCCCACGACCGCCGGCGCGCGGAGCGACAGCGCGAAGCGCTCGAGCTCCTGCAGCCGGATCGCCTCCCGAAGCTCCCGCTCCTCGACCGTCTGGAGCGCCGCCTGGATGTCGCCCGACACCGCCCCGGGCGGCAATCCGCCGCGCTCCGCCGCGTCCCGAATGCGCTGCGCCTCGAGAAGCGCGGCGCGCGCGCCCTCGAACTCCAGGCGCGCATCCGCGAGGACCTCCTCCCTCGCCGCGTCCTCCCGCCGGCGCCTCGCCTCCTCTTCCTCCCGGCGCCGGGCCTCCAGCCGCGCGAGGTCCTCCCGCAGCCGCTCGCCCTCGCGCAGCACCGGCTCGACCACGTTCCGGACGTCCGCCACCGCCGCCTCGACGGCTTCCCCGCCGCCCGCGGCGGACTCGTCGGACGGCGCGCCCGAGCCCGTGAGGAACATCACGAACAGCAACACCGCCACGACGCCCAGCGCGACGTAGACCGGGAGGTTCTTGGGGACGACGCCGGCGGGAACCTTCAGATTCCACTCCGCCACGGCTCGGCCTCCCTCCTGATGCGCCACGGCACCCCCGCGCCGAGATCCCCCACGCCGAGATCCCCCACGCCGAGAATCCCGGCCTCCACGACCCCGTCGATCCGGATCACCAGACCGACGCCGATCACCTCGTGCGGAAGCACGCGCGCCGTCCCGTCGGGCAGCAACCCGGCGACGACGATCTCCCCGTCCGGCTCGCGCCGGAAGCGGATGAACGTCGACTGGGTGTCGTGCCACATCCCCTCCACCCAGTAGGGCTCGGCGGTCACGTCCACCTCCGGGCTGAACTCGAAGACGAAGTGCAGCCGCCGCGGGTAGTCCGCGATGAAGTCCTCGACCGCCTCCCCGCTGGCGGCGACCGCATCCTCGACGCGCGCACGCACGTCCTCCTCGGCCGCCCGGAGGGCGTCGAGGGCGCGCCGCTCCTCTTCCCGAATGGCCTCGACGTCGACCGCGGACAGGAACACCGGCGACTCGGCATCCGTCCCGGCGACGACGTCCTCGGACGGTCGCCCACCCCCGCCCTCGGCGACCTCCCCGTCCCCGGCGACCTCCCCGTCCTCAGCGGCCTCGGCCAGATGCACGACGGTATGGACCGCGGACAGATCGCTCTCCCGCAGCCCGATGGACACCACCGACCCGTCCGATAGGACCAGCGTGAGATTCGTGGCCGCGCGGCGGACCAGCGGGCGCACCATCGTCAGGTGGCCGCCCCCGGTCACCGCCCAGCGGCCGGGGTCCCCGAGGCGGCGCTCGACCACGTTCCACGCGCGCGGCAGCACCACCGTCGTCTCGAAACCGACCCGCGTGACGACCTCCGCGAGGGCCACCCCCCCGCGAACGCCGGCGCGGAGAGACCCCTGCGCGACCTGGCCCTCTCCGGCCGACGGCCACAGCGCGAGCAGCGCAAGCACCAATCCGACCCGCATGGCGTCACCTCCCCGCGACGAGCAGCGCGACCACCGCGCCGATCGCCGGCCAGACCCCGTACATCCGCGGCGGCGTCGCGAAGTTGCGCTCGAAGAACCCCGGCCTCCGCTGCGGCATCGCGCCGCCCTCGGCCGCCAGCCCGAACCACGCCTCGCGCCCCCCGAGACTCAACGTGCCGTGCCGTATCACCTGCTCCACGACCAGGAGCCCCCCCGGCTCGACATCCGTATGCACGACCTCCGCCGCGTCTCCGCGCCACACGTACACCGCCGGAATCTCCTGACCCTCCGTCCGCAGGTAGGTGAACGTCCCGTCCGTCCACAGGTCCCGCAGCAGGAACGGCGGCGAGAAGGCCTCCTCGGTGACCTGATAGGGCAGGCGCACCCGGCCCGCGAAGTCGCGCGCGAACTCCTCCTGCCGCCTGGAGGCGTCGGCCCACAGGCGGTCGACCTGTTCCCGCCCCTCGAACAGGACGCGCTCGCGCCGGTCGCGGTAGGCGGCCAGACGCTCGCGGAACCCCGCGACGGCGAAGGCCGGCCTGAACCGCACCTCCACGGCCTCGGCCGACTCGAGGGCGGCGTCCTCCTCCCCGGCCTCCACCGTCACGACGTAATCGGTAACCGCGTCGGCGTTCCTCGGTCACCGTGAACGTGAACACCGCGCCCGAGGCGCACGAGACCGTGACGTTCGACACGAGCCCCGCGGCGTACGGCTTGACGGCCAGCTCGCGGCCCCGGGCCGTCAGGTCCCAGTTCTCCGCGTCGCCCGCCACCGTGTGCACGATCTCCTCGCCCGCCGGCAGGCGGATGGTCGTGACCGTCCGCACCCGCGTGAACACCGTGATCGGCTCCTCGGGCGACGCCGCGACCGTGCGTATCGGCGTCCTCTCCGCCTCCTGGGCCGACGCCGGAACCGCGATCGCCAACGCCGCCGCACCGAACAGAGCTGCACGCATCTTCACCTCCCGGGACCGACGTCCCTCACCGGGCGACCTCGCTGCGGCCCGCCGCCCCGCCCACATCCCGATCGACCCGGCCGCCGGGGGCAACACCCATCACCGAGCGACCTCGCTACGGCCCAACGCCTCACCGACATCTCCGTCCACCCCGGCCGCGAGCCGCATCAACGCCCCGGGCAGACCCCAACGCTCGACGGCCGCCTGACGCCTCACCGCGTCCGTCGGGTCGGACGTGTACAGCCAGTAGCTCTCCGGATCGACCTCCAGCCGCACGACGGCCGAATGCCCCGGGCGGTGGATGTAGAGCTCGCGCTTCTGCTCGAGCTCCTTGACGGTCGCGAGCTCGGACGGCGTGAGGCCCAGGACCCCGGCGGCCTCGTCGGGAAACGAGGAGTTGCCCAGCAGGAGGCGGGTCGGCATCGACTCGAGAAGCTCGGGCGCGGTGCCGAGGATGTCGCCGGCCGACTGCGTGGCGAGGATGAGGACGCCGTTCATCTTGCGCCACGTCTTGGCCGCCTCGACCAGCTTCCGGACGACCAGCCGGTCCTTCAGGTAGCGCCACGCCTCGTCGACGACGACGATCTTGAGCTGCCCCCGGAGCGACTCGTCGTCCATGACCAGGCGCATCCGCTCGAGGAAGAACCACAGGGCCGCCTCGCACCAGTCCGGGTACTCCGACGCCCCCGCGAGATCGACCACCTGCCACGTCCCGAACTCCTCGAGCGCCGACGGCGGGCCGTCGAACCACGGGGCCCACGTCCCCTCGTCCACCCACCGGCTCATCGCCGGCCACATCGCCTTCGGCAGCAGATGCGCCAGCGCGCTCAGCGTCCGCCTCCCGCGCGCCCGCCGGAACACCTCGTCCACCCGCCGGTCCAGATCGGCGAGATCGTCGGCCTCGCACTCGTAGCTGCCGATGGCCAGCAGCCGCTGGATCCACGCGACGAGGAACTGCCGCGTGCGGACCGAGGGCGGAAGCCCGAACGGCTGCAGCCCCATGCCGGCCGCCGAGGCCGGATCGAGGTCGTCGCCCTCGAGCAGCGCCAGATACTTCCCGCCGACGAACTCCGTGAGATAGCGGTAGCTGCGGCCGAGGTCGAGGACGAGGACGCGGGGGCCGTACTTCAACGCCTGGACGAGCAGGAAATTCAAGAGGAACGACTTGCCGCTCCCGGTGGCGCCCAGCACGAGGGTGTGGCCCACGTCGCCGCCCGCGAACAGGTCGTACCCGTAGGACGTCCTCCAGGCCGTCTCGAAGGTGGTGAGCGGCTCCGCGTCGAGGTGGCCGCACCGGTCGTGCCCGCGGGGCGGCCCGATGATGGGCGCGAGCGCCGACGCCAGCTTCGAGTTGACGAAGAAGCGCCGCGGCGGGCTGACCCCCGTCTGCCCGGGCAGCCGCCCGAACCAGACCGGCGGCAGGCCGTGGGTCTCCTCGACGATCTTTCCGTCGACCCCCCCGACGATCCGCTGCAGGGCCGTCCCCACGTCCGCGAACTCCGGCTCGCCCGACGCCCGGACCGCCACCGACAGATGCATCTCGCCGAAGCACACGTCGCCGGACTGCAGATCGACGAGCGCCTGCCCGATCGCCATCACCTCGGACGCCGCCCCGAAATCCTCGAGCCCCGTCGCCTCCCCGCCCTCCCCCATCGCGGACATGAGCGAGTGCCGGGCCTGGTGGTAGTGGTGCTGGGCGCTCGCGATGCGGCGCCGCGCGCCCTGGCGCTCCGCCGCGCGCCAGCCCAGCACGACGGACAGGTCCGCGTTGAGCCCGTACAGCCCGTCGAGGCAGTTGCCGACCACCTGGCCCGGGACCGACGCCAACGACCAGACCCGCACCAGTTGGCCGCCCACCGTGACGCCGGCCCGGGTGATCGTCACGTCGCGCGACGCCATGCGCCAGTTCAGGCCGTAGCGCGTCTCGAGCCCGTCCACCCACTCCCCCTCGCCCGCGTTGCAGAGGCGGTGCAGCACCCGGACCGCCTCGGCCGCCCGCATCGGAGAGACGAGGGTGCCGGCCGACAGGCGCGCCTCGTAGCCCGCGAGCTGGTTGCGGACGTCGCGCGCCACGTCGCCGAGCACGGACCGCAGGACCGTGGTGACATGAGGATTGCGCCGCGACTGCCACCAGTTCCGGAGATGGCCGGCGAGCCATCGAATCCCCGTCTCGCCGGAACCCACGCGCCGCGCGAGCCCCCGGTCGAACTCCCAGACCAGGCACACCGAGTACTCGCGCACGCGCTCCGCGACGTGCGCGCGGCGCTTCTCCGCCGCCATCGCGCCGACACCCTCGACCCTCCCCGAATCGGGGGCCGGCGCGCGCCAGCGGTCCACGACCCACCACAGCCGCACGTCGGGACCGAGCGCCATCAGCACCCGCGACCACATCGTCATGAGTTGGTCGACGGCCGCGCCCGACAGGCCGTCGGCCGGAAGCGGCCGCAGGCGGGAGAACCCCAGCAGCCGGCCGGAACGCGTGATGCAGAGCCGATCGTCGATGAACCCCCACCACGGAAGCTGATTGGAGAGCGAACGGCCGACGGACCGCGATACCCGGGCCATCAGTCCCCCTCCCCCGCGCGGCCGGGATCCTCCCCGTCCACGACCACGAACCAGGGCGGAGACCCGTAGTCCGCCGCGTCGTACCAACCTCCCGGGTTCCGGAGCGTCTGCCGCAGCACCTCCATGAACCGATCGTCGTACGCGGTCGTCACGCGCGCCAGCGCCCAGAAGATCGCGAAGCCGACCAGGGCCAGCAGCAGGGCGTCCATCGCCACGAAGATGACGAGCGCGAACACGAGGCTGAGAAAGAACAGGCTCCGCTCCACGCCGAGAATCTCCAGGGGATCGTTGAGGGCCCCGTACTCGTTGCAAACGCCTTCGCCGCGGACAAGACGCACGGACAACCTCCCGGGAAGAATCAGCAGGTAATCGCGGTCCCGCCGAAAAAGTAGACAAGCATCTGAGGCGCCAGCAGGACCATGCCGACGCCGAAGATGATCCCGGCGAGCGCGGACTTGCTACCCCCCTCGCCGAAGGCATAGGACAGACCGCCGTAGACCACCGCGACCACCGCCAAGCCCCGCCCCACGATCCCCGTGAACAGGGTGCAGAGCTGGCTCGCCGCCATCGACCACGGGTCCGCCGCCATCCCGGCCTGCAACCCCTGCTCCGCCAACAGGAGCAGCACGCACACGAACAACAGGTGCGACACCGCCCGGCCGTGCCGTTCCAACCACCGACCCGCGCGCCCCGGCAGAACCATCACTCCCTCCTGACTCCTCAACTCGAATAGCGCCCCGTCTCCTCCCGGTCGAGCGCCCGCCGCAATTCGGGATCGCCGCCCTGCCCCCGGCGCATGGCGCGCTCCAGCAGGCTGACGCGCTGGCCGACCTCCCCGAGCACCAGCACGCGCGCAATCTGGTAGGTGCCCGCCACGACGCACGACACCCACGCCGCCCCCATCAGCACCAGCCGCAACCCGTGGTCCGCCCAGAGCACGATCCAGAACTCCCCGAGATAGTCGAACTGGCCCGCCAGAAGCACGCACGTCAACACCAGCACCACGACACTCATGCCCACGCAGAAGCGGCCGGGATCCATTTGAATGAGTCACCTCATGACGTCGAACAGACGCTCTTCGAGCTCGGTGCCCGGCCGCCACGCCCGCCGCACACGGCCGCCGATGTCGCGGGAGAGAATCGACCGCGCGAACGACACGAGCCGGCGGCCGCGCGACGCGAGGACCATGCCCATACGCATCTTCCGCTCGACCTGACGGCGCGAGTAGCTGCCCGTCACCAGCTCGAGCGCGAGCGTCGACGCCGCGCCCCCGGCGTCCGTCACCTCGACGAGCGCGTCCGGGAAGTGGCACACCCCGTCCTCGTCCACCGGAACGCCCGCCGCGCGGGCCGCGCGCACCCGCGCGCCCGCCGGATCGAGGCCCTTCCTGCCCGCGCGCGCCACCGCCGCCTTGAGCTCCGCCTCCAACCGGACCGAGCGCACGCGCCCGCCGAGCGAGCGGACCCGGTCCACGGTCTCGAGGACCAGCTCCGACACCCCGGCGTCGTGCTCGATCTCGCGGCGCTTGACGAACCCCTGCCAGACGCGCCCTCCCGAGCCGCGCGCACGGCGGCGCGACTCGACGCGCGCGGCGACCGCCCCGATCAGCGCCTGCACGGTGAAACCCCGACCACCGGACCGGGGCCGGGCCGGACGGGGCTGAACCGTCCGCGCCTCGACGAATCCCTCCGAAAGCAGGTGCCGAATGCCGCGGCCCGCCGTGTAGCCGTGCCCGTCGAAGCACTCCTCCTGGACGTTCCGGTAGGACACCACCCGCAGGTCCGCCAGCAGCTCGAGCGCGTCCCACAACCGGTCCGCCTGAAGCCGCCGCGGCCCCCGGGGACGCTCGCGGTCCCGGCGTCCCGAATGGACCCGCGCGCGTTGGCGGCGCAGATCGGCCACGTCCAGATACCGGCCGACCCAGCGGGCGGGCTCCCGCCGGTCGCCGGGCTCGCGGGCAACCTCCACGACCTCCCGCCCGAGACGATCCGCCGAGCGCGCCAGCGCCGGCATTCGGTCCATCACCTGACCCGCTCCTGCCCACGGCCGAACTCCGGCCACCGGCGCCACCAGCCCGACCCCTTCAGCCACGCCGAGCGGAGTTTCTCCACCTCGTCGACCCCGGCCCGGACCGCCCGATCGAGGCGCTCGCCCACGAGCGCCGGGGCCAGCCCGCCGTCGGGATCGGCGAGCACCTCCGTGCCGTCCGGCAACCCCGCCGGCACGGGCGAACCCGCGTGAACCACCGGGGCCGGGGGCGGCGGCGCCGGCCCGGCCCGCTCCCCACGGCGGGAATCCGGCGACGCCGAATCGCCGGCCTCGAGCGCCACGGGCTGCCCGGCCGCACCGGCCGCGACCGCGCCGGCCGAAGCCGCGCCGTCGGAGGCGGCCAAGACCTCGAGCCCCGCCTCGAATCCGCCGCCGCCCGCCGCCGCAACCAGAGGAGCAAGCTCCACGAGGCCCTCCCGGAAGAACCGGCTCGTCACCGAATCGAACACGCGCGCGGGCCTCACGCCGGCCATCCCCAGCCAACGCGCCTGAAGAACCACCCACTCGCGCCGGACGCGGCGGTACTCCGCGGGGAACCACCGGCCCCAGAACGCGTAGAAGCCCTCCAGGGCCCGCAGCACCTCCTCGGACCGCGGCGGGGGAACGACCCGGGCGCCGAGGGCCGGGTCCAACCGCCGCTCGATCGCTCCCCGCAGCCACGAGTCCATCCCCTTCTCCTCGAAGTCCGCATGCACGATCCCGATCTCCTTCTCGCCGCCCTCCGCGGCCTGGAGCAGCGTCTCGAGCGACAGCACCGCCTACTCCAATGCCGCCGGCCAGAACGCCAGCCCGCGGACCCCGTCGACGAGCCAGCCGGCCAGGTTGCCCGCCTCGACCGCGACCGACCGCCAGCCCTCCGCCTCCAGCACCCGCAGGGCGCCGGCCGTCAGCTCGTCCGACGGCGGGGCCGCCAGGTACGGGAGGTTCAGCCGCTCCGCCGCGCGCTTGGCCGCCAGCGCCGCGACCAGCACCGCCCGCACGTCCCAATCCGCCGGGGCCACCCGCTCGGGATGGGACACCGGCCCGCCCACCCCCGACGCCCGAAGCAGCGCCACGGGATCCCGGCGTTCGGCCGCCGCCTCGACCGCGCGGTCGCCGGACGCCTCCGCCACCCGCAGCAGCGCCTCGATGGACCGCCTCACGCCGGCGGCGTCGCCCGCCACGACGAGCGTGCGCGTCGAGTCCTCGTACAGCAGCCGGTCGCCGCACCCCGGCACGAGGGTGACGGCGTGCGCGCGGCCCAGGCTCTCGGCAACCGCCCAGTACGCCCGCCCGACGGCGGCGGCGCGGTCGCGCCCGTCGCCGCCGCCCACGGCGCGCGCCACGAAACGCTCGTACGCGAAGAGCTGGACGACCTGCCCGACGAGGCGCGACCGCGCCAACGTCTCCACCACGGCCCTCAGCGCCGTCGAGGCCCACCACGGACCCTCCGGGACGCGGAACCGGCGGTGCGGCACCACGCACGCCAAGCCCCGATCCACGACCGACGGCGCGACCGCGACGGCGCCGTCCTCCGCCAGGCGAACCCCGGCCGCGGCGGCGACGGACCGCACGATGCGGGCGGCCCGCGAAGCGTCCTCCACCTGCGGAGGCCGCGGCGCCGGCGCCGCGCCGACGCGGCTCACGTGCCACACGCGCCGGTAGGCCGACTCGCCGAGGCAGCCCCCGAGCGCCTGCACCGCCGAATGCCGGGGCAGATCGACGCCGTCGCCAGCGGCGCCGCGATCGGCGCGCGCGACGAACTGGGGCGCGATCCAGCCCTCGTCCGCCATCGACTGCCGCAGGACGAGGTCCTGATCGCACGACAGCGCGGCGGGCGGGCGGCGGTCGACCAGGCACGTCACGCCGAAGCCGTCCGAATCCCGCTGAAACGGCGCCGCCCCCCGGCGAACGTCCGCCATCAGCCGCGCGCCCACCAGCGACTCGAGCGCCGTCGCCGGGCGCGAGCCCCGCGCCGGACGGCTCCCGCCCTCGACGGCCACGACCCGCGGCTGCGCCCTCACCACGACAACTCCTGCTGGGCGCCGGGCCGGGCGGCCGTCGGCGCCTCGACCTCCACCGCCCGCGCCGCCGCGCCCTCCACCGGCGCCGGGCGGTCGATCTCGCGATCCCTGTCGAGCGCCCACGCGCCGATGTTCGACGCGTCGGCGCAGACGCTGCGGAGGCCCTCGCGCCGCAGCACCGCCGCCTCCCGCGGGGCGCACTCCCCGTCGCGGGCCACGGGAACGTACCGAAGCCCCGCCGCCTCGACCACCGCCCGCGCCGCGAGGCCGCCGACGAGGCCCGCCCGCGCCCGGCGCTCGTCGCCCGAC
>JAJEEA010000103.1 GCA_022821235.1 Vicinamibacteria bacterium
GAGGCTGTCGCGCCGGGGCTCGGCGGTGGGGGCGCGCCACGTGGCGGAGATTCTCGACGGCGGGGAAGGCTGACGATGCAGGCCGACAGCGCGCGCTTCCCCGAGAACGTCGCCGCCGCGCGGCGCGACGAGACCCTTCTCGGCGCGCTCCACCGGCTGCAGCGCGACGCCCGCGCGGGCCGCGCCGAAACGGTCTCGAAGCTTCCCGAGTTCGAGGCGCTGCGCGATGCCGCGCGGGACATCCGCAACGGAGCGCTCGCCAACCTCGCCGGCAATCTCGAGCGGTTCGAGGAGAACGTCGTCGCCAACGGCGGCGAGGTCCACTGGTGCCGCGATGCCGCCGAGGCCTGCGCGGCGGTCGCCCGGATCTGCCGCGAGGCGGGGGCGAAGACCGTCGCCAAGGGCAAGTCCATGGTCTCGGAGGAGATCGGCCTGAACGCGGCGCTGATCGACGCCGGGTTCGATACGGTCGAGACCGATCTCGGCGAATACGTGCTGCAACTCCGCGACGAGACGCCGAGCCATATCGTCATTCCGGCGATCCACCTGACCAAGGACCAGTTCGCCGAAACGTTCCGCGGCGCGCACGACACCCTGCCGGAAGACCGCCCGCTGGAGGAGGCCCGCGCGATCACCGACGAGGCGCGGGGCGCGCTGCGCGACGTGTTCCTCCGCGCCGATGTCGGGATTACCGGCGCCAACTTCCTGATCGCCGAGACCGGCTCCGTCGCGATCGTCACCAACGAGGGGAACGGCGACCTCGCCCAGTCCCTGCCGCGCACCCATGTCGTGGTCACCGGGATCGAGAAGGCGCTCGGCACGGTCGAGGAGGCGCTGACCCTGATCCGCGTGCTCGCGCGCTCGGCGACGGGCCAGGAGATTTCCGCCTACACCACCTTCGCCACCGGCGCGAAGCGCGCGGACGACGCGGCGGGGCCGGAGAACTTCCACGTCGTGCTGGTGGACAACGGCCGCGGCGACCTCCTCGCCGGCCCCAAGCGGGAGATCCTGCGCTGCATCCGCTGCGGCGCCTGCCAGACGGTCTGCCCGGTCTACGGCGCGGTCGGCGGGCATGCCTACGGCGCGGTCTATGCCGGCCCGGTGGGTTCGGTGCTGACGCCCGCGCTCTCCGGCCTGGAGAAATCGAAGCACCTGCCCGAGGCCTCGTCCTTCTGCGGCGCCTGCGAGGGGGTTTGCCCGGTCCGCATCCCGCTGCCCCGGCTGCTGCGCATGTGGCGGGAGGACGCTTTCCAGGCCCATCTCGGACCGAAGGTACTGCGCTGGGGCCTGTTCGCCTGGTCGACCCTCACCGCCTGGCCGCGGGCCTACCGGACGGCGGGCGCGATCGGAGGCCGGATGCTCCGCCTGATGGCGATGGGGCGCGGCCGCCTCACCCGCCTGCCCTTCGCCGGGAAGTGGACGGGCGGGCGCGACCTCCCGGTTCCCGAGGGCGGGACCTTCGTCGGCAAGTGGCACCGGCGGCGCGGCAAATGAGCGCGGCGCGCGACGACATCCTGGCGAAAATCCGCGCCGCCAACCCCGGCCCGGCGGCCGAGGTGGCGCCCGGACCGATCCCCGCGAGGGGGCGGGGCGGCCCGGCGGAGCTGCGCCAGCGCTTCTACGGCGGGCTCGACGCGGCCGGGGTCAGCCACACCACGGTGAAGAGCCGGTCCGAGGTCGGCGGCGAGATCGAGCGCTTTCTCCGCGAGCTCGGCGCGGCCGGACCCGTCGTCGCCTCCGAGGACCCCATGCTCGACGGCTGCGGCCTCGACCGCCTGGCCGGGCTGCGCCGGGGCGTGCCCGACGCCGGGGACGCGGTCTCGATCACCGGCACCGTCGCCGGCATCGCCGAGACCGGGACGCTGATGGTCCGCTCCGGCCCCGACATCGCCAACGCGCTCCACTTCCTGACCGACACCCATGTCGCGGTGGTCGACGCCGGGTGCATCGTCGGCGCCTACGAGGACGGGTTCGCGCTGCTCCGCGCCGGCGGCGCGCCGATGCCGCGCAACGTGACCCTGATCACCGGCCCGTCGCGGTCGAGCGACATCGAGCGCATCCTCCAGATCGGCGTGCACGGCCCGAGGACGCTCCACGTCGTGGTATGCGATGCCGGCCCGGCGGCGTAGCCGCGAGCCGAGCGCCGCCGACCGCGCGCTGTTCGAGGCCGCGGTCGGGGACGTGCAACGGCTCGCCCCCGGGGACGGGGCGGAGCCCGCCGCCGACATGCCCCCGAAGCCGGCGAAGCGGCCGCCGCCGGCACCCCCGCCCGTCCCGCCGCGCGCGTCGCCGGCGCTGGAGCCCGGCGGTGCCGCCGGCGTCGACGGCCGCGCCGCGTCCCGGCTGAGGCGGGGACAGACCCGGCCCGAGGCCCGGATCGACTTGCACGGCCACACCCTCGAACAGGCGCACCGGGCGCTCGCCGGCTTCATCGAGCGCGCGGCGCGGGACGGGCGGCGCTGCGTGCTGGTGATCACCGGCAAGGGCGGCGTGGGCCGGACCGGCGGCACCATCCGGAGCGAGTTCCCCCGCTGGCTCAACCAGCCCCGGCTGAGGCCCCGCATCCTCGCCTTCGCCGAGGCCCAGCCCAAAGACGGCGGCGCCGGCGCCTTCTATGTGCTCCTGAGGAAGCGCCGCGACCGGGGTTGAGGGCGCCCGATGTTTCACGTGAAACAAAGGACAGCATGGTTGACCTATGTTTCACGTGAAACATTGTCCCGATATGGGACTGTTTTTTGCGTCCCCGGGGGACGCAACCGCTCTCCCGTTCGCGCCGGCCGGGCGGCGCGCGGGGCGGTAGCGACCGCGAATCTCCCCGCCGCGCCAGCGCGTTGCCGGGGATTGCTGCCGGACCGGTTCGGAAAACCGGCGCGGCCGCCCCGGCGGCGGGGCCGGGTTGACGAACCGTCAACTGTGGTTAACCCGACTTCCGCAACTCGGCACGCGATTCGACTAATTTGACGGCTATTCGGTCGGAGAAGTGGCGGATTTCCGGGCTTTGGTTCT
>JAJEEA010000134.1 GCA_022821235.1 Vicinamibacteria bacterium
GGGACGGTGCGGGCGGACGCCGGCGTCACCGTCAACCACCTCGTGCGCTGGACGGTCCAGCGCGGCCTGTCGGGCCTCGAGCGGTGGGCCGGGACCCCGGGGACGGTGGGCGGCGCCGTCCGCGGCAACGCGCACTTCGACGGCCGCCTGATCGGAGACCTCGTGACTGCGGTCGGGGTGGCGGACCGCGCCGGGGCGGAGCTCGTGGTGCCGCGGGCGTCCATGGGCTTCGGCTACGATGAGAGCCGCGTGCAGCACACCGGCGAGCTCGTCCGCTGGGCCGAGTTCACCGTGGGCCGGGGCGAGGCGGCGGCGCTGCGGTCGGCGGCCCGCCGCTCGCTGGCCTTTCGCAAGCGGACGCAGCCCCTCGGGCAGGCGTCGGCGGGGTGCGTGTTCCAGAACCCGCGTCCCGGGGACGGCCCGCTGCCGGACGGCGTGCCGCGGTCGGCCGGCGCCCTCATCGAGCGGGCGGGGCTCAAGGGGCGCCGCATCGGCGGGGCGGCGGTGTCGCCGCGGCACGCGAACTTCATCGTGAACGAGGGGGGCGCCGCGGCCGCGGACGTGCGCCGCCTGATCGAGTCGTGCCGGACCGCGGTGGCCGAGCGGTTCGGCGTGGTCCTGCGCGACGAGGTCGTGTATCTGGGCGAGTTCGAGGCAGGGGGCGCGGAACGGGGGGCGGCGCCGCCATAGAACGGAGCGGACTCCTGCAGGTTGGGCGCCGAGCGAAGGCCGCAGCACGACCTTGCGGCGCGTTGGGCGACGACTGGCGGGCCGGCGCGAAGCGGAACTCCCCGGAGAGGCGCGGATTCCTGCGGCGTCGGCGCCGAGCGGAGGCCGCAGCACGACCTGCGTTCGCGCCGGGGACGATAGGCGGCCGACGCGAAGCGGATTCCCGGAGAGCTGCCGGGCGGGGGCCGTGAGACGGACAGTTCTCCGGCTTGGAAGCGACGACATGGCGAGACCGGTGGGAAGCGGCCTCACGAGCCTGGTGGTCGAGGGCGGCCATCGCCTGGAAGGCCGGATCGACGTCGAGGGCAACAAGAACGCGGCGCTGCCGTTGCTGGCGGCCTGCCTCCTCACGGACCGGGCGTGCGTCCTCACCAACGTCCCCCGCATCAAGGACGTGCAGGTGATGGCGGACCTGCTGCGGGGTCTCGGGGCGGTGATCGAGGGGGAGGGCACCGCGACCCTGCGGGTCGACTGCGCCGAGGTCACCGGCGACGTCCCCGACAGCGAGCTCGTGGGCCGGCTGCGGGGCTCGGTGCTCCTGTGCGGCCCCCTGCTCGCGCGGCGGGGCCGGGTGCGCCTCGCCCCCCCCGGCGGCGACTTTCCGGCGCGGCGCACGCTGTCGGCCCATCTGCAGGCGCTCGAGGCGATGGGGGGGCGTCGCGTGACGGATCGCGGCGGCGACTTCGTGCTCGAAGCGCCGGACGGCCTGCGCCCGGCCTCGCTGTACCTGGTGGAGGCGTCGGTGACGGGGACCGAGACCGCCCTGCTGGCCGCGGCCGCCGCCCCCGGCGCGAGCGAGATCCGGCACGCGGCCTGCGAGCCCCACGTGGCCGAGCTGTGCCGCTTCCTCACGCGGATGGGGGCCGAGGTCGAGGGGACCGGCACGTCGACCCTGCGCGTCGCCGGCGGCGGGCGGCTCGCCGGGGTCTAGCATCGCCTCGGCGGCGACTACATCGAGGCCGGGAGCTGGGCCGTCGCGGCGGCGGTGACGGGCGGCGAGATCGACGTGTACGGCGCCGCCGCCGGCGACCTCGAGCCCATCACCTCGGTGCTGAAGCGAATGGCCGTCGACTGCGAGGTCGACGACGACCGGCTGCGGCTGCGCCCCTCGCGGCCCGAGGCGGTGCGTCAGATCACCACCGCGCCGTGGCCGGGCTTCCCGAGCGACATGGTCAGCCTCATCTGCGTGCTCGCCACCCAGGCGCGGGGGGCGACGCTGATCCACGACTGGATGTACGAGCTGCGGCTGTTCGCCCTCGAGCAGTTGAGCGGCATGAGCGCCGACCTCTTCCTGTGCGACCCCCACCGCATGATCGTCAACGGACCCGCCGCCCTGACCGGCCGCACCCTCGACAGCCGGGACCTGCGCTCGGGCATGGCCCTCATCGCGGCGGCGCTGGCCGCCGACGGCACCAGCCGCATCCATCCCCTGGAGACGGTCGAGCGCGGCTACGCGCAGCTCGTCGAGCGGCTCCTCGCCCTGGGCGCGCGCATAGACGTCGAGGGCCGGTGACGTCCGCGAGTCACCGTGGATGGAGCCTCGGCGATGCATCGACCTCGAGTCCGGTCTCTTGAGGTCGCGACGCGTCGCCGCGGGTCACCGTGGATCGAGGGGCGGGGGCAGTATGGGGAGGACCTGGCCGGGGTCGAAGTCCCGGGGCGGCGGTTCGCGCGGCGGTCGCAGGGCGCCGGGGACGGGTACCGGCTCCGTCGAGCTCCGGTTGATCACGTCCAGCGGGGCGCCGGTCCCGGCGTCGAACCGGAACGCCCGCAGGTCGGCCTCCTCGAGATCGAGACCCCGGACGATGCGGGGGGTCAGGGTCACGATGATGTCGGTCTCCTGCGTCTCCACCCGGTTGCGGGAGAACAGCCGGCCGACGATCGGCAGGTCGCTCAGGCCGGGCACCCCCTCGAGGACCTCGCGCTCGTCGTCGCGGATGAGCCCGGCCAGGATGTTGGTCTCGCCGTTCCGCAGGCGAATGGTCGTGGTGATGGACCGCTCGCCGAAGGTCGGGATGTCGTTGTAACCCACGCCCGAGACGGTGATCACCTCGATGAGGAGCTCGAGGGACACCTCGTCTTCGTGGTGGATGAACGGCGTGATCTCGATGTTGACCCCGACGTTGCGATACTGGAAGGACGTCACCGGCTGCTGCTGCAGGCCGCCGGCCGCGAACGGCGTGAACGTGGTGACGGGAATCGGGACCTCGTCGCCGAACTGCGCCGCGGCGGTCTCGCCCGCCGACGTGCGGATGTGGGGGTTGGCCAGCGTGTTCGTGTGCTGGTCCCTCTTCAGCAGGCGATAGAACAACCCCGGCAGGTTGGCGACCACGACGTCCGCAATCCCGAGGCTGCCCAGCTCGTCGATGGACAGGCCGCCGGACGGATCGCTGGAGAGGAAGCCCTCGACGCCCGCGGTGCTCGGGACGCCCTCCGCGGTGACGGTCGCGAACTGGAGGCCGTAGGTCCGCAGCCGCTGCCGGTCGACCTCCAGCAGCTCCACGTCGATCACCACCTCGGGCGGGGCCTTGTCGACGGCGGCGATGAGCCGGGCCGCCGCCGCCACCCGCTCCGGCGTGTCCCGGATCGACAGCGCTCCGGTGGCGGTGACCACCGACAGCCGGCGGATGTCGAGGACGAGGCGGAGCATGTTGACGGTCTCCTCCAGGTCCGCGTTGCTCACGTAGAAGGTCTGGACGACCTCCTCTTCGTAGTCGGTCCGCTTCCCGGGGGTGTCGGGAATCACGGTGACGGTGCGCGGCGCGGTGACGCGGTAGAAGTTCCCGGTGGCCCGGGTGACGGCGGCGAGGGCGGCGGAGAACCTCGCGCCGCGCAGGTCGACGGACGTCCGCTCGTCGACGAAGTCGGGATCGAAGACGACGTTGACTTCCGAGAACAGCCCCAGCGCCGTGAGGATGTCGCGGGCGCTCGCGTCGCGAAAGACGAGAGAGTCGGGCAGGAGGTCGTCGGGCAGCTCCAGCCCCTCGGCGGGCAGGAACCGGGTGCGTGCGATCAGCGCCTCGGTCGCCGTCTGCCCCGCGCGCAGCGCCGCGCGCCGGGCCGTCACGAGCTCCGCCGTCTCGCGCAGGGCATCCTGGACGTCGGCGTTGGACGGATCCAGCTCGGCCGCGATCTGATACTCGAGCAGGGCGTCCTCGTGGTTGCCGATGCCGGCGAGGCGGAGCCCTTCCACCTGGTGGGCCTGCGCCGCGCGAAGACGGGCGCGCTCGAGCGCCCGCCGGAGCGCCCGGTCGTTCGGCCGCTCCTCGAGGGCCCGCGTGTACTCGATCACCGCCTCGTCGAAGTTCTCGGCCCGCTCCGC
>JAJEEA010000256.1 GCA_022821235.1 Vicinamibacteria bacterium
CTTCGGCGCCGCCTGCGCCGCCGGCGCGGCAATCAGCCCCCCGTCGGCGCCCGGGCTCGAGAGGGCCGCCACCAAACGCGTCTGTCGGCGCGGTGGCACGCGCGCTTCCTTGTAGGGGTGCTCGGTGTCGCACGTGGTGCATCGGGTCAACTTGATGTCGCTGCCGACGATGGCCACGACGGCATGATTGGTCACCCGGCGCTCGCGTGGACAGTAGTCGTCCAGCACGTCACCCAGGCGCACCCGGCGCTGATCCATGGATCCCTCTCAGGTTGGTTCAGGATGGTGGGATGGTTCGGCAGTCGCTCGAACTTGCCAACGGACCGTTACGAACAGCGATGGGGGGTCGCCCCGGGCCGGCGTCACGCACGTCGGCGCTCCGCGGCAAGCACCCGGCTACACGCGACCGGCGCAACGCGGGGCCCCTCTGCACCGTGCCCCGGTTGCCTGGCATCCGGTCTTCTGGTTTCGTCGTTCATCGACGAGGCGGAACGCCGGTCCCGAGGCCGCACGCCCCGTGGTGAAAGGCCCCGCTGCATTCGACCGATGCAACGCGGCGTTTCGCCACGGGTTCCCCAGCCCCGTACGCCGGACGGTTGTCCCGAGTTGCGAAAACGTGAACCACCAGTTCCGTCGCTTCAGGAAAGATTCGCGTCGCGCTGCAAGGACGGATACGCGAACGGCCGGGCCACGAGTCCCTTGCTGCGGGGCGGCTCCGGCGATTGGCGATGCAGCAGCAACGCCATTCTACTACTCTCGCCCCGTCGCGTAAACGGCCCCGTCGCCGAGGGCGGATCAGCGGCCCGCCGCGTCGATCCAGCGGCGGGTCTCGCCGAGCGCCGCCGCCACCGCCTCCGGCGCCGTCGACTGGGGGGTCCGGCGGGCCTCGACGGAGCCCCGCGCGGTGATGCGGGCCGCGCTGTCCGCGTCGAGGCGCTCGTGGTACCCCCGCCACTCGTCCGGCGTCAGCGACGCGAAGTCGCGCCCCCCCGCGACGAGATCGCGGACGATGCGCCCCACCACCTCGTGCGCCTCGCGGAACGGGACGCCCCGGGCCACCAGCAGGTCGGCGACGTCGGTGGCGAGGGCGAGCCCCGAAGCCGCCGCGCCGGTGCGGGCGGGGTCGAGGGTGAGGGTGCGGACGACGGCGGCGGCGGCGCGAAGCGAGCCGAGCACGGTGTCCTCGGCGTCGAAGACCGCCTCCTTGTCCTCCTGCAGGTCCTTGTTGTAGCCGCTGGCCAGCCCCTTGGTGGTGGCGAGCCAGCCGGCGAGCCGGCCGATGACCCGGCCCGTCTTGCCCCGCACCAGCTCGAGGGGGTCGGGGTTCTTCTTCTGCGGCATCAGGCTGCTGCCGGTGGTGACGGCGTCGGACAGCCCCAGGAACCCGAACTCCTCGCTCGTCAGGATGACGAGGTCCTCGGCGAGCCGGCTCAGGTGGACCATGACGCCGGCGCAGGCGTGCAGGAAGCCGGACACGAAGTCGCGGTCGGCGGTGGCGTCGAGGCTGTTGGCGACCACCCGCGAGAACCCGAGGCGCCGGGCGAGGGCGGCGGTGTCGACGTCGTAGCTCGAGCCGGCGATGGCCCCCGAGCCCAGGGTCAGCGCGTCGGCCTCGTCGCGCGCGATCTCGAAGCGCCGGTGGGCGCGGCGCAGGGCGGCGGCGTGGGCGAGGAAGTAGTGGGCCGCGAGGATGGGCTGGGCCCGCCGCAGGTGCGTGTACGACGGCATGAGCGCCCGGCCCGCCGACTCCGCCCGGCCCGCGAGGGCGTCGACGAGGGCCACCACCTCGCGCTGGATGACGGTGATGCGCCGGCGCAGGTAGAGGCGGAGGTCGAGGGCCACCTGCTCGTTCCGCGACCGGCCGGTGTGCAGCCGCTTGCCGGCGTCGCCGACGCGCTAGATCAGCTTGCGCTCGACGAAGGCGTGGACGTCCTCGTCGGGCCCGTCGACGAACGCGGGGTCGCCGCGGCCCCGGTCGCGGATCTCGACGAGGGCCTCCCGGATCGCGGCCGCGTCCCCGGCCGACAGCACGCCGGCGCCGGCGAGGGCCTCCGCCCACGCGAGGCTGCCGGTGACGTCGTCCTCGAACAGCCGCCGGTCGAACGCGAACGACGCCTGGAACGCGAAGACCTCCTCGTCGGGGGCGCCGTCGAACCGGCCGGACCACAGATGAGTCATGTCGTGCGGAAGCCGTCCAGGAGTCCGTGCCGCAACCGCGCGGACTCCCGCAGGGTCGGTCGGGCGCCAAGCGGAGCCGTGGGCAACGGTCGGCGCGCCGGGAGCCTGCGCCGCACCGGCGCGGACTCCCGCGGGACCGGCTGGGCGCCAAGCGGAGCCATGAGCGACGATTGGCGGGCTACGAGACCGGCGCGGCCTTGGCCGGGGTGGCCTCGGTGGCGGCCTTCGCCGGCGCGGCCTTGGCCGCCGCGAGCTCGACCGGCAGCCCCCAGATTCGGATGAAGCCCTCGGCCGCGGTGTGGTCGAACTGGTCGCCCTCGTCGTAGGTCGCGAGCGCCTCGTCGTAGAGGGCGTGCGGCGACTTGCGCCCGACCACCCGGCAGTCGCCCTTGAACAGCTTCAGGCGGACGGTGCCGGTGACCCGCTGCTGCACGTCGGCGACGAGGGCGTCGATGGCGCGGCGGGTCGGGGTGAACCACAGGCCGTTGTACACGAGGTCGGCGTACACCGGGGCGAGACCGGTCTTGATGCGGTCGAGGTCGCGCGGAACGACCAGGCTCTCCAGCTCGCGGTGGGCGGCGTGCAGCACGACGGCGGCGGGGGCCTCGTAGATCTCCCGCGACTTGATGCCCACCAGCCGGTTCTCGCACATGTCGATGCGCCCGACGCCGTGGGCGCCGGCGATCGTCTCGAGGCTCGCGATGAGCTCGACGAGGGGCATCGCCACCCCGTTGACCGCGGTCGGCACCCCGCGCTCGAAGTCGAGGCTCACGTAGGCGGGCGCATCGGGCGCACCGGCCGGCGACTTCGTCAGGGTGTAGACCTCTTCCGGGGGCTCGGCCCAGGGGTCCTCCAGCACCCCGCACTCGATGGACTTGCCCCACAGGTTGAGGTCGGTGCTGTAGGGGCTGTCGACGGTGGCGGGGACGGGAATGCCGCGCTCGCGGGCGTACTCGATCTCGGCGGGGCGCGACATGCCCCACTCGCGGGCCGGGCCGATGACCCGGATGGCCCGGTTCAACGCCCGCGCCGACACGTCTATCCGGACCTGGTCGTTGCCCTTGCCGGTGCACCCGTGGGCGATCGCGGTGGCCGACTCCATCTCCGCGATCTCGACGAGGCGCTTGGCGATCAGGGGGCGGCCGAGCGCCGTCGCCAGCGGGTACTGCCCTTCGTAGAGCGCCCCCGCCTGCAGGGCGGGGAGGACGTACTCGTCGGCGAACTCGGTGCGGACGTCGAGGACGTGACAGCGGATGGCGCCCACCGCCATCGCGCGCTCGCGGACGTCGTCGAGCTCCTTCCCCTGCCCGAGGTCCAGGGTCACGGCCACGACCTCGGCGTCGTACTTCTCGGCCAGCCAGGGAATCGCGACCGACGTGTCGAGGCCGCCCGAATACGCGAGTATCACACGCTCCATCTACTTCTCTTCTCCTCTGCCTCGGCAACCGCCGTCTCGCGGCTCCGCCGCCGACCGCTTCGCACGTCCGCCGGCCCCGGTCGCCCCCCGGGTCCGCCGACCACCGCCGCCGGGATTCCCGACAGCGAGACTCCAACGCGACCCCGGCGGCGCGCGGCGGCCTGCGCCCGGCGCCCGGCCCATCCTGCGGGAGTCTGCGCCTTCTCCGGAGGGCCGCGCCGATCCGGCCCGCCAACCGTCGCCTGCGGCTGGCTTGGCGCCCATCAACCATCCGGGAATCCGCGCCGATCTACGGCCCGGAGTCCTGCGCCGCAGGCCCGTCGCCGGCCACCCACCGTTCGACCCGACGGCCCACCGTACGGGCGCTGCCCTCGGTCCGGAGGACGACGAGAATCGTGTCGTCGCCCGCCACCGTCCCCACGATCTCCGGCCACGCCGCGTGGTCGAGCGCGAACGCCAGCGGCTGCGCCTGCCCGGGGTCGGTCTTGAGCACGAGGAGCTGCTGCACCCGCTCGACGCGCCGCAGGTACTCGGCCACCGCCCGGCGGACCCGCTCGTCAGGGATAGCCGGCGACGCCGCCGGTCCCCGGGCCGACTGGTAGGCGCCGTCGGCGGAGCGCTTGACCAGCCCGAGCTCCTTGACGTCCCGGGAGATCGTGGCCTGGGTCGCCTGGATGTCCATCGCCGCCAACAACCGGCGCAGGGCGTCCTGGCTGCGGACCGGCCGGCCGGAGACGAGCTCGAGTATCGCGGACTGGCGGCGACCCTTCATGTTCATTCACACGTTTGGATTTATATACATCTCCGCGATTCGATGTCAAGTGGCGCCGGGGGGAGCGCCGGTCACCGCCTCGACGCCCGAACCCGCCCCCAGCCGCGCCATCCCGCCCCCAGCCACCATCCCGCCCACGGCCCCGATCCCCCCGATAGCCGCTATCCCCCCGCAGGGCCGTCCGGGCGGTCGGCGACGACTTCGAGCCTCTCTACGGCTACCGCCCCTGGCTGCTGGAGACGTTCGTCGACGAGACGGCGCAGACGGGGGCGAGCGTGCGGGCGGCGAACTGGGTTCGCGTGGGCGAGACCAGCGGGCGCGGGCGTCAGGACCGCGCGACCTAGGGACAGTGATCGACATGAAGTTGCCAACTGCGTCCAGATACCCGTTTTCCAGGGTTCCTGCGCTGGGACGTGGCAAGGTGATTCCCGTCAGCGTCCACAATAGCCGCCATCCCACCCGCAGCCGCCATCCTGCACAGCCGCCACATGGCTCATCCGGTCACCCCGGCCGCCATCCCGGCCGCGCCCGGGATCCCGAACGTCGGGGGCGGGGCCGGCGCCACCGTCGGCAAGCCCGGCGGCGCGGGGCGGGCGAGGAAGGGCGCCTCCGCGTTGACGGCACGGCCGGCTTCGATGTATAAATATGCACAATGTCGTCCACGCTTGCCGTCGGGGTCGCCGGGGCCACCGGGTACGCCGGCCAGGAGCTGCTCAGGCTGGTCGCGCGCCATCCGTCCGTCACCGTCGCCGCGGCCATGGGATCTGGATCCGCGGAGGGCGTGCGCCGCCTGCCCGCGCTCGCGCGCATCTGGGACGGCGACGTGACGCCGCTCTCCCTGGACCGGCTGGCGGCGGAGACCCGGGCGGTGTTCCTGACCCTGCCGGACGCGGTCGCGGCCGAGGTCGGCCCCGACCTGGTCGCCCGCGGGGTCCGGGTGTTCGACCTCTCCGGCACGTTCCGGCTGCGGGACGCGGCCGAGCGCCGCCACTGGTATCCCGCCACCCCGGACATCGACGAGCCGGTCGTCTACGGCCTCACCGAGCACTGCCGCGAGGCGCTCCCGGACGCGCGCCTCGTCGCCTGCCCGGGATGCTACCCGACGGCGGCGCTGCTCGCCCTGCGCCCGTTGCGCGACGCCGGCCTCCTCGACGACGGCGGCGACGTCATCATCGACGCCAAGTCCGGCATCTCCGGGGCCGGCAAGAAGCCGACGGAGCGGACGCACTTCTCGGAGTGCCACGGCAGCGTCGCCGCCTACGGCGTGCTCGCCCACCGGCACGGCGCCGAGATCGAGCAGGAGCTGGGGCGGCCGGTCACGTTCACGCCCCATCTCGTGCCCCTCGACCGCGGCATTCTCGAGACCATCTACGTGCGCACCCGGCCGGGCGTGAGCGCGGGGCAGGTGGCCGACACGCTGGAGCGGGCCTACGCCGGCGCGCCGTTCGTACGCCTCACCGGCGACGCCCTGCCCGAGATCAAGCACGTCACCCACACCAACCTGTGCGACATCGGCTGGAAGCTCGACGCCGCCTCGCGGCGTCTGGTGCTCGTGGCGTGCCTGGACAACCTCGTCAAGGGCGCGGCGGGCCAGGCCATCCAGAACCTGAACGTCGCCTTCGGCCTCGGCGAGGCGACCGGCCTGTCATGACCGCGCCGGCCAGGGTCGTCCTCAAGCTGGGCGGCGAGCTCCTCGCGGAGCCGGCGCAGCGCCGCGACGTCGCCGCGGCCATCGGACGCCTCGCCGCCGGGGCCGCCCTCGTGGTGGTGCACGGCGGGGGACGGGAGGTCGATGCGGAGCTGGCGCGGCGCGGCATCGCCAAGCGGGCCGTCGACGGCCTGCGGGTCACCGACGCCCCGACCCTCGACGTCGTGGTGG
>JAJEEA010000192.1 GCA_022821235.1 Vicinamibacteria bacterium
GCGGAGCCGTCGGGTGAAGGTGGGCGGGCCGGGGGCGCGGACCGGCCCTGGGCCGGCGAGACGTCGTCAGGCATGATTCGATGGCGGAGCGGTTCACGAAGCGTCGGGATTCGGCGGCACCGGGACCGGCCGGCGCAAGGATTATAATGCGTCGCAAGTTCGTCGCCGACGGCCCATGTCCGAACGGGCGCACGACAGGGAGAGCGAGGCGACTTCGTCGCGGGCTCGGCTCGAGGGGTTCCGTCGGCCCGGGTGACCGTTCGATGACGTCCGGCGCGGCAGCAACGCCGCCCTCGCGCCCGTCCTCACGACTCCGGCGTGCACCCCGTCCGAATCGAGGAGGCTACCCGCCATGACCCGCAGCACCCGACTCCGGACGGCCGCGCTGGCCGCCCTGACGTTGAGCCTGACGAACCACGGCCCCGCGGTCGAGGCGCAGTCCGAGCGCCTGGAGATCGCCGGCCTGCAGGCGCCGGTGGAGATCGTCACCGACCGCTGGGGCATCAACCACATCTACGCCGAGAACGAGGCGGACCTCTTCTTCGCCCAGGGCTACGCGGCGGCCCGCGACCGGCTCTTCCAGTTCGAGATGTGGCGGCGGCAGGCGACGGGCACGGTGGCGGAGATTCTCGGGCCGCGCGAGCTCGAGCGCGACATCGGGGCGCGGCTGCACCGGTTCCGCGGCGACATGACCACCGAGATGAACCACTACCATGATCGGGGCGACCGGATCATCCCGGCCTTCGTGAGGGGCATCAACGCGTACGTCGACCGGGTCAACGCCGATCCGTCGCTGCTGCCCGTCGAGTTCGAGCTGCTGGGGATCACGCCCGGCCACTGGACCCCCGAGATCGTCATCTCGCGCCACCAGGGGCTGGTGGCGAACGTAACCGCCGAGATCCGCAACGCGCGCGCGGTGGCGCTGCTGGGCGAGGACGCCGTCAAGGAGCTGAACTACTACTACGGCGACCCCGACCTGAGCCTCGACCCCGCGGTCGACGCGTCGCTGCTGCACGACGGCATCCTCGACCTGTACCGCGCGCACCGGCGCTCGGTGCGGTTCGAGCCCGACGACATCGTCGCGGCCCACCGCGGCGACCGGGCCACCTACGAGCGCCTCGCCGCCGCCCTGCCGAGCGAGATCGACCTCGAGCGGCAGGACTACGAGGCCATCGGCAGCAACAACTGGGTGGTGGCGGGCAGCCGCACCCTGACCGGCTTCCCGCTGATGGTCAACGACCCCCACCGCGTGCAGAGCGCGCCGTCGCTGCGCTACTGGGTGCACCTCGTGGCGCCCGGCTGGAACGTCATCGGGGGCGGCGAGCCGGTGCTGCCGGGGGTGTCCATCGGCCACAACGAGCACGGCGCGTGGGGGCTGACCGTCTTCGGGCAGGACAACGAGGACCTCTACGTCTACGACACCAACCCCGACGACCCGAACCAGTACCGGCACCTGGGACGCTGGGAGCCGATGACGATCATCGAGGACAGCGTTCCGGTGAAGGGGCAGGACGCCGTCGACGTCGAGCTGAAGTACACCCGTCACGGCCCCGTGCTCTACGAGGACCGCGAGAACCACAAGGCCTACGCCCTGCGCGCGGCGTGGCTCGACTACGGCGGCGCCCCCTACCTCGCGAGCCTGCGCATGGACCAGGCCCGCACCTGGGAAGAGTTCGTCGAGGCGTGCAGCTACAGCCGCATCCCGTCCGAGAACATGGTCTGGGCCGACCGCGACCGCAACATCGGCTACCAGGCGGTGGGTGTGTCCCCCATCCGTCCCTACCACAGCGGTCTCGTGCCGGTGCCGGGGGACGGCCGCTACGAGTGGGACGGCTACCTGCCGATCACCGCGCTGCCGAGCGTGCTCAACCCCGACAAGGGGTTCTACGGCACCGCGAACAACTACACGGTGCCCGACGGCTATCCGTACTGGGAGGCGCTGCACTACACCTGGGGCGACCAGATGCGGGCGGCCCGGGTGGAGGAGATGCTGGACGTGAGCCGGCACATGACGGTGGTCGACATGATGCGCATGCAGCACGACGACCTGACCGTCGCGGGCCGCAACATCGTCCCCCTCCTGCGCGAGCTCGAGATCGACGACCCGAAGGTGGCCGAGCTGCGCGACCGGCTGCGGGGCTGGGACTTCGTGCTCGACAAGGACTCGGTCGAGGCCGCGGTCTACGTCAGCTTCGAGCGCCGGCTGCGGACCAACATGCGCGACCTCATCGTGCCCGAGGCGGCGCGCGACCTCATCGGGGGCCTCAACACCAAGCGCATCATCGACTGGCTGGCCGCCCCGGACGGCCGGTTCGGCGACGATCCGATCGCGGGCCGCGACGCGGTGCTCGCCCGCAGCCTCTCGCAGGCGCTGGCCGACCTCGAGGAGCGCCTCGGTTCGGACCCGTCCAAGTGGCAGTACGGTCAGGAGAAGTTCAAGCACGCCCTGATCCGTCACCCCATGACCGCGGCGGTCAGCCCCGACATGCGGGCCCGGCTCGACGTGGGGCCGCTGCCGCGGGGCGGCTACGGCGGCACCGTGCACAACACCGGCAACGGCGACAACCAGACGTCCGGCGCCTCGTTCATGATCGTCGCGGACACCGCGAACTGGGACAACTCGGTGGGGCTGAACACCCCCGGCCAGTCCGGCGATCCGGACAACCCGCACTACCGCGACCTGTTTGAGCTGTGGGCGCGCAACAAGTACTTTCCGATCTTCTACAGCCGCGCCAAGATCGATTCGGTCACCGAGAGCGTGACGATGCTGCATCCGGCGGCGTCGGCGACCCAGGAGGCTGCGCCGTAGGGTGCAGGCGTCCGGCGGGGGTGGGGCGGCAATCGGAGCCGAGGGCGACGATTCCCGGGCCGCGGCGGCGGGCACCGCAGGGCGCCCGGGATACTTTGGGCCGGTGGGGATCGGTGAGGGCCGCGGGCGGGAATACCGTGCGCGAGCCGAGCGTTCGCGAGGCGGTCGCGGCCGGTGCATCGGTCGCGGCCGGCCACCGGGCGGCGGGGCTATCCGGCCGCGACGGACGCGGTCGGTTTCCGGCGGCAACGGTTCGGCGGCGGATGACGAGGGTGAAAGCCGGCTCCGACCGGCGATCTGACCCGCGGCGGTGGGACCATCGCGGCGGAGAAGCAAGAGGGACACCATGAAGACACGAAGACTGGCGGCGGCGATCGTGGCGATGGCGGCGGCGGCGGCGCTCGGGGCGCCGGCGACGGCCGAGGCGCAGCTCGACTCGACGGCGGCGTTCGCGTCGCACCTGTCGAACACCTACCGCGTGGTGCCGAACGTCACGTACCACACCGCCAACAACCGGGACAACAAGGTCGACCTCTACCTCCCCCGCGGCGCCGACGGGCCGACCCCGGTGCTGATGTACATCCACGGCGGCGGCTGGCGGGCCGGCTCGAAGGAGGCCAACGTCCTGCGCCTGCTCCCGTGGCTGGAGAAGGGCTGGGCGGTGGTCAACGTGCAGTACCGGCTGGCCCAGGTGTCGCTGGCCCCGGCCGCGGTCGAGGACTGCCTGTGCGCGCTGCGCTGGGTCATCCGCAACGCCGAGCAGTACAACATCGACGCCTCGCGCATCGTCGTCACCGGCAACTCCGCCGGCGGGCACCTCGCCCTGACGACGGGCATGGTCCCCGCCTCGGCCGGGCTCGACCGCGAGTGCCCGGGGGCGGAGGAGCTCTCGGTGGCCGCGATCATCAACTGGTACGGCATCACCGACGTCGGGGACCTGCTCGACGGGCCCAACATGAAGACCTACGCGGTAACCTGGCTCGGCAGCATGCCCGACCGCTTCGAGGTCGCCGAGCGGGTCTCGCCGCTGACCTACGTGCGGTCCGGGCTGCCCCCCGTCCTGACGATTCACGGCGACGCCGACGGCGTCGTGCCCTACGAGCACGCGACCGGGCTGCACGAGAAGCTCGAGGCGGCGGGCATCTCCAACGAGCTCCACACCGTGCCCGGCGGCGGGCACGGCGGCTTCAACCGCGAGGAGACGGTGGCGATCTTCGACACCATCCAGCGTTTCCTCGCCAGCCACGGCCTGACCGCGGTGGGGTCGGGGACCACCACCGGGGGGCAGTAGCGACTCGCGCCGAAAGAAGGACCGCCGGCGGTGGGGCTCTCCCGCCGGCGGTCCGCTACCCGCGGACGCCGTCGTCCGCATGTCGGGACGTGTCGCCCGCATCACGCCGGGCCACGGAGCCGTGGCGAAGCTCCCCGCCGCATCGAGCGGCGGTGCGTTCCGCCTGACCCCGGCAAGCCGTTTTGCCTGCGGCTCCAATGGCCGCCCGACCACGCCCGGCATCGTTCGTCGGTTGCCCATGCCCGGCGTGCGCCCTGCTCGCCCGTCGTCAGGTGGGCGCCTCGGCTTTTCTCCCGGCGTCCTCCGGCGCGATGCAGCGCGGGGTTTCACCACGGGTACCCGGCATGCCTCGCGGCCGGTCCGGAGGGGGTGGGCGCCTCGGCTTTTCTCCCGGCGCCCTCCGGCGCGATGCAGCGCGGGGCTTCACCACGGGTACCCGGCACGCCTTGCGGCCGGTCCGGAAGCGGTGAACGCAGGAGCATCCAGTGACATCACCGATCGATGCGCGGCGGCGGCGAATCCAGTGGGTGCGGCAGGCGGTCGTGCGGGCCGCCCTCGCGCTGGCGGCGGCGTCGGGGGGAATGACGGCGCCCCTCTTCGCGCAGGGCCTGGAGTCGGCCGTCGGGGATTTCTGGACCGCCGGCTCGGCGGAAGAGATCGACCGTGCGGTCGAGCGGATCCTCGCGCTCGACCCCGGCATCGAGCCGCTGTGGCCCCTGATGCGGGCCGGCGGCGCCTACGACGCCGACGTGCCCCGCGGTCGTCAGGTGCTGTCCCGCCGCAATCCCGAGGGCGTCGAGTACCGGACCATCGCCTGGGTCCCGGCCGAGTACGACCCCGCGCAACGCTATCCGGTGCGGGTCTATCTGCACGGCGGCGTGAGCCGCCCCCGCCGCGACGAGGCCGCGTGGTGGCGCAACCAGGAGCGCTACGCCCGCGACGACGCCATCGTCCTGTTCCCCGAGTCGTGGCGCGAGACCATGTGGTGGCAGGCGAGCCAGATCGAGAACCTCGCCGGGGTGGTCAACGACCTCAAGCGCACCTACAACGTCGACGAGAACCAGGTCCACCTGCTGGGTGTGTCGGACGGGGGGACGGGCGCGTTCTACCACGCGTTCAAGGCCCCCACGCCGTGGGCCGGGTTCGTGTCGTTCAACGGCCACCCCGCGGTGCTCGCCAGCCCGTCGACCGCCGCCGACGGGCAGATGCACGTCGCCAACCTGCGGAACAAGCCGTTCTTCGCCGTCAACGGCGGCCAGGACCGGCTGTACCCGATCTCGTCGGTCGTGCCCTTCCTGCAGCTCTTCGTGAACGCGGGCGTCTACGTGGAGTTTCGGCCGCGGCCCGAGGCCGGTCACGACATGCAGTGGTGGGACGAGGAGAGCCCGCGGGTCGACGCGTTCATCGTGGCCCGGACCCGCCGGCCGCTGCCCGACCGTCTCGTCTGGGAGACGGAGTCGGCCGAGCGGTTCAACCGCGCGCACTGGCTCGTCATCACCGAGCTGGGCAGCGTGGGGGGCGAGAGCGACTTCGACGACTTCAACGAGATCGCCTCGTCGCCGCCCAGCGTGCCGATAG
>JAJEEA010000418.1 GCA_022821235.1 Vicinamibacteria bacterium
GATGATTCCGACGAGTATCTGTTTTGATTCTCTTCGATACCCACGTCCTGATATGGCTGCGATTCGGCGACAGTAGGCTGGGACGGCGGTCTCGGGATGCATGCCACCGCGCGCTGCAGGACGGCGAGGCCGCGGTTTCGGCCATCTCCTTCTGGGAGATTGGGATGCAGGTTCGCAAGAGACGGCTCGACCTTCTGATTGACCCGGAGGCGTGGCGCCGGGGTCTGCTGGACGAGGGGCTGACCGAGATCCAGGTCGCCGGCGACATTGCGTCCCGCGCGGGACTGCTCGCGAAGATCCATGGCGACCCGGCGGATCGGATCATCGTGGCCACCGCGCTCGAAGGGCACCGGCTGATGACTGCGGACCGGCAGATGCTCGAATGGCCCGGACCGTTGAACTGCCTGAACGCATCGGACTGACGAGTCCGTTCACGCTGCGGCGGGCGCCCGTCGTGCCCGGGACAGACCTCGTTCGATCCGATCTGCCCGAGAGGGACGCCTGATGTCAGCGACCGACCCGAAGGTCCTCGTCTTCCAACACATACGCATCGAGCACCCGGGCGTGTTCCGGGACTTCCTGCGCGGGGACGGCGTCGAGTGGCGCGCGGTCGAGCTCGACGCCGGGGAGCCCATTCCCGACCTGGGCGGCTACGACGCCCTTTGGGTCATGGGCGGCCCGATGGACGTCTGGGAGGACGACCTCCATCCTTGGCTCGAGGCCGAGCGCGCCGCCATCCGCGAGGCGGTCCTCGAGCGGAAGCTGCCCTTCCTCGGGTTCTGCCTCGGGCACCAGCTTCTCGCCCAGGCCCTCGGCGGCGAGGTGGGGCCTGCGGCCGAGCCCGAGATCGGCATCTTCGACGTCGAGCTGACGGAGGCGGGCCGCGCCAGCCCCCTCTTCGAGGGTGTGTCGGCCACCCACGCCTGCCTGCAGTGGCACGGCGCGGAGGTGCTGAGGCCGCCGGCCGGGGCCCGGGTCCTCGCGGCGTCGCCCGCCTGCGCGGTGCAGGCGCTCGGCGTCGGCGGCCATGCCTTCAGCATCCAGTATCACGTCGAGATCACCGAGAGGACCGTGCGCGAGTGGGGCGCCGTGCCCGCCTACGGGCAGGCCCTGGAGCGCGCGCTCGGGACGGATGCCCTCGCGCGTTTCGAGGCCGATGCGTCGGCCGGCATGGCCGGCTTCAACTGCAACGCGCGCCGCATCTACGACAACTTCATGCAGGTCGTCCAGCGTGCCGGCTCTGTGTCGGGCGAGATCGCGGGCCGACGCGCGCTCTCCGCCCGCTGACTGCACGTGCGGCCCGATGCTCGCGCGGATCAACGGGGCGCGACGAACGGGATCGGCACGTGGCGGCCCTCCCAGGGCGTACGGCAACCGAGCGGTCTGCCCGGCTCGAAGAGATGGAGCCAACCAGGAATTGGGACGTACGGTGAGTCGCGGCGTCCCTCAGTCTTCCCGGTCGTCGCTTCTCTCGTTCTCGCCCGCCAGCGCCGCGGCGACCTCGGGAAACAGGATCTGCGGCAGCGAGCGGTGCGCGCGGTCGGCGCCGCCGAAGCCGGTCGCGCGCTCGTAGCGCTCGACGGCGCGCAGGGCGGCGGCGAGCGACTGCTTGCGCGTGGCCTCGAACTCCACGCATTCGACGGCGCGCGCGCCGGTCGTGGCCCGGTAGTGCGCAACCTCCACGTCGGGGAAGTACCAGACCGTCAGGTCCTTGTCGAGGCCGCCGCGCCAGATCACCCCGAGCCGCTCGACGAACGCGTCGACGGCCGACGCCTGATCGCCGGCGTGGTGGCCGAGGTCGAGATTGATCTCCGCCCGCACCTCGGTGTCGCGGGCCAGCGACTTGAGGGTCAGGTGGTGCAGCTCGGGATCGTGGCGATGGCGCAGGATGAACCGGCCGCGCCGCCCCGCCTCGGTCAGGAAGTACCGGTCGCGGACCCGCAGCGCAGTCGTTCGCGTCGGATTGAGCCGTTCGAGCGCGGCGCGGAAGCCCGCCGGGTCGAAGTCGTCGTCGACGACGAACTTGTGCTCGATCTCGGTGAAGCGCAGGTCGTCGGACATCACGTCACCGCTTGAGACTCTCCAGGTGCATTCTCATGTGCGTGTCCACGGCACCGCAGGTGTCGGGCATCACATCCACCGTTTGAGACGCCCCAGCACCGCCAGGCGCAGCCGCAGGCCGCCCGGCACGTCGCGGCGGAACCCGCGGCCGACCGGCGCGTTGTGCGGGTCGGCCCGGAGCAGGTCGAAGATCTCGCGCGCGGGGACGACCGCGGCCGGGTGTCGGGTGGCCAGCATGGCCTCGGCGAGCCGGTCGTGCGCCGCGTCCTCGAAGTTGTAGCTGCCGAAGGCGACCCGGGCGTCGTCGACGAGCACGATCTTCGAGTGCTCGCCGGCCCGATTCTCGTAGATGCGGACCCCCGCGTCGAGCAGCAGCGGATAGCCGGCGGCGGCGGCGATCCAGGCGAGGTCGGTGGCGGGCAGCGCATCGCGGTGCGAGTGGTGGATTTCGACGTCGACCCCGCGCCGCGTCGCCGCCAGCAGCGCGTCGAGCAGCGCCGGGGCCGGCTTGAAGTAGAACGTCGTGAGCTCGATGCGGCGCCGGGCGGCGTTCACCATGTCGAGCATGCGCTCGGTCACCACGTTCGGGCCGCGCCAGCCGAGGGGCCCGCGGCGGCCCTGGTGCAGGTTGGGATTGCATATCCAGTAGTCGAGGTCGATGTTCCCGCGTGCTCCCGCGGCGCGCCCGTCGAGGTCGCGCAGGTGGGCGGCGTCGACCTCGCCGCCGATGGTCCGATAGCTCTCGAGCAGGGCGCGCACGACGGGGCCGCGCAGCGCGACCGAGTACTCGTTCCATCCCTCGAAGGACGTGCGGGTGACGTTGCTGCTGCCGAAGATCGCCTCGCCCTCCTCCGAGACCTGGATCTTGACGTGCTGCCCCCCGCCGAGGCGCCACTGCAACGCGTGGGGCGGGCGGTAGACCGTCACGACGGCGCCGGCGGCGCGCAGCACGTCGAGCCGTTCGTTCAGGGCCGACTTGACCGCCGCCGACATCAGGACGCCCCCGAGACGTTGCCCGAAACCGTCGATGAGCAGGTTGACCGCGACCCCGCGCCGTTGCGCCGCCAGCAGCAGCGCCAGCAGCTCCGCGCCGTAGTCGTCGTACTCGACGTAATAGGTCGACAGATACAGGAACCGCCGCGCTTCACGAATCATGCGGAGGCGGCGTTCCCACTCGGCCGCCCGGTTCCAGAGGGGACAGAGGGCCGTCGCGGTCAGCGGAGTCGGCATCACAGCCGGTATCCGCCGGAGACGTCGATGTTGACCCCCGTCACGTAGGAGGCGTCGAGCAGGTACTCGACCGCCTGTGCGACGTCGTCGAGCCGGCCCGCGCGCCCCAGCGGGACCCACTTGCCGATGGCGTCGGGCGGCGGCAGGTCGACGGAGTTCTCGAGCTGTCCCGGCGACACCATGTTCACGCGGATGCGCCGGCCGGCGTGCGCCTTCGCGAGGGCCCGGGTCAGGACGAGGAGCCCGGTCTTGCTGACGTAGTAGTCGGCGCCGTGGACGTTGGCGCGGATGCCCTCGAGGCCGGCCATGCCGATGCTGACGATGTTGCCGCCGTCGGGCATGAGGCGCAGGGCGTGGTGGCAGCAGTAGAACGCGCCCGACAGGTTGGCGGCGAGGGTCGCGTCCCACCCCGCGGGGTCGAGCCGCGTCACCGGCTGCGGGTTGTAGTTGCCGACGTTGTTCACGAGGAGGTCGACGCGGCCCTCCGCCGCCGCGACGTCGTCGAAGACCGCCGCCACGTCGCGCTCGACGCCGATGTCGGCGGCCAGGGCGCGGGCGCGGCCTCCCGCCGTCTCGATCTCGCGCACCAGCGACCGCGCGTCCTGCCCGGAGGCGCGGTAGAGCACCACGAGGTCGTAGCCCCGCGCGGCCAGCATCGAGCACAGGCGACGCCCGAGGCGGCGCGCGCCGCCCGTCACCACCGCGACCGGGGCGTCCTGCGCGAGGCTCACGGGCGCGCGCGCTCCACCCGGACGAAGGCGCAGGCGGCGGCGGGGACCGCCCGGGGCTTGCGCACCTCCAGCCGTACGCGTTGCGCGCGGTCGATCCGGTCGAGGAGGAGCGCCGCCGCCGCCTCCGCCATGGTCTCGAGGAGCGCGAACCGCCGCTGCCGGACGAGCTCGACGACGGCGGCGGCGATGCCGTCGTAGTCGATGGCGTCCGCCAGCGCGTCGGACCGCGCGGCGGGCGCCAGGTCGTAGTCGACCTCGATGTCGAAGACGACCGGCTGGGGACGCTCCCGCTCCCGCGGGTAGACGCCCACGATGCCGGTCACTTCCAGGCTCTTGAGTCCCGCGGTTCCCACCATGCGCTACGGCTCCGTGCTTCCCATTCCGACGTCGTCCCGCGTGTCGTCTTCGGGTGCACGTCAGGAAAGTTGCAGATTCGCGGTTGCGAGCATTCTGGGGCCAGGTTGGCGTGCGAACGGGTGGCTTTCGGCGAAGTGCTCACGGCGGCAGTGGCGGGTCCCACAAATCTGACGTGCACCCGTCGTCTTCTCCCGACCGGTCGCGCCGCCGGCGGTGCGCTCGGCAGGTCGCGCCTTCAACCGCCAATCGTCGCCTGACGGCTCCGCTGGGCGCCCAACCAACCCTCCAGGAGTTCGACCCGGACTCCTCGCCCGCCCGCCGTCGCCTTCGGCTCCGCCGGGCGCCCAACCGACCCGCCGGGAGTCCGCGCCGTTCTACGGCGCAGACTCCTACCCCGGCTTGCGCGCGATCCAGATCTGCTCGGCCGCGGTGTCCATCGCGAACGGCGTCCCGTCGAAGCTGCCGAGGCAGGCGTCGATCGTGAATCCGGTCTCGAGCAGCAGCGTCCGGGCCTGGTCGGGGTCGAGCCAGCTCAGGTCGAGGCGCCGGTAGCGGCGCCATTCCGGGCGCCCGTCAGCCGTGAAGTGGTCCTCCCAGGTGATGACCTCCATCGACCGGGCCTTCTCGTCCACGCGGGAGGTGACCCACAACAGGATATCCGTGCCCGCCGCCGACGGATAGGCGGCCCGAAGCTGCACCTGACGCATCCGGGCGGCGGCGGCGGGCGTCATCACGAAGTCGTCGAAGATGAACCGGCCCCCCGGCCTGAGCTGGCTGAAGACCCGCTGCACCGCCTCCTGCTTGGCCCGCGTGCTCCTCAGGTGCCCGATGCTGTGGTACGGCAGGGTGACGAGCGCGGCCGCGTCGTCGATGCGGAAGGTGCGGAAGTCCGATTCGAGCAGCTCGATCCGATCGCCCACGCCGGCTTCCTCGGCACGCTTCCGGCACCGCCACAGCATCACGGGCGAGACGTCCACGCCGATCACGCGGCACCCGCGCGCCGCCGCTTCCACCGCGATGCGCCCGTCGCCGACGCCGAGCTCCACCACCGGCCCGCCGGCCGCGAGATACGCGTCGACGTAGAACTGCCGGTTCGACTGGGCGGCCGGCGCGGTCTCCGTCCACACGCCGTAGATATCGGCGAAGCTGTCGTACTGCGCGGCGGGCCCGGCGGCCGAGAGTCGCGACGATGACACGGCCCAAGTTTAACCACTCGGCCGGCCGCTTGCCGATCCCGGGGGGCGGGCCCCGATTTGCGGGAATATCTCCTGACCTGTTGCACGCGAACCCCGGCGGCCGTGAGTTGCGACGATGACACGGCTCGACTTCAGCCACTCGGCCGGCCGCTTGCGGATCCCGGAGGGGTGGGCCCCGATTCGAGGGGAAAAACCCGACCCGCCGGGCGGATGCTCGAACGGCTCCCCGGCGTCGACGCGCTGGTCGAGGAGGTGGCCAAGCTCGCGCCGTGGACCGCGCGGGCCTCCGGAGCGTTGGTCGGAGCCGTCGGGCGACGATTGTCGGACGAGGTCCGCGGCGGCGAGACGCGGAGTTCTACGGCGCGGCGCCCGCGCCCTGCTGAACCGTCCCCGCCGTTCGGTCCCGGCTCCGCCGCGCGCGCGACACGATCTCGTCCGCGTCCTCCGGCAGGAGCAGCCGGTCCTCGACCAGGGCCTCCGCCGCCTCGCCGACCGCGCGCACGTAGGCGGCGTGGTCCGCGTAGCGCTCTTCGAGCGACGGCCGGGGATCGCCGGACTCCCGGCGGTCCGCCCGGGTGGCCGCGAACGGGATGAACGACCCCGTGCCCCGGCACTGGGCGCCCTCCGCGAACCCCTCCCGCCGCAGGTTCCAGCCCGTGAAGGTGCCGATGGGCGCAACCAGATTGGGGTGCCGGACGCCGTCGACCATGTTGCCGTCGGCGTCGGTGCGGCCGACGAGGACCGTGTACGCATCGCCCCGCATCGGGGGCAGCGACCGGTGGTCGGCGAGGCGCAGCGGGTTGTACGACCCCGTCCAGGTCACCCCGGGGACGGCCGGGAAGTCGACGGCGGACGCGGGGACGAGCCCGCCGCCGCCGGCGCCGGGGACGCGGCTCGCCGGCGGCGCAATGCCCTTCTCCACCCAGTCGTGCAGGGCGAGGCTGAGGGCGGTGCGCACCTGGGCCAGGGCCAGCGGGTTGCTCGGGTTCTGGCACAGGCCCGCGCTCGGCCTCCCCACGTGGACGCCGGGACCGCCGCCGTGCTGGGTGCCCGCGAACAGGTACACCCGCACGTTGTCCGGCAGCTCGATGGGCCCGCCCGCGGGGTCGGTGACCACGAGGGACGCCCGCGCCTGCCACAGCTCCGCCTCGCTGTCGCTGTGGACGATCTTCGGACAGGTGCCGGAGGCCGAGCACCGCTCCTGCAGCCCGTCGGTCCGGCCGCTGACGGGGTCGGTCAGGGTGACGTAGGTGAACGGGAACTGGTCGCCGGGGTAGACGTGGTCCTCGTGCTGCTTCTGCCAGCGCCCCGGCTGACCGAACTGGTAGTTGGTGAACGTCTTCCGCGAGCCGGCGATGTTGGGATGGATGCCGTCGAAGACGATGCGGCCCGCCACGTCCTCGTTGAACCCCTGGTACAGGAAGTCGCGCAGCATGCGCCCGCTCTGGGAGATGCCGATCGAGATCGCGGTGCGGGGCAGCCCGGCCTCCGCGAGCGGGTTGGGGCTGCCGGCGCCGTCGGCCGCCTCGTAGCGCAGGAACGAGATGGCGTCGCGCATCGCCGCGAACCCGAGCCCCAGCACGATGGGATTCTTCGCCTGATAGATGAACTCGTAGATGGCGCCGCCGTCGAACCCGGCGGGCCGCGCGACCTCGATCTCGGTGTCGCTCACCCACGTCCACGCGAGGTCCGGGGGCGCCTGCCGCCGGCCGGTCTGCGTGGCCCGGACCGAGAGCATCCCGCCCGACGGCTCGCGCGAGGCGGTCGGATAGGTCAGGCGATAGCGGGACCGGGACGCGTCGTCGTCGAAGATCATCTCCTCGAGGGCGGCGCCGACGATGGGGGAGCCGTCGGCCCGGGCGGCGACGGGCAGCTCGGCCACGATGTTCGCGTCGGTCGGCGCGATGTCGCCCTGCCACCCCACGCGGACCAGCGCGAACCCGCGCTCGAGGAGGGCGCGCTCGGCCGCGCCGGCCCCGCCCCGGTTCGGGACGGTGTGGTAGATGGCCCGGTTCCACCGGGTCATGTCGACGGGCCGGTAGATCTCGACGGTGGCGTGGTACTCGACCCGGCCCCGGTCGTTGCGGGGGGCGCGGTCGAGGTTGACGATGTCGCGGTGACGGGGGTCGTCCGGGTCCACCTCGCCGGTGACCACGCCGCGCAGGCGCTCGTACCGGCCGACCTCGCCGTACGACTCGCCCCCGAGGGCCGGCGATTCGACGACCGGCAGGTCGATGCGGGTGATCTGTCCCGGCGCCGCCCCGGCCCACAGCAGAACGATGACGGGCGCGGCGAACAGCGCCGGGATCGGCAGGAATCTGCGGCGCGGAACGGCGCCGCCTCTGTCTCGGGGCGCCGCGTCGTCTACAGGTCTGGCGCGCCGTGCAGCGGCGCCGCCGGGCGGCGGATTATGGGCTGGGTTCATGGCGCCTCCTTGTCGGGCCCATGATAGCCCGCCCGCGGCGCCGTCGGTGCGGTCCCGCGCGGGGAGGCCCGGAATCGCCGGGCGGTGAGCTCCCCCTGGCGCCTCGGCATGTCGGAGCAGGGCTGACTGGCGAAGGGTGAACGACAGATTTCGTGAGATGACCGTCCTGGCACTGGTCAGGCCGGCGATTTCAGTGTCGTTTCCCGCAGCCTCACTTCATGGCGTGCACCCACCGGCGAGTTCCCGATTGATTGACGGGGCGGCGGCGACCGACAATAGTCTGCCGGCCGTGCGGGGCGTCCCGTCACGACGGCCGTCGGCCAATGACCTCCAATCACCCCCACGCGGCGGACGGGCACGACGATCCGGAGCACGCGCACGCGCAGCACGGCGCCGGCGGTCACGACCATTCCCGGGCGTTGCGCGGAAAGAGCAAGCGAAGCCTGGTCGCCGCCCTCGTGCTGATCGCCGGCTACATGGTCGCCGAGGTCGCCGGCGGCATCCTCTCCGGCAGCCTCGCCCTCCTCGCCGACGCCGGGCACATGCTGACCGACGCGGCGTCCATCGGCCTCGCGCTGCTCGCCATGCACTTCGCGGATCGGCCGCCGTCGGCGCGGCGCACCTTCGGCTACCACCGCATCGAGATCCTGGCCGCCCTCCTCAACGCGCTGACCCTGTGGCTCGTCGCGGCCTGGGTGATCGTCGAGGCGTGGCACCGCTTCCGGGACGCGCCCGACGTCGACGGCGCGCTGATGTTGTCCATCGGCGCCGTCGGCCTCGTCGTCAACGTCGTCGCGGCGTGGATTCTCCGGCGCTCCGCGGGACACAGCGTCAACGTCGAGGGCGCTTTCCGGCACGTGATGGCCGACCTGCTGGGCTCGGTCGGCGTCGTCGTGTCGGGGGTCCTCGTCTGGGCCTTCGGGTGGACCCTCGCCGACCCGATCCTCAGCGTGATCATCGGCGTCCTGATCCTGCTGAGCACGTGGCGCCTCCTCGCCAAGGTCGTTCACGTGCTGCTCGAGGGCGCTCCCGACCACGTCGACGTGTCCCGTCTCTGCCGCGAGCTGCAAGGGGTGGAGGGCGTGGTGCAGGTCCACGACATGCACGTCTGGACCATCGCCGAGGGCTACGACGCTCTCGCGGCCCACGTCGTGGTCGATCCCGACTACCCGGGCAGCCGCCTCGAGCCGGTGCTGCGCCGCCTGCGGGCGATCGCCTCCCGCGACTTCGGCATCCACCACGTCACGATCCAGGTGGAGCAGTCGCCGGACCACTGCAACGAGCACCACCACGCCGACCACCTGCACGGGCACGAGCGTCCGTCCGAGGCCTGACGCGCCCGGCGCCGCCATGCACGAGGAGCCTGGGTGGTGGAACGGGCGCGAAATCCCGGAGGGTTGCGGCGCCAGGCGGCCGCTGGCGACGCCTGATGGGGCAGGAGTCTGGGCGGTGGAACGGCGCGTTCTACGCAACCGATCGACGATGACTGCGCCGTTCACTGAAATCCCCGCGGGCTGGCGCAAACCGGCGCCCGTGGGGTAGTCTTGAGCGGATGGAGATCTTCATCGCGACTACCGCTGCCATCGCTGCCGTTGGTGCCGTTGTCGGCGCCGTGGCCGGGTTGTACTCGGCTGTCGGCGTGCATCGCGTCGAGGGGAAGCTGGACACGCTGACCGGCCGCGTTGACGAGCAAGGCGAAACCCTGCGGTCACACGTCAACTCGCCCGGACTGCACCCCACCGCCTGAGCGGCTCCGGCGCTGTCGCACGGCCGAAACCCGCGCCCACCCGCGTTCGCCCATTCCGAGCGAACATCGCCATCCTGATCGGCCGTCCGGTCCCCATTACTACCCTCGGTCGGTTGCCGGGGCCAGCCCCGCGCCGTTGCGAATGCGGTAACCGTCCGGCGCGGAACTCGCTGATTCTGCCCGGACTCATTGACGTAGTCGGCAGTCGCCGGAGACCGGCGCGGACTCCTGGTGGGGGGTGGCCGCCAAGCGGAGCCGCTGGCGGCGCTCGGTGGGCTACGATCGGGAGCACGAGAGAGGAGCCCGCCCATGGCCTTCATCGCACCGCTGTTCGCCCTCGCCGTCGTCTCGTTGCCGGCCGTGCAGGCCGGCGGACCCGGCTTCGTGCGCTGGAGCGCGGCCGAGCTCGAGCGGCGCGACGCCGCCCTGTCGGAGGCGATCCGGCCCGACGGGTCGGCGCGCGAGACCCTCGCCGACTACGAGGTCGGCGGGCCCCATCGTTTCCGCTTCATCCGCCGCGAGGCCGACGGCTTCCCCGAGCAGCACGCCAGCATCGAGGACGTGGTCCTCATCCAGAGCGGGGCGGCGACCCTGGTCGTGGGGGGCGAGCTCGTCGGCCGGACCGGCCGCGACGGCGAGTACCGGGGGACGGACATCGCGGGCGGCGTGCACTATCCCGTGGCCCGCGGGGACATCGCGCACATTCCCGCCGACACCCCCCACCGCTACCTCGTGCCGGCGGGCGGGCACGTGACCTACGTGCTGGTGCGGCTGCCTGCTCTCGCCGGCGAGCGCGTCCCGCCGCCGGACGCCCCCGCCCTCGACTTCGAGCCGCCCGGGTTCGCGCTGTGGCGGGCGCGCGAGCTCGACCGGCGCCGCGCCGACCTCGACCGGCGGATCGGCCCCGACCGCTCGGCCCGCGAGACCCTCGCCGACTACGGCAGCCCGACCCGGTCGCACCGCTTCCGCCACATCCACCGCGACGCCGACGGGGTGCCCGAGATCCACGACGACATCATCGACGTGGTGTTCGTGACGAGCGGCGAGGGCGGCGTGCTCGCGGGCGGCGAGATGCTCGACCGCGACGGGAGCCGCGGCTCCGGCATCGCCGGCGGGACGCGGCATCCGGTGTCGGCCGGCGACGTGCTGCACATCCCCGCCCGCATGCCGCACGGCTACCTCGTGCCGGCGGGCGGGCACGTGACCTACGTCCTCGTGCGGGTGCCCGCGGTGGTTGCGCGTTAGAGCAGGAGCTCGACGGCGGCTCGCCGCCTTCGACGACGCGGAGCCCGTGGATCCCTCGCGGAACGCCCGTGACGAACGGCCGCGTCGTCCGCGGCCCTCGCGACCATTCATGACACGCCGTCACCACTACCGGAGGTGCGGGCTGGCCGGCATCCTGCTGATGACCCTGATGCCGGTTTCGACCGCCGGCCAGCAACCCCGTCTCGCCGCCGGCTACTGGACCCGGGGGCTGTCGGGCGGCTGGGGCGACGCCTGGAGGTACGGCGTTCCGGGTTGGGGGAAGACGGAGAGCGACGTCCGCTTCGCGGCGTTCCACCCGCAGCTCGGACGGTTCGTCACCGACCACCTGGAGATCCACGGCGAGGCCGCGCTGCTGGCCTACGACCGGCTGGCCCCGGCCGTCAGCGGGGGGCTCGGTCTGGGCGGCCGCTATCACGTGTGGCGGGACCGGCGATGGACGCCCTACCTCGCCGGCGGGGCCGGGCTGCTCTGGACGTCGCTCGACGTGCCGGAGATCGACCGCGTCTTCAACTTCACCATCGTCTATGGTCTGGGCATTCGGACGGTGCCGCGGCGGGGGCCGGGGCTGATCGTCGAGCTCCGCAACCACCACGTCTCCAACGCCGGCACGGCGGGGGACAACCTGGGCCTGAACGCGGCGGTGGTGGTCGCCGGCGTCCAGTGGGTCCTGCGTCCGGCCGAGTGACGCCGGCCGCGGCGTCGGGCGGGCTGGCGCTGCTGGTCGCCATGGTGGGGGTGTTCGGCGCCCTCACGCGCGCGGTGACGGAGCGCGCGAGCTCGCGGTCCGCGCCGCGATCGGGGCGTCGCCCGGCCGGCTGGTCCGACTGGTCATGCGCGGCAGCCTGGCCGTCGGCACCGTCGGTGTGGCCGTCGGCCTCGCCGCCGCCGCAGCGGTCGGCCGAGGCTTGTCGAGCCTCCTGTACGGCGTCGGTCCCTACGACGCGGCGACCTTCGCCGCGGTGGCGGGGTCGGTCCTCGCCGCCACGTCGGTCGCCTCGCTCCTGCCGGCCCGCCGCGTCGCCCGCGTCGATCCCCTGATGGTGTTGAAGGGCGACTGAGCCCCGAACGAGTCGCCGGAAGCGTGCTACGCTGCCGGCGCATGGGCGATCAGTATCAGGGCACCGGCGCGGGTGCCGCCCTCGGCATGGTCTTCGGCATCGTCATCGGCGCGGCGACCGACAACGTGGGGGCATGGCTCGCGATCGGGCTGGCCCTGGGGCGGCGCTCGGCGCGGCGTTCGAGGGCCGCGGCGGTCCGCGGTCCGGCGGGTCCGACCAGTAGGACTGCGCCGGATCCCATCCCCGTCGCGCCCCGGGGAGCGAGCAGCCGGCCGACGGTCGACGGGCGCCGGTCACGAAGGTGCGTGGCCCGGCGGGCGGCTCCTGACAGGTTCTGACACATCCCTCCTCTATCCTGCCGTTTGTCCACCCGACACAGGACATGCGGCGGCCGCCCTGATCCCGGGCGCGGTCCCGCGGAAGCTGCACACGAAGGAGGAGGAGCCCATGGACAAGAGCACGGCAGGTGCGTTCGTCGATCTGGAGCGCGCCGCCATCGGACGGCCCGTCACGCGTCTCGGCGTCTCGTTCTTCCCCGTCTACCTGATGGACAACCCCCTGCCGGTCATCGCCACCGGCCCGAAGTCGGGGCGGGTCATCGAGGAGCTGCCCGACGCGTCGGTGCCGACCCTGACCGCGGCCAACCCGACCGACCGGCCGATCCTGCTCGTCGAGGGCGAGCAGTTCCTCGGGGGCGACCAGAACCGCACCCTCAACGTCAGCGTGCTGGTGGCGGCCGGCGCCACCCTGAAGATCCCGGTGTCGTGCCTCGAGGCGGGCCGCTGGGGCCGCCGCCGTGACTTCGCGGCCGGCTCCACCTACACCCACCGCCGGGTGCGTCGCGCCAAGAACGCGGCGGTCGCCCGGCAGGCGGCGACGGCCGAGGCGCGTCGGGGCGATCAGAACGCGGTGTGGGGCTCCATCGACGCGGAGCTCGACGACCTCGGGGTGGCCGCGCCGACGCGGGCCATGGCCGCGGCCGACCGCGTCTACGAGCGCGAGCCCGCCCGGCAGGCGGCGGCCGACGAGCTCGGCGCCCTCGGCCCCCTGCCCGGCCAGTGCGGCGTCGTCGTCACCCACGGCCCGCGCGTGGTCGCCACCGAGGTCTTCGGCGCGCCCGGGCTGCTCCGGCCCCACTGGGGGGCGCTGGTGCGCGCTTGTCTGCTGGAGCGGCCGACCGCGGCCGGACGGCCGTCGGCCAGTCGCGTCCTCCGCAAGCTCGGCCGTGTCAGCAAGGCCGCATGCCGCGAGACGCCCGGGCTGGGGCTCGGCGTCGAGCGGCATCTCGCCGACCCCAAGGCGGTGGGTCAGGCTCTCACCCTCGACGGCGGGGTCGTTCACGCCAGCGTGTTGAGCGCGTGACCGCATCCGGCGCCGTGAGGCCATGGGCGTTTACCCCTCGGCACCTCGGTGGTCCCAAGGCGGTCGGTCAGGCCCTCACCCTCGACGGTTGGGTCGTTCACGCCAGTGTGTTGAGCGCGTGACCGCATCCGGCGCCGTGAGGCCATGGGCGTTTACCCCTCGGCGCCTCGGGTGGCCCCAAGGCGGTCGGTCAGGCCCTCACCCTCGACGGTGGGGTCGTTCACGCCAGCGTGCTGAGCGCGTGACCGCATCCGGCGCCGTGAGGCCATGGGCGTTCTATGCGCGGCTTGTTGATTCCGACCGGGGCACCTCGCTCATGAGGCTGATATAGTTTCCGTCGGGGTCGCGGAACCCCGCCATCCAGAGCTCGTGATTGGCGTCCCGGTGCACCACGTGAGCGTCGGCCTCGAACTCGACGCCCCGCCCGCGCAGCGTGTCGACCGCCCGCTCGATGTCGGCGACCCGGTAGTACAGCGCCGGGTTCGACCGGAACGCGTCGGTCTCGGGCTTGCCGAGATAGAGACGCACGCTCCCGCACATGAAGAACGCCATCGGCTGGCCCGGCACCTCGAAGAGGAACCGCATGCCGAGGACGTCCCGATAGAACGCGACGGCCCGCGCGACGTCGCCGACGCTGATGTGGATCTGCCCGATGTCGTCGAGGCCGAACGTGTCACTCGTCATGGTTCGTCGCTCCGTCGCTGACTGCACGGCGAGGGAATTTAGTTAACATGGTTAACTGAATTCTCCGCCGCCGGACCCGAGATGTCAAGCCTGCCGATCCCGGCCGGACTGCCCGACACGGACCGCGTCCGCGTCGCCAACCGGCTGCACTCGATCGCGATTCGTCTCCTGCGCCGGGCGCGCACCGTGGACCGCGAGACGGGGCTCGGTCCGGAACGGCTCTCCCTGCTGTCGGTGCTCGTGTTCGCCGGCCCGCAGACGATGAGTGATCTCGCCAGGACGGAGATGGTGTCGCGGCCGGCGATCACCCGCATCGTGAAGTCGCTCGAGGCGTTCCGGCTCGTCGACCGCGAGACCGACCGCGTCGACCGCCGCCGCGTGCGGCTGCGCGCGACGGCCAAGGGGCGGCGTCTGCTGGAACGCGGGCGGGCGCGCCGGGTGGCCTACATCGCCGCCGACCTCGGGGGTCTGTCGAAGCAGGAGCTGGCGACGCTGCTCAGCGCGACCGAGATCCTGGCGGAGCGCGAAGGACGAGCCCCGCTCGCTCGAAGCAGCGCCCCCGGCGGGCCGGCGGCTAGCGGGTCATCACGGTCTTGAAGCGCCGCACGAGGAGCGCGATCAGCAGCGACTGGTAGGCGAGGCCGGCCAGGAAGTAGAGCCAGACGCGCGGCTCGCCCGCCTCGAGCATCCAGAACACCTTGAGGGGCCAGTAGAGCGGGTCGAGGCCGAACGCCACCTGCCACGGCGAGGCGACGAACCACGCGACGACCGGCGGCCACGTCAGGACGCCGACGCCCTTCAGCAGCGCGAACCCCTGCACCTTGTTCGTGGCGAACGCGGCCGCGAACAGCGCGAAGAGCGGCGCGGTGGGGGCGGCCTGGGCGGCGGCGGCGAAGGCCGCGACGACGCCCATCGTCGCGAGGTCCGAGATGGCGATGCACGCCATCATCACGGGCACGCCGACCACCATGGGGACGGCGATGCGATAGGCGAGGTACGCCTCGACCGTGAGCGGCGTGACCTGGAGGGCGGTGAGGGTGCGGTCGTCCCGCTGGTCGAGCAGCAGGAACCCGACCACCGCGCCTACCAGCGCCGGTGTGATCAGCACGAGGAAGCTCGCCAGCAGCGGGTAGTGCGGCGCGAGGTCGAATCCGTATCGCTCGTCGAGCCAGGCGCGGAGGACGGGGACGCCCCACCGGAAGGCGAGCGCGTAGGCGATGGGAGCGGCTACGAGCCAGCGCAGCATGCTGTCTCGCGCGACGCTCCTGGCGTCGATCGGGCCCAGGGCCCGGACCACCGCGGCCACCGTCGGCATCAGCGCCCTTCCTCGCGCGCGGCGATGAAGCGGTCGAACGCCCGGCGGGCGGCGCCCGGCGGCGATCCGGTCCGGGCAGCGGACATCGGTATCGGCGCACTGGCCGCCGTCGGTATCAGCCCTCCCTCGCGCCCAACCATGTAGCGGTCGAACGTCCGGCGGGCGGCGCCTGGCGGCGATCCGGCCCGGACGGCGGACATCTGCATCAGCGCCCTCCCTCGCGGGCGACGATGAAGCGGTCGAACGTCCGTCGCGCCGCGATCAGCAGCGCCCCGGCCCAGACGGTGGCATAGAGCACGCCGTAGGCCCACTGCCACGGCGGAAGCGGCCGGAACGCCCCCGCCAGCAGCACGAGGGGCGCGGTGAAGGGATGGAGGTAGAGCAGCCAGGTGTCCCACAGCCCGAAGTGGTGCAGCATCGGGAGCGAGAGCAGGAATGTGAAGAGGACGGAGGGGAACATGTACTCGTTGATCGACCGGTAGCGGGCGATGAGGAGGAAGCCGACCAGGGTGTAGAGGATAGCGGCCAGCACGATGCCGGCGACGAGGGGGCCGCCCGCGAAGCCGCCGCCGTACGCCGACCACACGATGACGACCTGCTCGACGAGCGAGAGCGCGGTCAGCGTCGCCGTCTTCGACGCGAGGTACTCCCAGTCGGCGAGCGGCGTCACCACCTGGGCCTCCAGCGTCCCCTCGCCCTTCTCGAGGAGGACGAGCCCGGCGATGAAGTAGAAGTTCACCATCACCAGGTTCCCGAACACCACCGCGGGCAGCACGGTGCCCCAGTCGATGTCGGGGAGTCGGGTGAGGAGGACGAGCCAGCAGGCCAGCACGAAGGCCACCGCGTAGTAGAAGCCGTTTCGCCACTGCAGGCGGAGGTCGAGGCGGACGGTCGCGGCCAGCCTGTGCATCGGCTCACTGCAGGGTGTGGCCGGTGACGCGCAGGAAGACGTCCTCGAGCGTCGCTTCCTGGGTGTGCAGGGTGCGGACCGTCGCCTCGCGCAGCAGGGCCAGGAACGCGGCGTCGTCGCCGAGGCCGTCGAGCGGGAACTCGCGCCGCCCGGGGCTGCCGTCGAGCGAGTACTCCACCGCCACCGTCCGGGCGCCGTGGGCCAGTTTCAGGTCGCGCGGCGAGTCGACGAGCCGTATCTCCCCGTCGACGATGAACGCCACGCGGTCGCAGAGCTCGTCGGCCACCGTCATGTCGTGCGTGGTGAGGAACACGGTGCGCCCGGCCTGCTTCAGCTCCCGGACGAGGCGCCTGACGCCCCGCCCGCTCGCGGGGTCGAGCCCCACCGTCGGCTCGTCCAGGAAGATGAGTTGCGGGTCGTTCAGCAGCGCGCGCGCCACCCCGAGCCGGGTCTTCATCCCCTTGGAGTACTCGGCCACGAGGCGTTCCCCGTCGCCGGCCAGCCCCACCATCTCGAGCAGCGCCTCCGGCCGGCGGGTCTCGCCCCGGTACAGGGCCCGGAAGTAGCCGAGGTTCTCGAGGCCGGTCAGCCGCAGGTAGTGGTTGGGCAGCTCGAACGAGACGCCGATCTCCTCGTAGTAGTCGCCCCCCCACGCCGCGAGGTCGCGGCCGAGCACCGAGACGGCGCCCCGGTAGCCCCGCAGGAGCCCGATCAGCACCTTCTGCGTGGTCGACTTGCCGGCGCCGCTCGGCCCGAGGAACCCGAAGATCTCGCCGCGGTCGATGCGGAACGACAGGTCCCGGACGGCGGGGGTGGCGCCCGACGCGTAGGTGAAGGTCAGCCCGTCGACGTCGACCACCGGCATGCGTGCGTCTCCGTGGTTTCCTGGTTCAGGACGGCCGCGAGCGCTCCGGATGGGTCGGCATGGCAGCTCTTGCCCGGCTGCAACCCAACCCGCGAATCGTCCCCTGTGCCTCCGCTTGCTGCCCCGCAACCAGCCATGCCGGGAGTCGGCGCGGTTCCACGCCGCACGATCCTGCGCGGCATCCTTCCCAGCCGCCTCCGGCTGCCCACGGGCTGCCGCACCCGGCCACTCGGGCCGGCGTTGTCAATGGCCGCCCGCTCCGCCGCGC
>JAJEEA010000389.1 GCA_022821235.1 Vicinamibacteria bacterium
CGGTTCGTCTACACGGCGGCCGACGGCAACGGCGGCACGGCGGAGGCGGAGGTCGTGGTGTCGGTCGCGGCCGTGAACGACGCGCCCGTGGCGGCGGCCGACACGGCGGCGACGGACGAGGACGAGCCGGTCAGGGTGGACGTGCTGGCAAAGGACCAGGACCTGGACGGCAACGCGCTGCACATCAAGTCGGTCTCCCGGCCGGCGCACGGGACGGCGCGGGCCACGGCGAATGCGGTCGAGTATGCGCCGGACGCGGACTGGCACGGGACGGACCGGTTCGTCTACACGGCGGCCGACGGCAACGGCGGCACGGCGGAGGCGGAGGTCGTGGTGACGGTCGCGGCAGTGAACGACGCGCCCGTGGCCGTGGCCGACACAGCGGCAACAGACGAGGACCGGCCGATCACGGTGGACGTGCTCGCGAACGACAGCGATGGGGACGGCGACCCGCTGCGCATCGCGTCGGTCTCCCGCCCGAGGCACGGGAAGACGCGGGCCACGGCGAATGGCGTCGAGTATGCGCCCGACACGAACTGGCACGGGACGGACCGGTTCGTCTACACGGCAGCCGACGGCAACGGCGGCACGGCGGAGGCGGAGGTCGTGGTATCGGTCGCGGCGGTGAACGACGGGCCAGTGGCGGTAGGCGCGATCCCGGACCAGGTGCTCGATGAGGGGGGACCGCCGGCGGTGTTCGATCTGGCGCCGTACTTCGAGGACCCGGAAGGGGACTCGCTGACGTACACGGCCGCCTCGTCGGACCCCGACGTTGCGGGGTCGCTCGTGGAGGGCTCGTTGCTGACCGTGACGCCCGTCAGCTACGGGTCGGGGTCCATCGAGGTAACGGCGCGCGACCCGGGCGGGCTCTCCGCCTCGCAGACGTTCGCCGTGGGCGCCGGCGACCGGATGACGCGCGCGGTGCTCGACGAGACGCTGGCCGCGATGGCGCGGGCGCATCTGGCGAGCGCGCGCATGACGCTGGGCCGCCGCGTGGGGCCGGGCGGCGGGGATCGGGAGTCGCGGCTCACGGTGATGGGACGCTCCATTCCGCTGGATGAGGCGGGGGTGCGGACGGCGGCGGAGCGACTCTATTCCGGCTGGACGATGTCGCGCTACCTGCGCGGCGGAGGTCTCGCCGAGGCCGGACGGACGTTCGAGCGACAGATGGCGGCGTGGGCGGAGGCCGCCGCTGACCGCCCGGACGGGTCTCCGGCCGGACCTCGGGACCCTGCGGAACTGCTGGCGGCGATGGGCGTGAGCAGCCCCGGCCGCCTTGCGCCCTTCGGAGGGGGCGGGGGCGGCACGGAGTTCACGTTCGCGTGGGGCGGCGATGGCGGCGGCGGTCGGGGCTGGCGGATATGGGGCCAGGGCGACATCCAGACGTTCGCGGGCGAGCCGGCGGCGGGGCGCGGCTACGACGGCGACCTGCGCACGGGCTGGGCCGGGCTCGACCGCACGCTGGGCGAGAACTGGCTCGCGGGCGTGGCGGCCGCCAGGAGCAAGGGCGGGGGCGACTGGCGCGTCGGCAGTGCGGCCGGCCGTCTCGAGACCTCATTGACGGCCGTGTACCCCTACCTGCGGTGGTCGGACGGGGCCATGTCGGTGTGGGCGATGGCCGGCGGAGGACGGGGGTCGGCGGAGAATGCGCGAGCGACGGACCGCGTGGGCACAAGCAGCCTGAACCTGGGGCTCGGGCTCATCGAGGTCCGGCGCCGGTTCGCGGACTGGTTCGGGCTCCGGGCGGACGCCGCGCGGGCGCGGCTCGCGACCGGGGCCGGCATGGAAACCGTCGATGGTCGCAGCGCAACCGTCGACCAGCGGCGGCTGGGCATCGAGTTGAGCCCGTCGATCCGACTCGGCGGGCTGGCCCTCGAGGCGTTCGGCGAGGCGAGCGGGCGGCACGACGGCGGCGCGGGCCAGACGGGCACGGGGCTCGAGTTGGCGGGCGGACTCCGCGCCGCGGGCGGTCCCGTTCGCGTCGACGTGCAGGGCCGGATCCTGGCGCTCCACTCCGCAAGGGGCTACGACGAGCGCGGCCTGGGCGTCACGCTCTCCATCGGGAGCCCGTCGGACGAGGAAGGGCTCTCGCTCTCCGTGTCGCCGCGCTGGGGCGGCCCCGCCACAGGCTCCGGCGCCCTATGGGAGGAGGGGCCCTACGGACTCCAGCCCGGTCCCGCGCCCGCCGCTCCGTGGTCGCTCGACGCACAGGCCCGGTGGGCGCTCCGCATGCCGGGCGGCCGGCTCCTCGCCTGGCTCGGCTCGCTCGACCGCTCCGGGCAGGGTTGGAACCTGACGATTACGGGCGGGATCGAAACGGCCGGCCCCGCGCCCCCGCGCCGGCCCGCGCGCTAAAGGCCACGCCGCCGGAGAACCCGTCCGCCTTCGGCCCGTGTTATAACCGGAGAAGGCGTGGCGGCCCTTCGATGGAGTCGGGGCGGGGAGCAGACTACTTCCCGAGTACGTTCTCGGGCGGGGCGGACCAGTAGCCGAGGTTGTGCTGGACGTCGGTGCCGAGGGAATAGGCCACCGCCGAATCGCAAAGTGTGGTCCGGTGCCCATTCGGACCCGTCACCTCGGTTCCGCCACTGGTAAGGGCGTGAACGGAGGCGGGCGCGACGCGATCGGCCAGCACGTCCAGGACCGCCAGCGACGAGGACTCGAAGTCCTCGCACTCGTAGGCCGCGTTCCCCACGGCCGTGCGCCACCAGTGCAGGTCCTCGCCCCATGACACGGGAGGATCCTCGATGCGCCGCCGCCACGACCGTGTCTCGCCCACG
>JAJEEA010000458.1 GCA_022821235.1 Vicinamibacteria bacterium
GTCGTCGCCACCCGGCCCGGCTCTGCGGCACCGCCGGTCGCCGCCGGTCCGCCCGGCTACTCCGCATCGCCCGGCTCCAGGGTACCGCTCGGTTCCGCCGCACCCCCGGTCACCGTCACGCCGCCGCCGGGGTCCACCGCACCGCCGGACTCCGCCACCCCATCCGGCTCCACCGCGCCGGCGGTCTCCGCCACCCCGCCCGGCTCCGCCGTGCCGCCGGTCGCCGACCTGTCCCCGGTCGCGACCGCCGCGCCCGTCACCGCCGTGGCCTCCCAGGTGTAGAGGCCCTCGGCTTCCGGGGCAACGAGAGCGACCTCGGCATGGTAGAGCGCGTCGGTGCCGGGCCACGGCTCCTCACCGACGGTCGCCGTCGCCCGGCTCCCTCCCTCGTGGTCGCGCACCTCGACCTGCCAGCCGTCGGACCGCGCGTCAGGGCAGGTGAGCCCGATCCTGACCGTGAAGCGCCTCCCGCGCTCGATGGCCGCCGGCACGTCCCAAACGACGACGCGCGCGGCGCCGGACGCGGCGGCGCCGGCATCCGCCGCACGGGACGACGCTCCGGCGTCGGACGCGGCAATCGCGGACTGCGGATGGTCGTGACGGTCCATGGTCGGTCAGCGCGTCAGGCGGGATCGATCTCTTCGGGCGACCATCTCCCGGACGGACGACCCAGCTCCCCGGGGAGGCCGGCCCATCGCTTCGCCGGCTCCGGCCTCAAGTCGCCTTCGCGCGCGCCCTCGGTACGCGACGGGCGGCACGTGTCCAACGGGTCCGGATAGGCCGGGAACGCCCTCATCATACGACTTCCCGACGCTCCCCGCTCAAATGCGTGCCGGTCGTGCGCCGTGTCCCTGCGAAGGCCGCGGACGTTCCGGCACTCGGGCCCACCCGCGCCGCGCCCCCCCGGCTTCCCGACGGCTTCCTCCGCGCCTCGGGGCACGACCGGCGCCCGCCGGCCCGGTGCCCCGAATCCCGATGTTACGATTCCCGGGATGGCATCCCGGCGGCTCGAACACCCCGAGATCGAGGCGCTCCTGCACGGATCGCCGGCGGACCGGCGGCGGCTGCTCGACTACTGGAACGAGGTGGTCGGCCGGCTCCCCCCCGAGCTGGAGCACCGGCGCCCGTGCCTGCTCGGGCCGCCCGAGGCGTTTCCGGACGAGCCGGCGCCGGCATCGTACTTCAGGCACTGGGCGGACCACGACCCGGACCGAATGGGGCCGCGCAGCATGGCGGTCGCGCGGCGCCTCGCGGCCAGTTGCGCGGGATGGACCCGCCGCCCCACCGCCGGGGAGTTCTACGACGCCATCCACGGCGACGAGGTCGATGCCAGGCAGCGCTGCCTCATCAGCACGTGGGCCGAAGAGGCGAGCCGCCTCGACCTCCTCGACGCCTGGGGCGAGCACGTCTACACGATCCGGCAACTCGTCGCCGCCTTCCACAAGGTGGAGGGGCTGCGCACGTTCACGAGCTTCCGCTGGCTGAACAACATGGCCCTGACGCCCGAGGCCGACGGGATACCGCTGTGGAACTGCTGAGCCTGCCGTCGCCGGCGCGAAAGCTGTGGCAGAGAACGCGCGGTGTCCTCCACCGGGCCCTCTCGCAGATGGGGAGGCCCCAGCCCCGCTGGCACGTCGGCGGCGGCACGATCCTCGCTCAGCGCTGGGCCCACCGCGAGAGCACCGACATCGATCTGACGGTGCCCGCGGGCAGCCGAATACTCGAGCTCGACAAGCGCTTCGGCGGCACCCTGGAAGCCGACATGCACGCCCTCGGCGCCCGGGACGTCCTGATGGGCGCGACGCTCCACCGCATCGTCTTCGACGAAGGCGTCGTCGACATCGCCGAGCTGGACAGCCGCCCCGCGTCAGGCCACCGGCGGGTCCTGATCGACGACCACGAGGTCGCGGTGAAGAGCACCGCCCAGATACTGCGCGGCAAGCTGGAGCGGGCGCTGAAGCGGGAGAGTCCGGCCAGAGACCTGTTCGACGTCGCGGTGGCGCACCACGCGGACCCCCACGCGCTGGCGTGCGCCGTCAACATGCTCGATGCCGAGACGATCCGCGGCGTCGGGAACCACTGGAAGACGAACGCCTACCGTCTCGAGCAGGAAGCGGGCACGAAGCTGCTGCGCATCGCCCCCGAGTACGAGCCGGAACGGCGCCGACTCGTCGACCGCGCCCTGGAGCGGCTCGACGGCGCCGTCTACCGGCAGGTCACGATTCGAAAGGACGCGGCCGACGTCGCCGTCCTGACCCGGACCGGGGCGCACGCCCGGAACACCATCCCGGTATCGAGAGACGACCCGGCCGGGGCGCTCGACGCCGCCGGCATCGCGGCGTTTCTCGATCACGCCGCGCGGGGCGGCGCGGAGGCCGTCCTCGCCGACGTCCTGGCCGCCTTCGACGCCGGCCCGTCCAGTCTGCTGATCTTCGACTGGAACGCGGGGGCGCCGGCCATCCGGTGACGCCCGCCACCGGGACGCGACGATACTCACCGGCGGACGTGTCGACACCCACTGGCAAGGTCCGCAACGGTCGTCCTCGACGCCGACACGGTGGAACGTGCGCGGGCCGCCCCGTTCCCGTGGACCGGCGAAGTCCGCGGCGCCCGTCCTCTACGCCGACGGCTCCTCCGCGGCGCCCGTGGACCGGCGAAGCCCGCGGCGCCCGTCCCCTACGCCGACGGCTCCTCCGCGGCGTGCGTGCCCGCGATGTAGCCGTGCACGTGGCCCTTGCCGAGGCCGTGCTTGTTGAACCCGCCCACCGCCTCGCCGCCCGCGAAGAGGCCGGGGATGGCCTCGCCCTGCATGTCCACCACCTGCTGGCGGCCGTCGACCCGCAAGCCGCCGTAGGAGTCGTGCCAGACCACCATGATCGACAGCGCGTAGAACGGCGGCCGGTCGATGCGGTACATCGGCGCGTCGGCCTCGCGCTCGAAGTCGGGGTCGGCGCCCGCGTCGACGTGGCCGTTCCACTTGGCGACGGTCTCGGCGAGGTGACGCAGCGGCACCCGCTGGAACTCGTGGCCGGCCTTTATCTTCTCGGCCAGCTCCTCGATGGTGTCGGCCTTGAAGAAGTAGCCGTTGTCGGCCACGTAGGGGAAGTAGAGCTCCCAGCCGGTGCGGTCCACCGCCTCCTCGTCGAAGATGGCCCACAGCGGCCCCGAGTAGTAGTCGGGAGCCTCCGACCCCTCGTTGATGGCCAGCGCGGCGTCGAGGCCGTGCTCGTAGCTGTACATCTCGCGCACCCACTTCGCCTGGCAGTTGCGCCAGTCGAGGGGCTTGTGGTCGAGCCCCCGGCCGGGGGTGGCGCCGTCGCCGGGGTACCGGCTGCCGGCCGGCCGGGACGGCAGGCGGACCTCGTTGAAGAACCGCTTCCCGACCTGGTTCACCGCGATGAACTCCTCGAAGCCGGCGCTGCCGACGTTGACCCCGGCCGAGCCGCGGAAGCCGAACGTCGGGTGCCCGGGCATCATCGTCGTGTACGCGTCCCGGGTGCCGAGGCGGGTCGAGATGTGGAACGTCGTGGGGTACGACAGGTTCTGCTGCATCCCCGCGAGGTTCGCGCCCACCCGCAGGCCGGCGACGAGCGCGCTCGCGTCCTGGCCGTGGGGGCCCTGCAGGGCGAGGCCGCTCGTCGGGAACGCGGGCTCGCGCATGGCCGGATAGAACATGCTGCGCACCTGGGGGTTGCCGGCGTGGCCGCCGCTGGCGAGGATGACGCCCCGGCGCGCGCGGATGGTCACCGTCTCGCGCCGCTCGTCGACGTTGCCGTTCTGCCAGTAGCTCTGCATGAGCTCGCCGGTCTCGGGGTGGTGGCGCGGCGAGTAGTGGGCGCGGATGCCCACCACGCGGCCCGAGAACGGCTTCTCGCGGATCAGATCCGCGAAAGCGCGGTGCAGCATGAACTCGACGCCCTTCTCGCGGGCCGAGAACTCGAGGGGCCGGGCGAGGGCCGCGCCATTGCTGACGGCGCCGGGCGCGACCGATCGGCTCGCGTTGTTCATCTGCACCGGGGCGAACGCGCTCGTCCGCTCGGGGTCGGCGACCCCCGCGTCCTCCGCCGTGATCGTGCCCGCCTTGATGTCGGTCCTGTCGCCGAGCATGAGGAACGCGCGCGCGCCCCGCGCGCGCGACAGGCCGCCGCCGCCGTGGGTGCCGCCGGCGCGCGCGAACCGGACGTAGTTGTCGATGAGGAGCTGCCGCGTGGCCGGGCAGTTCTCGGCCCACGAGCGCGAGAGCTCGCGCTCGTTGTAGCGGTACGGGCTCTGGCCCTTGCGGTCGAGGACCGACCAGTCGGTGAGGTCGGTGAACAGGAGGTCGACGCTGTCGTCCAGCTCCTCGGGCGCCTCGGTGGGCTCGACGGTGATGAACCCCTCCTTGTCCTTCTCGCCCTTCATGTCGCGGACCTGGACGGGGTCGCCGCCCCCGAGGGACACGAACGACCCGCTGTGCAGCATGCGGCCGCCGACATCGTAGTTCGCGTCGACCACCAGCATGCTGGCCCCGAGGTCGCGCGCGCGGATGGCCGCGGTGAGGCCGGCGCACCCGCCGCCGGCGATGACGACGTCGACCTCGTAGTCCCAGGTGACGTCCTCGGCCGGGGTCTGCGCCTCTGCCGGGCCCGGCGCCAGCAGCGCGCCCGCCCCCAGGCCGGCCGCCGCCCCCGTCTTGACGAAGTCCCGCCGGCTGACGCCCTGCTCGTTCTCGAGCCGCGGATCGTCGTGGTCGTTGTCGCGCTTCTTCGCCATCTCGAGCCTCCCTGACGTCTTCTTCACGCTGCTGCCGGTCATCGTGGCCGGGTGCTTTCCGTCGCCGGGTGTTCTCTGCCGCCCACCGCCCCTGCGGCCGCGGCCGGCTTTGCGAATCGCCGTCGTGCGTTGCCACTCGCCCCGGGCCGCCGGTTCTCTCGACGCCGGCCGCTCCCGGCGTCGCCGCCGTGGCCGCCTTGCGAAATCGCCTTCGCGCGTTGCCGCCCGCCGCGGGCCGCCGGTGCTCCCGGCGCCGGCCGCTCCCGGCGTCGCGGCCGTGGCCGCCTGCTTCGCATCCGCTCGGCGCACCCGTCGGCGCGCCGGAAGCAACACTACACCGAAATGCCGAACAGCGCGGCCGCGTTCCCGCCCAGGATGGCAATCCGGTCTGCGTCGCTCAGTCCCGGCGTGTCGAGGATGTGATCCACCGCCTGGAAGCGCGGCAGCCTGGCGTCGTCCGGGGTCGCCGTCCACGGAAACGGGTAGTCGGTCCCGATCACGATCTGCCCCGCCCCGAGCACCGCCACGAGGTGGCGCAGGGCCGTGCCCGAGAAGACGAGGGCATCGACGTAGAGCCGCCTCACGTAGTCCGTGGGCAACTGCGCCAGCGGGCCGGTGCACTGCGCGGGGCGCGTGGCGCACCCGTAGTCGGACCGGTCGGCGTAGGACGGCAGGTAGCCCCCGCCGTGCGCCGCGCAGAGCCTGAGCCCGGGAAACCGGTCGAGCGTGCCCTCGAAGATCAGATGCGACAGGGCGATGGTCGTCGCCAGCGGATTGCCGATGACGTTGCCGAGGAAGCCGTTGCCCTCCAGTCGGGGCGCGAGCTCGGGAACCCCCTGCGGATGCAGGAAGATGGGCACGTCCAGCTCCTCGGCCTTGGCCCAGAACGGATCGAAGCGGCGCGAGGCCAGCTCCTCCGCGCCCACGCTGGCCCCGACCGAGCCGCCGCGCAGCCCCAGCTCGGTCACCCCTTCCTCGAGCTGCTCGGCCGCCAGCTCGGGATGCTGCAACGCCGACGTGGCGAGCGCCACGAAGCGGTCCGGGTTGGCCGCGCAGATCTCCGCGAGGCCCTCGTTCTGCGCGCGGATCAGCCGGGGGGCCAGATCGCGGTCGACGCCGTACCAGAACGGATTGATGCTGAGGACCTCGACATCGATGCCCGCCTCGTCCATCGCCCGCAGGCGGTCCGGCCCGATCGTGAGCGGCGCATTCGGCCCCGGACCCGCTCCCATCATCTCGCGGATGCCGGGAATCTCGCAGTGCGCGTGGACGTCCACCGTCGTCACCCGGCGTCCGCCCACCATGACCTGGCGGCGCGTCCCCTCGCTCGCCGGCTGCACGGCGGCGCCGGCCGCGCCCCGCACGCCGCTCCCGGCCACCGCCATGCCGGCCAGCGCGCTCGCCGTCCGTCCGATGAAGTGCCTGCGTGTCGGCATGTGCTCCTCCGTGTGCGACGTGCGACGCCGGGAACCGGCTCGCGAGGCAACGCGACGCTCGATGCCGACGGCCGTCAGACGTCGCCGGTCGATCGAGCTTCGGCGCACCCGTCCATCCGCAACGAAGCCCACAATGTTCAGCAGGTCGATTATGCCACCGACGCGCGGTTCACGCTTGCGGAAACACCGCCACCGCACCCTCGTGCCGTCCGGACGCGGCGCCGACGTTCCCGACGTGCCTGACCTCGGTCTTGACACCCCCGGTGCGAGTACTCGGTCTGCTCGCGGGTCTCGCCGGGGCCGCCGCCCTCGGCCGCACGCTCCGGGCGTTCCTCGTCGGCGTCGAGCCGTTCGACGCGGCCACGCTCCTGGTGGTCGCCGCGCTCCTCGCGGCCGTCGTGCTGGTCGCCAGCCTGGTCCCCGCCCGCCGGGCGGCGCGGGTCGACCCGCTGGCGACGATTCGGTGCGAGTAGCACGTTCCGGTCGAGCTCCAGGGCGCGCGAGTCAAGCGAGATGTCTCCGGCGGCGGCAAGCTGATGCGAATCCTGCAGCGCCAGCCCGACGGGTCATGGAAGATGCGCCGGACGACGACGGTGGCCGACCCCGGCGAGTAGGTGCGACTCTCCCGAAACAGGAGTGGGCGGGGCTGAGACCTGCTGAGACCGCAGCCCCTCCGCGATCATGGGCCGCCTCTCGGAAACGACGCGTGCGTGAACGCCTCGAGCATCGCCGACTCCGATGGTGACGCCAGGACGTGCTGCGCCGCGAAGTCGTCGGCTTGCGGATAGCCCGTCTCTCGCACCCGCGCCGCGGCCGCAACGAGGTCGAACTCGGTGTGGCGGAGCTCCACCCGCGGCCCGAGCAGGAGCCAATCCGCCCCGGTGCGCCCGAACGGCATTCCCACGCTCCCGGCGTTGACGACGCGAAGGCGGCCGAGCCGGCGGTCGAACTGCATGTGGGTGTGACCGCAGACGACGAGGGGGGCCGTCACGCCTTCGAACGCCCCCAGCAGGCCCTCCTCGGGCGTCGAGCGGGTGAAGCACTCGCACTCGCTTCGCGGCGTCCCGTGGCAGAACAGGACCCGCCCCACCCCGCCGACCGCGAGCTCCTGCGTCCCGGGCCATCCCGCGAGCAGCGCAAGGTGCTCGGCGGGCAGCTCGCTCGCGGTCCAGCGCAACACCTCCCGTTGCGGTTGCGGAAGCGGCTCGCCGGATGCGGTGCCCCAGTACGTCACCGCGTCGGGGTGGCCCGCCTCGGCCTGCGCCAGCACCGCCAACTCTCCGTTGCCGCAGATGAAGTGCATCGGCGTGTCGAGCCCGAGGAGCAGGTCGAGGGTCTCGCGGGGCATCGGGCCGGGAACGACATCGCCCCCGACCAGCACGCGGTCGACCTCCGCGTTGCGGACCTCCCCGAGCACCGCCTCGAGAGCCGGCAGGTTCGCGTGTATGTCATACAGCGCCGCTACCCGCATCGCACGATACACTTGTTCTCTCCTGCTGCTTCTCTCCTGCACTGGTCAGTCCATCGACGAGATTCCGACGCCGAGTACCTGGCCGGACAACAGGGCGTCGAAGCTCAGGTCGCCCAGCGGCCGTTCCCGCGGTCGATGCGATGGACGTTGCAGTCCACGCCCCCGATACGGGCCTTCCTGTCGAACTCCATCCCCAGCTTCCGCATCACCCGGATGGAAGCCTCGTGACGTTCGTGGCAATAGGCGAAAACGCGCTCCAGGTCGAGCCGGCAGAATGCCGCCCGCAGCCATGCCTGCCCACATTCGGTGGCAAGGCCCAGCGACCAGAATCTCTTCGCAAGCCGGTACCCCAGCCGTACATGCGCTGATGGCGACCGTACGCTTCGATCGTCCGTCTGGTGTCCTCCAGCGTTCGGTCAGGACCTCCCGCGAAGCGCATCACCTCGGGGTCGCACCGGTATTCGTGGACGGCTTCGGCATCGCCCGTCACGAAGGGTCGCAACTCGAGCCGGGCCGTCTCGAGAATCGGAGGCAAGCAGCTCGAACGACGGAGGGACTCACTCGGCCTCATCGGCATCGAAGATTGACACACCGCACGGCGCGGTGAATTCGTTCGGCGGGAGATTCCCGGTGTTCACGGTCCCGGCCGGCTCGAAGCACAGCACGTACGCGTCCTCCGCGGCCAAGGTGCGGTGCTCCACGCCGCGCGGAACCAGCACGCACTCTCCTTCTCCCATGTCCACCCGCCGGTCGCGAAACTCCACCGAGAACCGTCCCTTCCACACCAGGAAGAACTCGTCGGCGTCGTCGTGACGGTGCCACGGGAAGGCGCCCTTCGCCCTGATGAGCTTCACCTCCTGCCCGTTGAGGGCGGCGATGACGCGTGGGCTCCACACGTCCTGGAGAACACTGCAGCTCTCGTCTACGCTGATCTTGGCCGTCATCGCCGTCCTCACGAGGGCTGCCTCGCCGGCCGTTGCGTTCGGCGGCGGGGCTCCCCGACCACACCAGCTCACCCGAGCGTCGCGGGTGATCGTACCGGATCTCGGACCGGGAGCGCCCGGAACGGCCGGACGTGTCACAATTCACGGTCAGCAGTCTGCTCCGTAGAACGGCGCGGACTCCTGGAGGGTCGGTTGGGCGCCCAGCGGAGCCGGAGGCGGCGATGGGCGGGCGAGGGCGCCGTCGAACGCCGGATGCCGTCCCGGCGCCCGGTCGACCGCCACTCGTCGACGAGGCACCCGTGAGCCGAGAGACCGAGGCGACCACCGGTCCGGGCCTGCGCGTAGCGGAGGAGCTGGAACGGCGCCGGAGAGCGGAGACGTTGCCGCGACACTGCGCGCTGAGCCCCCCCGAAGCCTTCAGCGCGGACCCCGCGCCGCCCGAGGCGATCGAGAGGCTGTGCCCGGGAATCGACCGGGCCGAAACGGGACCGAACGCGCGGGCCGTCGCGGGGCGAATCGGCTCGAGCTGCGCCGGCTGGGGGAGGCCCCCGACACCGGCGGAGTTCTATGACGCGGTGCGTGTGGAGCAGCCGAGCGAACGGCAGAAGGCCATTGTGCTGATGTGGGTCACCGAAGCGACCACCCACGAGATCATGGCCGCGTGGGCGCAGCACGCCTACACGTTCCGTCAGCTCGCGCGGGCGGCCGCGACCGCCGGCCTCACCTGTCCGGGACCCATTCAACAGTTGAACTACATCGCCGCACCGCTCCACGAGCGGGACGGGCCGCGACAGGGATGACGCTACCGGAACCGGCCCGGCGGCTATGGCTCCTCGCCTACGGAGCCATCGAGGAACACGTCAACGCCCTGTCGAGGGGCCCGCACGAGATACGCCTCGGCGGCGGCACGGTGCTCTCCGCGCGCTGGAAGCACCGGACCAGCCACGACATCGACCTGACGTTGAGCCCGGAGGCCAAGACCACGCGGTTGACGGCGGAGAACAATCCGGCCCTCGACGCCGCGCTCCGGGCACTCGGCGGAACGCCGGAACACGAGCCGCCGAACTACAGGGTGAAGTTCGAAACCGGGTGGATAGACATCGCGACCCTGGAGCCCCGACCCGCGGAGGGAGCGGCGGCGACCGCCGTGCACGGCAAGACCGTGCAGGTGCTGAGCACGACCCAGATCCTGCGCGGCAAGCTCGAGCGGGGAACCCGCAGCCCCGTGCGCGACGTCTTCGACTTCATCACCGCGGGCACGACCGACCGCGGCGGGCTGGCCGCGGCCGTGAACTGCCTGGCGGCGCCGAGGATCCACGAGATCGCGTTCTGGTGGGACCAGGCCAACGACAAGCTGAGGACCGAGGCCGGCGAGCAACTGTCGCACGTGCCCGAGCGCTTCCGGCGGGACCCCGCCACCCTCGGCTTCCAGGGCGGCGAAGCGCTCCGCGGGGCGATCTACGAGCGGACCGCAATCTACGCCGGAGCCGGCCGGGCGTATGCGGAGGTCGCGACGCTCGACGGCTACGAGGCCACGTTCGACGTTCGCGGCGAAGCGCTGAGCAGCCGCGGCCTGTACGACCACATCGAAGCCTTGACCGGCGAGGCGGAGGACATCAGGGAGAGAATCGCGACGGCGTACGGGCGGGCGGGCCAACCGACAAGGGTCTGGGCGAGCCGCCTCGGAAGAGCGGAGCACCGGTAGGCCGGCACCCGAGCCGCCGTGCAAGTGGCCAGTTGGAGACCGACCCGCGATGCCGCCCGAGGGATCCGACGCCGGCCCTCGGCTGGCGGAACCGATCCGGCAGAATCATCTCGTCCGCGCGAGGGGCTCCACTGCGGCCTCGGCTTCGAGCTCGTCCGCGAGCTGGTTCAGCTTGTCGAGATCGACACCCGGCCGGAACCCGAAGGAGTGAGGGAGCGTCGTGGGCGTCGGGATGTCGCGCGGCGCCATCTCGCGGGACAACCCGGCGCGCAACGCCCGATTGACCATCTCCTTGAACGACACCCCGAGCGTGGCCGCCTGCTGCCGCAGCAGCTCCGCCAGGGCATCGTCGAGCGTCAGCGTGTTCCGCATGGCGCAGGCATCATGGATGCTCATCAGTATGGCGTCACGTCATCGCCCCGGACGGCCGACGGAGACCCGTTTCCACCGCGGTCGCTGTTGTACCGATGTCGAACGTCTCCGGCCCCGACGCAGCCTTGACCTGCTCCTGCCATTCGGGCATACTTCCATCGTCAGACGATGGGAAGAAAAAGCGGCCCCGAGCTTCTCCCCGGCACCCTCGACCTGCTGATCCTGCGGACGCTCGCCGCCGGATCGCAGCACGGCTACGGCATCGCCTCCCACCTGAAGACCGTCTCCGACGACGTGCTGCAGGTCGGCGAGAGCTCGCTGTATCCCGCCCTGCAGCGCCTGCTGCTGAACGGATGGGTCGAGGCCGCCTGGGGCACGTCCGAGAACAACCGGCGCGCCCGGTTCTACTCACTGACCGCAGCCGGCCGGCGGCAGTTGACGCAGAAGCGCGACGAGTTCGACCGCATCGTCTTCGCCATCCACCGCGTCCTCGACGCGACGTAAAGGGAGGTGGGCATGACCCGGCTGCTTCGGCGCCTGCGCTACCTGCTCCGGCGCGACCGCCACGAACGCGAGCTCGACGACGAGTTGCGGTTCCACCTGGACATGAAGCAGCAGGAGCTGGAGTCCCGCGGCGTGGAACGCGCGACGGCGGCGGCGAACGCCCGGCGCGCGCTCGGCAACCTGCCGCTCACCCGCGACAACGTGCGCGACGTGTGGATCGCGCCGTGGCTCCGGAGCGCAGCGCAGGACGTCCGCTTCGCGGGACGTCTCCTGCTGAGAGAACGCGGGTTCACGCTCGCCGTCGTCGTGGTGCTCGGCGTCGGGATGGCGCTGACCGGCGCCATGTACACCGTGGTGAACACCATCGTGTTCGGGTCGCTTCCCGGTGATGACGACGAGCGCATCGTGTCGCTCGGCACGCGGGATGCGCAGGGGCGTGCGGCGGGCGTCTCGTTGCCCGACTTCGCGGACTGGCGAGACGGGAACGAGACGTTCGACGGGATGGCCGTGATGTTCGTGACCTCCCTCAACGTCAGCGACGACGAGACCGCCCCCGAGATGGTCGTCGGGGCCTACGTCTCGCACGATGCGTTCCGGCTCCTCCGCACCGCGCCGCTCCTCGGCCGCGACTTCCTGCCGGCGGACGACGTCGACGGCGCCCCCGGCACGGCGGTCCTCTCCCACGGCCTGTGGATGAGCCGCTACGGCGGCGACCCGAACGTGATCGGCCGGACGATTCGCGTGAACGATCGGCCCTCGGTGCTCATCGGCGTCATGCCCGAGGGATTCGCGTTTCCCTTCGTGACCGCGGTCTGGGCGCCCGTCGGACCGACGTTCGGCGGATCGGACCGAGGCCGCGACGCGCGGACCCACCAGGCGTTCGGCCGGCTGGCCGACGGGGTGTCACTGCCGGGCGCGCAGGCCGACCTCGACGTCGTGGCGGCCCGGCTCGCCGAGCGATACCCGGAGACCAACGCGGGCATCCGGCCGACCGCCGTCCGGTTCGCGGAGCTCGTGTCGGACGACGACAATCGCCTCCTGCTCGCGCTGCTCGGAGGCGTCGTCTTCGTCCTGCTGATCGCGTGCGCGAACGTCGCCAATCTGCTGCTGTCGCGCTCGGCCCGCAGGGCCCGGGAGATGAACCTCCGCGTGTCGCTCGGGGCGACGCGCTGGCGACTCGTGCGGCAGTTGCTGGTGGAGAGCGTGCTGATCGCGGGGATGGCGGGACTCGTCGGCGTCGCCCTGACCGGCCTCGCCATCCGGCTGGTGACGACGCAACTGGGCGGCCCCGGGGCCTACTGGATCGAGTACTCGATGGATGTGCGCGTGCTGGTGCTCGCCGCCGCCACCTGTCTCGCGGCCGGGCTCGCGTGCGGCGTCGCGCCCGCCCTGCATGCGTCGAAGACGAACGTGATCGAAGGCCTGAAGGACGGCGGCCGGACCGGCGGCGGCGCCGCCGGCCTCCACGCCCGCCGGTGGGCGACGGGGCTGCTGACCGCGGAGGTCGCGTTGACGCTGGTGCTGCTGGCGGGGACGGGGTTGATGGTGCGGAGCTTCCTCGCGCTCCACGAAGAGAGCCTCGCGGTCGATGCCGAAGGGCTCACCACCATGGGCGTCAGGCTGTCGTCGGCGAAGTTCCCGACCCCCGGGGAGCGCAGGGCGTTCTACGAGGAGGTCGAGGCCCGACTCGGAACCGTGCGCGCCGTCGACGCGTTCACCATGGCAAGCGTCAATCCCCTCGGCTTCGGGTACGCCCGATCGCTCTCCATCGACGGGCGTCCGGCCGAGGCCGGCGCCGAATCGCCGCGCGTGACGTACGTGACCGTCGGGTCGGACTACTTCCGGACCCTCGGGCTTCCGGTCCTTCGCGGGCGCGCATTCACGCGGCTCGACGGGACCGCGGGCCACGAGAACGCCGTCGTCAACGAGCGCTTCGCGACGATGTTCTTCCCCGACGGCGATCCCATCGGCCGGCGGATCCGCCTGACGAACCCGAACGTGATCGCGGAAGAGCTGCCATGGCTGACGATCGTCGGCGTGTCACCGACCGTGCGCCAGATGGCATGGACCGGGGGGCCTCCGGATCCCGTCGTCTACTACCCTTTTCGGGGCGACAGCGGGTTCTTCGCCCGGCTCATCGTGCGCAGCTCGCCGGAATCGGGCGTCGTGGCCGCGATCCGCGAGGAAATGCGCCGGCTCAGCCCCGACCTCCCGCTCTTCGCGGTGGAACCGCTCGAAGAGGCCATGGCGGGCCCGCGGCGGACCCAGCGCTCGCTCGGGGTCCTGCTCGGGATGTTCGCGGTCGTGGGGCTTCTGCTCGCAGCGGTCGGCATGTATGCCGTCGTCGCCTACTCGGTGGCGCAACGGACCCACGAAATCGGGATACGCATCGCGCTCGGCGCGACCGCCGCGCAGGTCGTCCGGTCGGTCTGTGACCGAGCCGCCCCTGCGCTCGGACTGGGCCTGCTCGCCGGCCTGGCCGGCGCCGGCGCCCTCGGCCGCACCCTGGAGGCGTTCCTCGTCGGGATCGAGCCGTTCGACGCGGCCACGTTACTGGTCGTGGCCGCCCTGCTGGCCGGCGTCGTGCTCGTCGCCAGCCTGGTCCCCGCCCGCAGGGCGGCGGGGGTCGACCCGCTAACGGCGCTTCGGTGCGAGTAGCGCGGGGCGGGTGACGGCCTCCTGGAATCGGCGCGTGCGGCGCGATGTCGGCGCGTGCGGCGCACCGCCTCGCGGATCCTCCCGTGGGCGGCCCTGGAATCGGCGCGTGCGGCACGATGCCGGCCGCGTGTCGGAAGTTGAGGAGCAAGAGGATGCGAACTCCAGTCGAGACCGTGTGGAGCAGGCCCGCCGGTTGCCTCCTTTTCGCCCTGGCCGCGGCCGGGACCTGCGCTCCGGGTTCACCCGGTCTCGAGGAGGACCTTCGCGCCATCGAGGCGCTCAACCAGCACGACGTCGACGCGGTGCTGTCGAGCGACGTCGACGCCCTGATCTCGCAGTGGACGGACGACTTCGTGGTGATCACGCAGGGCTCCATCGTGCGCGGCCGCGACGCCAACGCCGCGCTGATGGAGCCTGCCCGCGAAATGGCCAGCCAGCTCGAGCCGCTGGAGCACGTGCTCGACTTCGAGGAGACGATCGTCGCCGGCGACTACGCGTTCCAGTGGGGCACCGTCCGATCGAGCTCCCGGGCGCGCGCGTCCGGCGAGGTGTTCTCCGGCGGCGGCAAGCTGATGCGCATCCTGCAGCGCCAGCCCGACGGATCATGGAAGATGCATCGGACGATGACCGTCCCGGATCCCGGCGGCGAGTAGCCGAGGCTCGTAGCGGTGTCACGGAAACGACGCGTTCGTGAACTGTCCTGCCCCGGTCCGTCCACCGAACGAGCGGCGTGGGTCGACCCGCCGGGCGCGCTTCGACGCGAAGCAGCAGGGCCGCTGCGCCCGCTCCATTCGCTCACGCGTCCGGCGGACGTGCGGCGCTCCCTGCTCTCACAGCCGCCCGAGATAGATGACGGACGCAAGGAAGCTCATCGAGAGCAGAATCATGTTTCCACCGCTCATCCACAACACCGTCCGGCTCAGCGACCATTCCGGAAAGAACCACCACAGAGCCACGTTGAAGCAGATTGACAGGACCGCGGCGGCAAGCATGAACCACCCTGCCGCCCGGTTGGCCGGATACCAGACATCCTCGGACTCGAGGGTCTTCGGCGTCCTGAAGCCGTATGCGCCGTTGGGAGGAACCCTGTCCAGAATCATGGGTATGGACAGCGCCAGGATCAGTAACGGAACGACGTAGCCGATCAAGTGCTTGACCATGTCCGCTCCAGGCCGACTAGCTAGCTCACCGCGGGCTCGACGCGTTCGGCCAGTCACTTCGCCGCGTCGTCGACATCGGCGATCGGCACGCCGCAAGGCGCCGTGAACTCGTTCGGCGGGAGATTCCCGGTGTTCACGGTCCCGGCCGGCTCGAAGCACAGCACGTACGCTTCCTCCGCGGCCGAGGTGCGGTGCTCCACGCCGCGCGGAACCAGCACGCCCTCTCCTTCTCCCATGTCTACCCGCCGGTCGCGAAACTCCACCGAGAACCGTCCCTTCCAGACCAGGAAGAACTCGTCGGCGTCATCGTGGCGGTGCCACGGGAAGGCGCCCTTCGCCCTGATGAGCTTCACCTCCTGCCCGTTGAGGGCGGCGATGACGCGTGGGCTCCACACGTCCTGGAGAACACTGCAGCTCTCGTCCACGTTGATCTTGGCGGTCATCGCCGTCCTTACGAGGGCTCCCTCGCCGGCCGTTGCGTTCGGCGGCGGGGCTCCCCGACCACTCCGGCTCACTCGAAAGTCGCGGGTGAATCGTACCGGATCTCGGACCAGAAGCGCCCGGAAAGACCGGACGTGTCACGCTGCACGGCCAAGCGCCGTCGAACACCGGATGCCATCCCGGCGCCCGGTCGACCGCCACTCTTCGACGAGGCACGCCTGAGCCGAGAAAACCGAGGCGACTACCGATGCCACGGCTTCACCCGCCGGTGATGAAGTCGAGGTAGTTCTCCCGGTCGACGACGCGGAACGAGCCGGCGGGATACGCCCCGCGCCAGGCGCCGGGGGCGCGGAGCCGGGGGCGCGGAGTCCACTTCATCTCAACCCCGTCGAGGCGGCCGCCCCGCTCTTCGACGAGGTCGATCTCCTGGCGGTCGTAGGTGCGCCAGAAGTAGCTCTCGGCCCGACGTCCGGTGTAGAGGTTGTACTTCAGCCGCTCGACCATGACGTAGTTCTCCCACAGCGCGCCCACGTCGTCGCGTAGCGCGATGGGGTTGAAGTTGTTGATCAGTCCGTTCCGGACGCCGTTGTCGTAGAAGTAGTAGCGCCGGCTCTTGGCGATCTCCTTGCGGAGGTTGCGGCTGAAGCCGAGCCGGCCGTAGATGACGTAGGCCTTCTCGAGGAGGTCGAGGTAACGTTCCACCGTGTTCTTGCTCATGCCGAGCCGGGTCCCGAACTCGGCGACCGATACCTCGCCGCCGATCTGGAAGGCGACCGCCTGCAGCAGGCGCAGCAGCTTGTCGGCGTGCCGCACGCCTTCGAGCTGCAGAATGTCCCTGAAGAGGTAGGACGCGATGAGCTCCTTCAGGTAGATCTCGCGATCCTCCATCGACTCCGTGAGGATCACTTCGGGATACGACCCGTATATCAGCCGCATCTCGAGCTGGGCCCTCGTCTCGGGGGCCGTCTCGACCCCCGCGAGCTCCAGTTGCGCGAGAGGGAGGAGCAGCAGCGTGCGCTTCCGCCCCGTGAGCGGTTCGCCGGTCTGCCGGGCGAGGTCGAACGACGACGACCCGCTGGCCACGATGCGCAGCCCCTGGACGTGGTCGGCGAGCAGCTTGAGGTTGAGGCCGATCTGCCGCACGTGCTGCGCTTCGTCCACGATCAGCGTCGTCCGCCGTCCGACGAGCGCGCGCAGCTTGGCCACCGACTGGCTCTCGAGATACTCGCGCACGTCGACGTCCTCCCCGGACACCAGCAGCGCGTCCGGGTCGTGCTGCCGCATGTACTGTCGAAGGAGGGTCGTCTTGCCGACCCGCCGGGGGCCGTAGACGACGACCACCCGGTTGGGCGCGACCGAGCGCGCGAGGCGCTCGAGTTGAGCGTGCTGGATGTAATTTCCGGCCACGAACTGACTAAATTAACGCCAATTAGGTCAGTTGTAAAGCCCGCATTCAGGCTCCGGAGCCGAACGACCCTGCCGGTCCATCACTTCGCTTTCGTCGCCCGCCCTCCGGGCGGACGGCGCGCAGGCGAACGTCGGCTGACCGGCGGTCGGGCGGCCGCGTCAACGGCACGGGTTGACCCATCGCAGGCCGGGAAAGCGCAGGAAGTCCGCGTCGGTCGTGTGGAGCACGTAGCCCCTCTGCATCGCGAGGGTCGCCAGGTGGGCATCGGTGGTCATGTTGCCGGCGGTGCCGATTCGCTCCAGGTTGGCTCGCAGCCCGCCGAAATGCCGGTCCGACGGCTGAGCGACGTGCACGTGGGGAAGCCGCAACCAGCTCTCGAGGCGGTCGAGCACGTCCACGACGGGCAGCGGCCGGAGGAGGACGCGCGGGTGCGTGGTGATCCGAACGAACCCGAGCATCACCACCCAGGCGAGGCCGACACCTTCGGTTCCCGCGAGACACCGGTCCCACCAGCGTCTGGCCGGCTCGTGCACGGTGGAATCGCTGTTGTGCGCGTGCACGAGGACGTTGACGTCCGGCAGGATCATCTCGTCCGCGCGAGGGACTCCGCGGCGGCCTCGGCTTCGAGCTCGTCCGCGAGTTGGTTCAGCTTGTCGAGGTCGACGCCCGGCCGGAACCCGAAGGAGTGCGGGATCGTCGTGGGCGTCGGGGCGTCGCGCGGCGCCATCTCGCGGGACAACCCGGCGCGCAACGCCCGGTTGACCATCTCCTTGAACGACACCCCGAGGGTGGCCGCCTGCTGCCGCAACAACGCCGCCAGGTCGTCGTCGAGCGTCAACGTGGTCCGCATAGCGCAAGACATCATAGATGCTCATCAACATGATGTCAACTCATCAAACCGACGATGGTCGGGTCGGTCGGGGGCTTCCGGCCCGAATCGCGCCGGTTGCCGCTCGAACCGCCATATATGCTACACTCAGTAACGTGACTACTCGTAACGCTATGCTGACCGAGCTGCAGCAGGCCGTCATGGAGGTGATCTGGTCCGGCGGCGAGGCGACCGCGGAGCAGGTCCGCGAAGGACTCCTGCCCGCCCGTCCGCTCAAGGACTCGAGCGTACGGACCGTGCTGAGGCGGCTGGAAGCGCGCGGCTACCTGAGCCACCGCGTGGCCGGCAAGACGTTCGTCTACCGGGCCGAGCTACCGCCGCAGGGCATCGCCGCGTCCGCCGTGCGGCGCATCATCGAACGCTTCTGCGCGGGCTCGACCGAGCAGTTCCTCGTGGGCATGGTCGACGAGCAGGTGCTCTCGGTGGACGAGCTCGAACGCCTCGCGCGCAGGGCACGGGGCAAGGCCAAGGCGGGGGGAGGAGGCCGGTCATGAGCGGGCTGGGGGTGAGCGGAATCAGCGGGATGGTGCTGGAAGCGCTGGCCGACGGGTCGCTACGGGCCGCCCTCGTCGCGGCGCTGGTGGCGGCGGCCGTCGCGGTCCTGCGGGTGCGGTCCGGCGCGACCCGGCACGCCGCATGGACCATCGTGGTCGTCGCGATGCTGCTGATGCCGGTGCTGTCGCGACTCGTGCCGGCCGTCGGCGGGCCGGTTCCGCCCGCGGCGCGCGACCTCTTGGCTGCGGCCGTCGCCGCGACGCCCACCCCGCGGGCCGCACGGAATCCGGCGCCGCCGACTCCCCCGCCGCTGACGCCGTCTCGTCGGGAACGCGGCGCTTCGCACGACCCGGCGCCAGCGGCACC
>JAJEEA010000202.1 GCA_022821235.1 Vicinamibacteria bacterium
TCTTCACCACCTACCAGATCCGGCACTCGTTCGCGGCGGGGCTGCGCCGCGCCGGGACCGACGTGGCGGACATCCAGGACCTCTATGGACACACCCGGCCCGAAACGACCATGATCTACGCGCCGCCGGAGCTGGCGAAGCATCTGGCGGCGCTCGAACGGCTGCGCCGCGACGACGCGGCGGGCGGGCCGGAACCGGCCCGCAGGCCCGTTTCGGCTGGCACGTTCGGCTGGCAGGGAAACGGGGAGCATAGGTAACTGACTGTGAATGAAGCGGTTACAGAGTGTCGATCTTGGTCGACACCGGACCGGGAGGCTCTGCCGGCGACGGCCTCCCCCGAGGTGTGCGCGGACGGCGCGAACAACGCAGACCATCGCGCTGCCGCGCCGGACAGATCCTGTCGGAGCTTCGTCAGGAGGCCGCCTCGCCGTCGAGGGCCGCCGGCCGGGCCACCGGAGGCGTCGCCAGGCTCACCACGATGAGGGTGCCGATGGACAGCACCAGCGCCGGGTACGCGGTCTCCAGACCCAGGGGATAGACGGGCGCCCCCTCGACGCTCCGGAAGAGCCCGACGCTCTCCCAACCGAGGGTCGTGACCATGCCCACGACGATCGACGCCACGCCCCCGGCCGGGGTGGCGCGGCGCCAGAGCAGAGCGCCGAGAAGCGCGGGCGTGATGCCCGCGCCGTACATGGTGTACGCCCAGAGGGCCATCGCGAGGATGGTCGGGAAGAAGCTCCCCGCCACGTAGCCGAAGAGGCCCAGCACGACGACGATGACGCGCGTGTAGACGATGACCTGCGCCCCCGTGATCGACGGGTCGACGAAGCGCTGGTACACGTCCCGGATGAGGTTCGTGGCCGGGGTCAGGAGGAAGCTGTTGGCGGTCGAGACGATGATCGCCGCCGCCCCGCACACCAGCACCACCCCCAGGAACGCGGGCAGCACGTCGGTCGCGACCCGGATGACGATCTCCTCCGACTGCGCCTCCGTCAGCCCGGGCGTGATGGTGCTGGCGAAGATGCCGGTCGAGTCGATCAGGGTCTCGACCAGCATCGTCCCCACGATCCACCCCCCGACCGCGAGCCGGGCCGCCCGCTCGTCGCGGGCCGAGAAGAACTTCTGGTACATGTTCGCTTCGCCGAGGAGCAGGAACATCGTCGGCAGGAACAGGGCGAGCGAGGCCTGCGGCCCCAGGTTGCCGAAGAGCGACACCTGGTCGGGCCGGAGCGCCCCCACCGCGGCGCCGAGCCCGCCCGCGTCGCCGACCATGAACGTGACCGCCAGCACCACCCCGATGGTCATGAGCAGGCCGTTGCCGATGTCCAGGTAGGCGATGGACAGCATGCCCGCGAGGGCCGTGAACACGACGCAGAACGCCATCGTGATGAACGCCCCGGTGTCCGGGTCGACCCCCGCCACCGACGCGAGGAGGCGGCCGCCGCCCCGGAACTGGTAGGCGGCGATGGTCGAGTAGGCGAGCACCGTTGTGATGGTGCCGAGCACCCGCGCGGCCGGCCCGTAGCGCAGCTCGAGGATGTCGGGGACCGTGTACTGGGCGATGCGGCGCACCCGCGGCGCGATGAAGTAGACGAGGGCGATGCCCGCCCACGCCCCCGCCGACTGCCACAGGGCGGCAAACCCGGCCCGGTAGCCGAGCCCCGCCCCCGCGAAGAGGCTGCCCGAACCGATCCAGGTCGCGAGCAGCGTGAACACCAGCACCCGCGCCGGCAGCGCCCGGCCCGCCACGAGGAAGTCGTCGCCGGTCCGCACCCGGCGGCTGCGGTAGGCGCCGACGAGAACCAGCACCGAGAGGTACAGCAAGACGGCCGTCAGCATGAGTGTCTCCGCCAGCATTATGTGCCGAAGCCGCGTCCGACGTTGCGCCGAAGCCGCGCCGGTCGTTCGCGGCAGCCCCGCCCTGCTCTGGAAGACACGGTCGGCCGCGAGTTCACGAGGCCGAGGCGGTGCTTCCCCGCGGTCGTTCCCCGTCACGGTGGAGAATCCCTCCCCTTGACGCAAAGCCCGGTGTGCAGCATACTGCAGCAGGCTGCAGCAGACGATCCGGCTGATTGGTGAACCGAGTGTCGGCGAAACACCGTGTGACCGTCAATCTCGACGATCGCGAATATCGCGAGCTGTCGGCGTTGGCTGAGAAACATCGGGTCTCGCTGGCTTGGTTGGGCCGTCAGGCGACCATAGAGTTTCTCGATCGGCACGCGCAAGACGGGCTGCAGCTCCCTCTCGATCTCTCTTCCGAGCGCCGGGCGCGCGGCTGAGGCGCCCGCGCCCATACCCGGCCCAGGAGCGTTGAACATGGCGGCCGCCGCCGGGCCACTCTTGCCCGCACCGCTTCCCGTCGGCGTGGCCCAAGCGTTGTCGCGCACTCGCGGCCTCGCCTCGTCGGTCGAGCCGGAGCGCCGCCTCGCCTTCGCACGGGCGGTCGTCCTGCAAGTCGTCTCCGCGCGTTGCTCGCCCGCGAAGCGCCGCCGGTCAGCATCGACTTCATCGAGACACGCACGGGCGTGTTCGCCGATGTCTTGCAGGAGACGCTGCTTGCCGCGTTCCGCCGTCGAGACACTCCCGGTCCCGGACGGGCACACTGCATCTCCCCGCGGCCCGACGGCTCCATCGAGACCGCTGCCGCCGGCTCTTTCCGCCTTCCCGACCGGCCCGCAAACCCCTGGCTGGTGCTGCGTACGCCGGCCCAGACCAGACTGTTGCGTCGGGTTCGGGGCCTTCCCTGCCGCTTGCACGACTACGGCTATACGGTCAGCACCGGGCCTCTGGTCTGGAACCGGCACAAGAGCAGCCTGCGGGACCGCCCCGGCCGCGGGCGCTACCCGCTCGTCTGGGCCGAATCCGTACGTCCGGACGGCGTCTTCGAGTTCCGGGCGGAGAAGCGCAATCACAAGCCGTACTTCCAGCCGACGCCGCGGGAGTCCTGGGTCGTGACCGACTCCCCGTGCGCGCTCGTCCAGAGGACGACGGCCAAGGAACAGCGCCGGCGGCTGATCGCGGCGGAACTGCCCGCCTCGTTCATCCACGAGCACGGCGCGGTGGTGGTCGAGAACCACCTCAACATGGTCAGGCCCCTGAACGGTGCGCCCAGCGTGTCGCCGGCCGCGTTGACGGCGCTCCTCAACAGCAACGTGGTCGATCAGGTGTTCCGTTGCCTCAACGGCAGATTAGCGGTCTCCGCCTACGAGCTGCAGGCATTGCCGCTCCCGTCACCGGAAGACATGCAGGAAATGGAGCTCCTGTTGGAGTCGCGCGCGAATCGTCAGACGCTGCAAAGAGCGGCGGAACACCTGTACGCCACTCGACTTCAAGGATGATGCTCCTGCGGCAAGGCAGGTTCTGCTGTCGGAATTGATGCGCGATACCGGCAACGTCGGCTGACCGCGCGCGCACGGCTCCGCGGTAGTGCCTCTCTGCTATGCTGCCGCCATGCCCCTCGACGAGTACCGACGCAAGCGCGACTTCTCGAAGACCCCGGAGCCGAGCGGGGACGGCGAGCCGCGCAAGCGCGGGACGCGCAAGCCGAAATCGCTCTACTTCTGCGTGCAGAAGCATCTCGCGAGCCGGCTGCACTACGACCTGCGGCTCGAGCACGACGGCGTCCTGCTGTCGTGGGCGGTGCCCAAGGGGCCGTCGCTCGACCACCGCGACCGTCACCTCGCGGTGCGGACCGAGGACCACCCCCGCGAGTACGGCGACTTCGAGGGCGTCATCCCCGAAGGCTACGGCCAGGGCATCGTCATGCTGTGGGACTACGGCACCTGGAGCCCGGAGGTCGACGACGTCGGCGAGGCCCTCGACAAGGGCGACCTCAAGTTCGCCCTCGACGGCTACAAGCTCAAGGGGTCGTGGGCCCTCGTCCGGACCCGCGACCGTCCCGACACCTCCCCGTCGCAACGCGGCAGGAGCTGGCTGCTCATCAAGCACCGCGACTTCTGGTCGGGCGCCCTCGACATCACCACCTTCGCGCCCCTCAGCGTCAAGAGCGAGGGCGACTTCGACGACATCCTCGCCGCCGACCTGCCGGACGTCTGGGTGACCGGCCGCGCCGCCGCCCGCGGGGGCGCCACCGGCAAGGCGCTGCGCGAGATCATCGAGAAGGCTGCCACCAAGAAGCTGGCGCGCGACGACCAGGAGTCTGCGTCGTAGAACGGCGCGGGCTCCTGCAGGGTCGGTTGGGCGCCAAGCGGAGCCGCAGGCGACGATTGGCGGGCCAGGAGCCCGCGTCGGAGAGCGGCGGGGACTCCCGCCGGGTCGGTTGGGCGCCGACGGCAGCCGTCAGGCGGACGATGGCGGACCAGGAGTCTGCGTCGTAGAACGACGAGTGACTCCCGCGGGGCGGTTGGGCGCCGGCCGGAGCCGTCAGGCGGACGATGGCGGCCAGGGGTCTGCGTCGTGGCGGCGAGAACTCCCACGGGGTCGGTCGGACCCCGGCCGAAGCCAGCGGCGACGGTTGACGCTCTATCCGCGCCCTCCGTCGTCCCGCAGGAGCCGGCGGGACAGGACGCCCCACACCGCGTAGGCGAGGCGCCGCCGGGCGTGGCGGGCGAACGTCCCCTCCCAGAACTCGCCGGTGACGACCTCGCAGCCGTCCGGGACGCGTCCCACCGGCAGGGGCCGCTTGTCCTCGGCGGCGTAGCGGTCGACGGTCTCGTCGTCGGGCCGCCCGGTGTTGACGATGACCGCGTCGACCCGGCGGCCGATGACCGCGCCGATGCGCTCCACCGCCGTCGCGGCGGTGAAACCCGCCATGCCCCGGCCCTCGGTGAGCAGGTTGGCGACGAGCACGATGGGCCCGTCGACGGCGGCGAGGGCGTCGCGCACGCCGGCCGGGAGCAGGGTCGGCACGAGGCTCGTGTGGAAGCTGCCGGGGCCGATGACGACGGCGTCGAAGCCGGGAATGGCCTCTGCCGCGGCGGGGTGGATGGCGACCCCGGGGTCGAGCCAGATGCGGCGGACGCGGCGCCCCTCGCGCTGCCCGGCGTCGACCTCGACCTCGCCGCGGGTGGTCGACCCGTCCTCGTACTCGGCGCACACCGTCGCCTGCTCGACGCTGACCGGCCACACCAGCCCGACGCAGTCGAGCAGCGTGCGCAGCCCGTCGACGGCGGCGAGGAAGTCACCGGTGTACTGCTCCATCATCGACAGCAGCAGGTTGCCGCCGGTATGGCCGCCGAGCCGGTCGTGCTCGAAGCCCGAGAGGCGGGTCAGCAGGATGCGCCGCGCCTCGGCCTCGTTGCGGGCGAGGGCCAGCGCGCAGCGGAGGACGTCGCCGGGAGGCAGCACCCCGAGCTGATCGCGCAATACCCCGGAGCTGCCGCCGCTGTCGAACATGGTGACCACCGCGTTGACGCGCAGCCACGGGTTCTGCTTGAGGCCGCCGATGAGGCTGGGCAACCCCGTCCCGCCACCGAAGCAACCGATGTTGAGCTGCCGGAGCCGCATGGCGGTATTGTCCCGAATCGGCCGGCGTCCGGTCCAGAAGGCGCCGCCGGGCCGTCTCCGGGCGCGGACGGGCGCCGTCTCGGGCTCGACCGCAAGCAACGAGGACGACATGCCACCTCCGGGCGCGGACGGGCGCGGTCGTCACCCGGGCGGACGCGTGTGCCGGCCTCGTGGAGGCTGGCGCGTCCGCCGCACCGGGTTCGCGGGTACAATCCCCGCGCGTCGGTCCAGGCCATGCCGCTCATCGACATGCTTCTGCCTCAGTTCGACCGGGAGCTGGGAACCACCCGGCGCCTGATCGAGGTCGTGCCCGAGGCGGAGCTCGCGTGGGGGCCCGGCGGCGGGGCCCGGACGTTCGGGGAGCTGACCGGCCATCTGGCGGAGATTCCCGCCTGGACGTGCGGCATCATGAACGAGGAGGGCCGCGACCTCGCCGACGTGCCGGTCGAAGGCGCCGTCGGGTCGGTGACCGAGGCGCTGGGCCGGTTCGACGCCGGTGCGTCCGCGGGCCGCGCCGCCCTCGCCGGGCGCCCCGACGACGAGCTCGTCACGGACTGGACCCTGCGGCGCGACGGTCGGGTGTTCTTCTCCCTGCCCCGGATCGCGATGGTGCAGGCGCTCGTGCTGAACCACCTCGTCCACCACCGAGGGCAGCTCAGCGTCTACCTGCGCATGCGGGAATGCCGGTTGCCCCCGATCTACGGTCCCACCGCTGACGACCGCGAGCCCACGAACCGGCTCCGACGATGACGACGACCCCGTGCGGCGGCCCCGCCGACCGCTACGTCCCCCATCCGCGCCTCCGGGGCGGGCATCGCATGACCCTGTTCACGTGGGGCCGCCCGCGGCGCTTCCCGCGCCTGCCGCCGCCCGTGCCCCGCTACTTCGACGTCGCCCCCGACGCCCGGGTGCTCGCCCACTGCCACTGGCAGCCGGAGCCGCGCCGGCGCCCGACCCTCGTCGCCCTGCACGGCCTCGAGGGCTCCAGCCGGGCCCACTACATGCGCGGCCTCGCCGACAAGGCCTTCGCCGCGGGCATGAACGCGGTGCTGCTGAACCAGCGCAACTGCGGGGGCACCGAGGCGTTGTCGGCCGGGCTCTACCACTCGGGCCTCTCGGCCGACCCGAGGGCGGTCATCGAGGAGCTGATAGAACTGGACCGGCTGCCCGCCATCGCGGTCGCCGGCTACTCGCTCGGGGGCAACGTGGCGGTGCGCCTGGCCGGCGACTACGGGGCGGAGGCGCCGCCCCAGCTTCGCGCGATCGTCGCGGTGTCGCCCACGATGCACCTCGCGATGTGCGTCGAGGCCCTCGAGCGCCCCGCGAACCGCCTCTACCAGTGGAACTTCGTGCGCAACCTGAAGCGCCGCATGAGGCGGAAGGCCCGGGCGTGGCCGGGCCGCTTCGACCTCGGCCGGCTCGGCCCGGTGCGGACCGTGCGGGAGTTCGACGAGCGCTTCACGGCCCCGCACCACGGGTTCCTGGACGCCGCCGACTACTACCACCGGGCGAGCAGCCTTCGCGTCGTCGACCGCGTGCGGGTGCCGACCCTCGTCGTCAGCGCCGCCGACGACCCCTTCATCCCACCCGAGCAGTTCCAGCACCCGGGGATCGTCGAGAACCCCCGCGTCACCGTGCAGGTCACGCCCCACGGGGGCCACTGCGGGTTCTATGCGCGCGCAGGAACCGGCTTCGACGGCTACTGGGCGGAACGGCGGGCGGTGGAGGTCGTGCGGGAACGGGCGTCGCCGACGACGTAGAGGCCGCGCGGGCCTCGACCGGATGCGGCCGGCGGTCCCGTCGCCGCGCAATGGCAGCGACGCGGCATTCCTCGAACGGGTCCGTCGGGCGACGACCGCGAGACGGCAGGCGACGGTCGCCACGGTCGTGCGCCCCACCGCCCGCGGATCGGCGCACCCGCCCGAGTGCCGATCGGCTCAGGCGGAACCGGTCCGGAGGCCGTTTCGGGTCAGGCCGGACCAGGCAGCGCGTCGATGAACTGCCGCGCGAACTCGGGCCCCTTCCCCTTGTCCTCGTGCTTGAAGTAGACGAACACCTCCCGGCAGGCCCCGGTGGCCCCGGCGATGGTCTCCGCCCAACGGGCGATGTCCTCCGGCCGGTAGCCCTCGTCCCGCAGCCGGAAGTAGCCGTAGTCGGCCGTCACCTCCATCGGCGTCGTCATCCGCTCGCTGTCGGCGATGCAGAGGGCCAGCCGGCGCGACCGCAGCCGCTCGAAAACGGCCGGGTCGTGCCAGGACGCGTGACGGAACTCGAACGCCGCCCGCACGCCCGACGGCAGCACGGCCAGGAAGTCGTCGAGGACCGACAGGTCCTTCCGGAAGTACGGCGGAAGCTGGAACAGGAGGACGCCCAGCTTCGGCCCCAGCGACCGCGCCGCCCCGCAGAACGCGGCGGTGGGGTCCCCGCCGCCGCGCAGCCGCGCCTCGTGGGTGATGCGCCGCGGCGCCTTGAGGGTGAAGCGGAAGTGCTCGGGGGTCAGGTCGGACCACCCGGCGAGCAGACGCTCGGTCGGCATGCGGTAGAAGGTGTAGTTGATCTCGACCGTCGGCAGCCGCTGGGCGTAGAACGGCAGCATCTTCTTGGGGGACAGCCTCTCGGGGTAGAAGCTGCCGCGCCATTCCACGTAGTTGTAGCCGGAGGTGCCGACGAGGATGCGCGGCGGCGCGGCGGCGCCGTCCGGTGGAGATGCGGGGGGCACGGCCGGGACGCCGTCCGGCCCGGCGCCGGCCGGCGCAGGTGCGGGGGCAGCCATCGACGGAAGTCTAGCCGATGCGGTCGTCTGCACTCGTGGACCGAAGGGCAGGAACCGGGGGGCGCCGCGCCTCAGTCGAGATCGAAGTCTCGCTCAGGACGCGTGACCGGCTCCTGGCGAGCCCGCTCGAGGGCCTCGTCGAAGCGCTTGGAGAGGACGTCGCCGCGGGTCCGCTCGTCGGTCACCGACTGCCGGAAGAGGGCCTCGCGCCGGGCCGCCTCCTCGGCGAGGATCCGCTGCGCCTGGTCGAGCTCGGGCTTGTCCTCATGCTCGGGCTCGCGGTGGGCCACGACCCGCTTCAGCCGCGCGTCGACGGTCTGCACCGCTCCGCAGCAGGGACAGGCGACATCGAACTCCGACGACAGCAGCGTGGTCATGCGGGACGCCCCGGCCCGTCACCCTTCCTCTTCGTAGCCCTCTTCCTCCATGGGGCTGATGCGGGTCGAAGGTCGCAACGCTTCCCGATAGTCGTAGACGGGGAAACCCTGCACGTGCAGGGAGAGAGTGCAGCCGGGCGCCTTGCGGTCGACGACCACGGTGACCGGGCTGCCTTCCACCCCTTCGCGAAACGCGAGTCGACAGCCGCAGGCCAGCTCCGCGTGGACGAACCCTTTCAGCATCGGCAACCCTCATCCGGATCATACATCAGTCGACCGTCTCCCGGGGCTCGACCGGCTCGACCCGCCCTGCCCGACCGTCTCCCGCCGGACCACGCGCTCCGACTTCCGCCTACAGCAGATCCCGGATGTCCTGCTCGAACTCGTCCTTCGTCGCGATGCCGGCGTGCGTGCGGCATACCGTGCCCTCGCGATCGATGAAGAAGGTCATCGGCACGCCCCAGATGGGCCCGTAGGCCTCCTGGAAGTCCTCGCGGCCGAGACCCACCAGCATCGGGTAGTTCACGTCGAAGTCGTCCGCGAAATCGCGGATCTTGTCGACGGTGTCGTCCACCGACAGACCGAGCACGACCAGCCCGTCGTCGGCGTACTGCTCGGCGAACTCGACGAACCAGGGCACCTCGATCTTGCAGGGGCCGCACCACGTGGCCCATAAGTTCAGCAGCACGACCTTGCCGCGCAGCGACTCGAAGTCGACGTCCCGCCCTTCGTGGTCCTGCAGCACGAAGTCGTAGCTCGCCGGCTTGGCCCCCGCGTCGCAGGCGGCGACCGCCTCCCCCCCGCCGAGCGTCGCCGCGCCGCCGCCGTGCGGGTGCGCATGGGACGACTCCAGGCCGGCCGGCAACGTCGACATCGCCAGCGCCAGCGCGCCCGCACCCGCGACCATCCAACGCAACGTCATGACTCGCTCCTCTCGTCGAACGGCGGCGGACCCGCGAGACGCGCACGCCAGCTTCCCTGCAATAGCGTCGCACACGCGAGCGGACTTGTCCATGTCCTCTCCAGTGGTCGCTCTCTCGCCCAGGAAGGACACCGGCCGGGGTCCGGCGGGCGGACGCGCGCGCGACTCCGGTCGCGTCGGAAGTTTCGCCCGGCGCGGACCTCCCGTGCCGTCCGGGCCCTCCCGCCGGCGCCCGGCGAGGGGCCCGCGGCGGCATCTCGGACCCGGGGGTCACGGTGGATTCGAGGCCCCGGACGCGGGGCGGCGGCGCGCGGCGCCGTCGGGCGCGCAGACCCTGAATCGTGCCGCGGGGGGTGTGGACCGGGCCCGCTTCCGGCCCCCTTCAGGCCTCGTTCCCCCGCGGGTGCGAGCCGGGGGGGCGCGGTTCTTGCTAAGATGGGTAGTCGAGGAAGGAAACGGCTTCCGGTCGCCGGCGTCGCGACGATCGCGGCCGCTCGAATCGAGTTGAGACACACGCTCCGCCAGCTCCCGCCGAACGCCGCTGGCCCCTCACGAGGTGAATCATGAGTTGCTCCCCCCGCGGGCGCGCCCTCCGGAGCCGCGTCGTCCGTACCGGCCTGATCGCCGCGCTGGCCCTCGGCTGGACGGCCGCCGACGCGATGGCCCAGGCCGCCACCCAGTTCTTCCCGTACTACGGCAAGAACCGGGTCAAGTACGACGACTTCCAGTGGCACATCTACACCACCGAGCACTTCGAGATCTTCTACTACCCTGAGGTGGAAGAGCACCTGGAGCGCATCGCCAGCTACGCGGAGAGCGCGTACGCCCAGATCAGCGCCGACCTGACCCACGACCTCGCCAACCTCGTTCCCCTCGTCATCTTCAAGACGCACAGCGAGTTCGAGCAGCAGAACATCATTCCGGGGGCGGTGTCCGACGGCGTCGCCGCCTTCGCCGAGCCGTTCCGCCAGCGCATCGTGCTGCCCATCGACGAGCCGCCCGACCAGCTCTACCGGCTGATCGCCCACGAGCTGACCCACCAGTTCGCGTTCGACATCATCCCGCGCTCGGTCATCCGGCGCGGCATTCCGCTGTGGGTCGACGAGGGGCTCGCCGACTTCCTGGCCGGCGTGTGGCGGCCCCTCGACCTGATGACGGTGCGCGACGCCGCCCTCTCGGACACCCTGCCCGAGATGAGCAACTACCAGGGCTACGGCCTCAACGCGAGCCCCCGGCTCGTCTACAACCTCGGGCACGCCGCCTTCGAGTTCATCGAGGACCGCTGGGGCATGGCCGGGGTCCGGGAGTTCCTGTTCTCGCTGCGCAAGTCGGTGATCGGCGGCGAGAGCGACATCTACGAGGACGCCTTCGACATTCCCGCCGAGGAGTTCGACGTCGAGTTCTCGTCCTACATCCGGCGACGCTTCCAGGCGTTCCGCGACAAGGAGCGACCCGACGACTACGGGCGCGACCTCGCCCCCGACCCCCTCGAGACGCGGTACCTGGCCGTCTACTCGATCGAGCCGTCGCCGTCCGGCGACCTCCTCGCCGCCTACGCCGTCAACCGCAAGGACCGCGAGATCGACATCATCCTGCTGTCGACCGAAGACGGCGAGGTGGTGTCCAACCTGACCGCGGGCTTCAACCAGGACCTCGGCTACGAGTCGATTCAGTTGCCCGGCGCCCGGTGGAACGCGGTCCCCTGGATGTCCTGGTCTCCCGTCGACGACCGCCTCGCGTACTTCGTCCGCAAGGGCAAGTACCGGTCGCTGATGCTGCAGAACGTGGTGACCCGGGAGACCGAGGAGATGATCGACCTCGAGATGGTCGACGCGCCGGAGGCGCCGGACTTCTCGCCGGACGGGCGTTACGTCGCCTTCTCGGCCCTGCAGAACGCGGTGGGCGACATCCACCTGCTCGACCTCGAGACCCACGAGGTCACCAACCTGACGCAGGACGACTTCGCCGACTACGCGCCGACGTTCTCGCCGGACGGCTCGTACCTCGTCTACGTGGCGCGCATCAGCGGCAACAACAAGCTCTTCAAGCTCGATCTCGAGACCCGGGAGAAGACGCAGTTGACGTTCGGCACGTTCAGCGAGGCGAGCGCGCAGTTCCTGGACGAGCGCACCCTGGTGTTCTCCTCGACCGCCGTCGACCCCCTGGCCCCGGTCGACCCCGACGTGGCCGCGAACGGCGACATCTACAACGTCTGGACGCTCGACCTGAACAACGGCGAGCTCCGTCAGTACACCGACACCGCGACCGGCAACGTCTCGACCATCGTGCTCCCCGACGAGCCCGAGGCGCGCATCGCCTTCGTCACCTACTTCAAGGGCGAGTACGGCATTCACACCGTCGAGCGGCAGGAACCGCTGTACACCGCGTTCACGTCGGACTTCGGCGCCCCCGGCCCCAACATCGACTTCCAGGCGCCCCTGACCCACACCCTGGTGACCGACAACAACCGGCGCAAGGGGCGGTTCGAGAAGATGTTCATGGACGGGACCCCACCCATCAACGTCGGCATGACCAGCAACGGCGACTTTCTCGGCGGGACCGGCATCTCGTTCTCCGATGTCCTCGGCGATCAGGGCTTCAACCTGATGGCCTACTCGATCCATCAGTACCGGACCTTCTCGGGCTCGTACTTCAACCAGAGCGGCCGCCTTCAGTTCGCGCTGCAGGGGTTCTCGCAGGAGATGTTCTTCTACGGCGCGGCCGGCTGGTACGCCCCGTCGCTCGCTTTCCTGAGCCGCGACGACGCCATCGCGTCGCAGACGATACGCGGCGGCAGCGCCTTCGGCATCTACCCGCTCGACCGCTACCGCCGCCTCGAGGTGAACGGCGGGATATTCCACTTCAACGAGCGGTTCAACGACCCGTTTCTCCAGCAGCAGTCCGACCAGTACCAGCAGCAGCAGTTCGGCACCCAACTGTTCCGCAACGGCTCGCAGATGCCGGTGGGGGTCTCGTTCATCCAGGAGACCACCGTCTTCCGCGAGTTCGGGCCGGTGTCCGGCAACACGATGCGCTTCGCCTTCAACTACGCGCCGACGGTGGGCACCACGTTCCTCGGCAAGAAGACCCTCGACGCCGACGCCCGCTACTACATGCGGATCGGAGAGACGGGCGTGCTCGCCCTGCGCGGCCGCGCCCTCAAGAGCTTCGGGGACTTCCCGGACTTCCTCTACTTCGGCGGCAACTCGGAGATGCGCGGCTACGAGTACCTCGAGTTCATCGGCCACAACGCCGCCTTCTTCAACGCCGAGCTGCGCTTCCCCCTCATCGAGGCGATGCTCACCCCGATCGGCCTGATGGGCGGCATCCGCGGCACCTTCTTCTTCAACATCGGGGGCGCCAGCCTCAACGACCGGCCGTTCACGTGGTTCGCCACCGGCGGCGACACGGTGACCCCCACCATCGGCTTCGGCCAGAACCCCGTGACCGGAGAGTTCTTCGAGGTGTTCGGCGACCCCGCGCCGGTCTCCGGGTTCCGGCTCGTGGACGGGCGGGCGTCGTACGGCATCGGCCTGACGACGTCGGTCATCGGCATCCCGATGCACTTCGACTGGTCGTGGCGGACGCTCTTCAACGAGGAGTGGGAGAACATCCTCTTCGCGACCCGGGGAGGCAGCGCCGCCTTCCGCAATCCGCGCTTCGATTTCTGGATCGGGTTCGACTTCTGACTCGCCCCGGGGCTCACCGGCCTGGCGCCGGCCGAGCTGTGGACGGGGGGTCCGCGCCGTTCTGCGGCGCAGACCCCCGGAGCCCAACGGCATCCTCCGGGGCGGGTGGCCCGACCGCCGCAAGAGCAGACAGCCCGTGCCGGACCCCGAACAGGGGCCTCGGCACGGGCTGTCTGCCGTTCGCGCGGCGGGCCGGAGCCGCGCCGACTCGCCCGCGGCACTCAGAGCCGCGTCAACCGCATCTCGCTTCGGCCCAGATCGAGCACGACCCGATAGTCGCTCAGGAAATGGTGGCCGACGGTGCCGCCGATGTGGAAGCCGAGGAGGGCGCTCGGGCGGTGCAGGTTGAGCACCACCACCGAGTAGTTGGGATAGAGCAACTGGTCGAAGGCGAGCGAGGTGCCGGGCCGCAGATAGGCCTGCTCGTCCCACCCGGAGGTGCCGTAGACGTTGACGGGCACCTGCCGCACCTCGAGCGGAGGCAGAAGGTTGGCCGTGCCCCGGCTGATGGAGATGACCTCGCCGCCGGTGTCGACCACGAAGCTCCGGGGAATCTGGTCGTTGACGACGCCGCGCACGACCGCGAGCCGATGCTGCCTGAGGGGCATCGACACGTCGAAAGGCTCTTCGGGCAGCTCCTCGCCGACGACGATCTCCTGGCGGGCGTAGTCGACGATCATCGACAGCCCGACCGCGAGCGGCGAGAACGCCTCGGCCTCCGGCGTGGGGAGACCGCCGAGCGGGGGGCTCTTGATCAACGCGGGGATGTTCCGGATGCCGAGCGAGCCGAACTCGAGCGACTCGAGCCGGCCCGCCTGCAGGCCCCGGAAGCCGATCTCGCCGACGCCGGCGCTCAGCGTCGTGCTGACGGGGCGCACCCCGAGCCGCTGCGCGACGGGCTGGGAGAGCACCGTCTGCTCGGCCCCGGTGTCGACGACGAAGTCGACCATGTCACGGCCGTTGACCCGGCCCTGGACGATGACCTTCTCGTCGACCAGCCTGAACGGAATGGTGTGAAGCTGCCCCGGCGTCATCATCTCGACCGCGGGGCGGTCGCCGAACGAGCGCAGGAACTGCACCTCGGACCGCGCCCAGTCCGCCTTCTCGGTCTCGGCCCACCCGGGCAGCAGCTCGATGTAACGCTCATAGGCGTCGGCCGCCTCGGCGAACCGGCGTGTGCGCCGGTGAATGTACCCCAACGTGTGATACGCCGCGGGCAGACCGGGAGTCGCGTCGAGCGCCGCCCGGACCCAGTCGAGCGCCTCCTCGTAGCGCTGGCGGGTCGTGAGGCTCTTCGCCAAGCCGTGCCGGGCCGCGCCGGAGCCCGGGTCGAGGGCCAGCGCGTCGCGGTACAGTTGCTCCGCCTCGTCGAACAGTCCACCGCCCCACAGGGCGTCCCCGACCAGAGCCATGATCTCGGGCTCGGACGGAGCGAGGTCCAGCAGGATCTGCGACTCGATCTGCGCGCGGGTGAACTCCGCGACCGGCAGCAGCGCCTTGAGCATGCCGGCGGTCGAACGCAGGCGCTGCTCGTCGGTGGCCCCTTCCCGCGCCTCCTCGAAAGCGCGGATGGCCTCCCAGTAGCGCAGATCGTCGAGCAGCAGATTGCCGAGCTGAATGCGGGCCTCGATTCGCGACGCGTTCGGCGTCGGCTGAGCGCCAAGGACGACCGACAGCGCCGCCAGCACCGCCAACGACATCAGTGCGCGTGACGCAAGTCTCATATCACCTCCACCGGACGGCGGAACCGCGACGAACCGGAGCCTCCGGCGGGCCGGCGGAGCCCTCGGGCGGCGCGGGTCGGCGCCCGAAGGAGCCGCCCCCCGGATCGGAGGGCGCCTGCGGCTCCGCTCAACGCCCCGCCGACCCAGGAGCCGCGCGCCGTTCCACCGCGCGGACTCCTAGCGCGAATACTGCTCGATCTCCACGCCGTCGTACATGTCGTCGACGCGCAGAATCTGCTTCTGGCGGTCGTAGCTGCCGAGCTCGTAGTCCTCGCTCATGATGAGCGCCTTGACCGGCTTGGTCGGGCAAACCTCCGAGCACAGACCGCAGAAGCTGCAGCGGGACAGGTTGAAGTCGAAGAAGTCGAGCACCTTGATCTTGTGACCGGGCTCGCGGTGTCCGCCCAGGAAGATGAGCTCGTCGGGACAGACCTTGGCGCACTGGTCGCACACGATGCAGGTCTGCGCGCCGGTCTCCGGCTCGACCTGCAGCCTGAGCACGCCCCGGAAGCGGGGCGCGACGGGGCGCCGCTCGGCCGGATACTGGAAGGTGAACGCGGGTTGCGGCGTGTACCTGAGCGTGACCAGCAGTCCCTTGATCAGATCGACCAGGAACACCATCCGAAAGAGCTTCGACAACTGCTGCACGGCCGCTACCCCCGGTCCTCGACGAGAATGGGCTCGCTCTGCCCCGCCATGATGACCCGTTCCTTGCGCAACACCGTGTTCTCGCGCCGGATCTTGTCCTGGAGGCGCAGCAACCCGTAGAGCAGCGCCTCGGGGCGGGGCGGACACCCGGACACGTAGACGTCGACGGGCACCACCTTGTCCACGCCCTGCAGCACCGAATACGTGGGAAACGGCCCCCCGGCGTTCGAGCAGCTTCCCATCGAGATGACCCATTTCGGCTCGGGCATCTGGTCGTAGAGCCGCCGCAGCACCGGGGCCATCTTCTTGGTGACGGTGCCGGCGACGATCATCAGGTCGGCCTGGCGCGGCGACGCGCGGAAGACCTCGGCGCCGAACCGCGCGATGTCGAACCGGGACGCCGACGTCGCCATCATCTCGATGGCGCAGCAGGCCAGCCCGAACCCCATCGGCCACAACGAGGACTGTCGCGCCCAGTTGAGGACCTTGTCGAGGTTCGTCGTGATGAAGTTGTCTTCGAAGCGATGGTCGATCAAACCCATGGGAGGCTCGCTCGCTACTTGCCTTCGTACCAGTTGGCGTTGACTTCGATGAAGCTCTCCCACTGATCGGGCACTTCGTCGTTGGCGAATATCGCCTCGACCGGGCACGCGGGCACGCAGGCGCCGCAGTCGATGCACTCTTCCGGATGGATGTAGAGCATCGTCTCGGCTTCGAACTCGTCCTCGTCCTTGCGCGGGTGGATGCAGTCCACCGGACACACGTCCACGCAGGCGGTGTCCTTGGTCCCGACGCAGGGTTCACAAATGCTGTACGCCATCGACTCCTCCGTGTCGTTCACCGGCCGCGGCGCCGTGGCTCACGGGCGGCCCGGGCCGAGGGGGGGTGAGAGTGTCGGTCTGAGGGGCCGGCGCGCATCCCGGCCCGATCGTGCCTTTCGTCAACCGAAGAACACGGCGCCGCGTCCCGCCCGTCGACCCTCGCCATCCCCGCTCGCCCGACCGCGAGTCACCCGGCATCCGGGTTGCCGGCCGGCCGAAACCGGGGCCGCGTCCTCCGTACGGGCGGCGCTACGGTGCCCACACGGCACCAGCGCAAGTTTACACGATTTTAGCGCCCCCGGCGAATCCTGTCCGCCCGCCCCGGTTCATGGCGGCAGGGTCGGACGACCACCCCGGGCCCCCTCGAACCGCCCGTCACGCGGGGGGGCACGTCCTGCGCTGCGCCGCGTCACTCTCCCGTCGTGCGCCCCCGCCCCCGCGGGACCGCGGCCGCGCTCCCTCCCCGGCGGCGCCGGCGCCCGCGTTGCGCCGGGGCGCGACGGCGCGGTACGATTCCGGGCATGGCGACGCTGGACGAACGAACGGCCTCCGCGCCGGCGACCTTCTACCGGGGACGCCGGATCCGCCCCGAGCCGGTCCCGGCGGAGGCCAAGCCCCGCTGGCTGCGGGTCCGGGCGCCGGGCAGCACGGGCTACCGGCGCCTGAAGCGGCTCGTCCGCGAGCAGGGGCTGCACACCGTGTGCGAAGAGGCCAACTGCCCGAACATCGGCGAGTGCTGGCACCACGGGACCGCGACCTTCATGATCCTGGGCGGGGTCTGCACGCGGGCGTGCGCCTACTGCAACGTGGAGCACGGACGGCCCGGCCCCGTCGACCCGGGGGAGCCGGCGCGGGTGGCGGAAGCGGTGCGGGCCCTCGGTCTCGAGCATGCCGTCGTCACCTCCGTCGACCGGGACGACCTCGACGACGGCGGCGCCGGGGTCTTCGCCGCCACCGTCGCCGCCATCCGTTCCCTGGCCCCGGACTGCCGCGTCGAGACCCTCGTGCCGGACTTCGGCGGAAGCGCCGGCGCGCTCGACGTGGTGCTGACGGCGGGACCCGACGTCCTGAACCACAACCTGGAGACCGTTCGCGGCCAGTACCGGCGGGCGCGCCCCGGCGGCGGCTACGAGCGCGCCCTCCGGGTTCTGGCCCGGGCCCGCCGCCACCGCCCCCGCGTGGCCACGAAGTCGGGGATCATGGTGGGCCTCGGCGAAACCCGGGACGAGCTCGCCGCGGCCCTGGCCGATCTGCGGCGCGCGGGATGCGACATCGTGACGATAGGCCAATACCTCCGCCCGTCGCCCGCCCACCTGCCGGTGGCGCGCTACTACCACCCCGACGAGTTCGCCGAGCTGAAGGAGGAGGCGCTGGGGCTGGGCTTCCGGCACGTCGAGTCCGGGCCGCTGGTGCGAAGCTCCTACCACGCCCACGAGCAGGCGGACGCGATCGCCGCGGCGAACCGCGCCACCTCCTGACGCCGGGGCCGCCGCCGCATCGGCCTGACGGCGGGCGCCCGCGTCCCGAACGCCCGGCGGCGGCTAGCGCTTTCTCGGCCGGTAGACGTGGGTGCTCCGGCCGAAGAAGACCTCGGCCGACTCCATCAGGGTCTCGGACAGGGTGGGGTGCGGGTGGATGCACAGCCGCAGGTCGGACGCGGTGGCCCCCATCTCGATCGCCACCACCCCCTCGGCGATCAGCTCGCCCGCCCCGGTGCCCGCGATGCCCACCCCGAGGATGCGCTCCGACTCGGGCTCGATGACGAGCTTGGTGACGCCGGCCGGCCGGTCGAGGGTGACCGCCCGCCCCGAGGCCCCCCAGGGGAACTTCGCCACCTCCACCGCGCGCCCCTCCGCCCGGGCCTGCGTCTCGGTGAGGCCGCACCAGGCCACCTCCGGGTCGGTGAACACGACGGCGGGGATGGCGGCGGGCTCGAACACCGCCTTGTGGCCCGCGATGGCCTCGACCGCGATACGCGCCTCGTGGCTCGCCTTGTGCGCGAGCATCGGCTCGCCGACGAGGTCGCCGACCGCGAAGATCGTCGGCTCGGCCGTCCGCCGCTGGCCGTCGACGACGACGAAACCGCGCGAGTCGCGGCCGACCGCGGTCAGGTCCAGCCCCGGCACGTCCGAGTTGGGGACCCGGCCTACCGCCACCAGCACGCGGTCGAACCGTTGCGCCGACTCGCCGTCCCTGCCCTTCAGGGTCACCGAGACGCCGTCGCCGTCCTCGACCAGCGCCGTCACCGTCGTCTCCAGAAGCACCGCCTCGCACGCCCGGCCGAGCCGGCGCGCGACGACCGCCACGAGATCGCGGTCGGCCCCCGGCAGCAGGCCGGCGGTCATCTCGACCACCGTGACCTTCGAGCCGAGCGCGGCGTACACCGACCCCAGCTCGAGCCCGATGTAGCCCCCGCCCACCACGAGCAGCGATTCGGGGACCGACGGGATCTCGAGGGCGCGGGTCGAGTCCCAGACCCGATCGCTGTCGAGAGCGAGCGGGCCGGGCGCCGCCGGCCTCGACCCGGTGGCGAGAATCGCGTGCTCGAAACCGAGCGTCGCGACCCCGCCGTCGGCCGACGACACCCGCGCCGACGTCGGCCCCGTCAGCTCCGCCCGGCCCTGGAGGTACGTCACTCCGCGCTGGCTCGAGAGCTGCCCCAGACCTCCCGTCAACCGGGCCACCGACTCGTCCTTCCAGCTCCGCAGCCGGTCGACGTCCAGCGCCGGCTCGCCGAAGTCGACGCCCCAGTGACGGGCCTCGCGGGCCTCGGTCACCACCTTGGCCACGTGCAGCAGCGCCTTCGACGGCATGCACCCCCGGTACAGGCAGACGCCGCCGGGGTTCGGGGCCTCGTCGACGAGGGTCACGCGCATGCCCAGGTCCGCGGCGAGGAACGCGGCCGCGTACCCGCCCGGTCCCCCGCCGATCACCGCAACCTGTGTCGAGCTCGTCATGTGCACTCCTGCCGCCGGAGACCCGGGAGCCTCCGGCGACCCCCGGTCGTCGCTCGGTCGAACGGGCGCCGCGGGCGGCCTCGCCACGCCTCCGGCGCCGCCGACCCGCACCCGCGATCCGTTCCGCGCCCGCCAGCGCCCTCGCCGGGTCCGCGAGCGCCGCGGAAGTCGACACCGCGCGCAGGCGGACTTGCGGCGACCCGCGGCAACCCGCCCCGACCGCGAACCGGCGCGGCCGCGAACCGGCACGGCCGATTACCAGTGTACCAATCCGCCGCCTTGCCTCGGCCCCGCCGGCCGTTCCATGATGGTAACGAGCCGCCCGAACACTGGAGGTGAGGATGACGAAGACGCGGAGACCGTTCGGCGGCGCCGGGACCATCCTGCTGGCCGTCGGCGTCGCCGGCGCCGGCGCCCTCACCGGCGCCACGGCCGCCGCGGGAGGCCAGGGGACCACGATGACGCGATTGTTCGCACCCGTGGACATCGGGGCGGATCTGTCGGGGCTGCCCGACTCGGAACGCCGGGCGCTCGGCCACATCATCGACGCCGCCCGCGTGATGGACGGGATCTTCCTCGAGCAGGTCTGGGCCGGCAACCCCGCGATGCTCGTTTCGCTCGCCGGGGACCGGAGCGCCGCGGGGCAGGCCGCCCTCGACTACTTCCTGCTCAACAAGGGCCCGTGGTCGCGCATCGAGGACGAGCGGCCGTTCGTCGCCGGCGCGCCCTCCAAGCCCGCGGGCGCCAACTACTACCCCGCCGGGGCGACGCGCGACGAGGTCGCGGCGTGGCTGGACGGGCTCGAGGGGCCGGCCCGCGCCGCCGCCACGGGGTACTTCACCACCATCCGCCGCACGTCCGAAGGCGGGTTCGCGAGCGTGCCCTACAGCGCGGAGTACGAGGGGCCCCTGGCCATCGCCGCCGCGTACCTGCTCGCGGGCGCCCGCGCCACCGCGGACCCGACGCTCCGGCGCTACCTGGAGACCCGCGCGGCCGCCTTCGCGAGCAACGACTACTACGAGAGCGACGTGGCGTGGATGGAGCTCGACTCGGCGATCGAGCCGACCATCGGCCCCTACGAGGTCTACGAGGACGAGTGGTTCAACTACAAGGCGGCGTTCGAGGCGTTCGTCACCGTCCGCGACGCGGCGGAGACGGCGACGCTGGAACGCTTCGGCGCCGAGCTGCAGGGGCTGGAGGACACGCTGCCGATCGACCCGCGGTTCCGCAACCCCGCCCTCGGCGCCCTCGCCCCGATCCGCGTCGTCAACGTCGTCTTCACTGCCGGCGACGCGAACAGCGGGGTCCAGACGGCGGCGTTCAACCTGCCCAACGACGAGCGGGTGGTCCGCGAGAAGGGCTCGAAGCGGGTCATGCTGAAGAACGTGCAGGAAGCCAAGTTCCAGCGCGTCCTGACCCCCATCGCCCAGGTGACGCTGCGGCCGGCCGAGCGGCGGGAGGTCACGTTCGAGGCGTTCTTCACCCACATCCTGATGCACGAGCTGATGCACGGTCTCGGGCCCGGCACCATCACCGTCGACGGCCGGCGGACCACCGTCCGGCAGGAGCTCCGCGAGACACACAGCACCATCGAGGAGGCCAAGGCCGACGTCGCCGGCCTCTGGGCCCTGCGCGAGCTCATCGACCGGGGGGTCGTCGACCGGTCGCTCGAGCGCAGCATGTACACCACGTTCCTCGCCTCGACGTTCCGCTCCATCCGCTTCGGCATCAACGAGGCGCACGGGCGCGGCGTGGCCATCCAGCTCAACACGTTCCTCGACGCGGGGGCGGTGACCGTCGACGTCGACGGGCGTTTCGCGGTCGACCACGGGCGCATCCGGGACACCGTCACCGCCCTCGCCCGCGAGCTCATGACGGTGCAGGCCACCGGCGACTTCGACGCCGCGCAACGGATTCTCGAGACCCGGGGGGTCGTGACCCCGGCGATGCGGCAGGCCCTGGACCGGCTCGGGCACATCCCCATCGACATCCAGCCCCGCTTCGTCACCGCGGCGGCGCTGGCCGCGGCCGCCCGGTGAGGGCATCACCCGCCGCCGAGACCTGATTCCGCCCGGGCGCCGGCGGGCGAGGATGTCGACCCGGCGCCGACGGCAGGGGGCGCGGCCCGAATGCAGGCGGAACGCCGGCCCGGG
>JAJEEA010000253.1 GCA_022821235.1 Vicinamibacteria bacterium
CCGCGGCGCGGACGGGGCCGCCGCGCGCCCGGAACCGGCCGAGAACCACCGGCGCGGGTGGCTCCATCGGCTCATGCCGGGCCGGCCAGGGGCGCTCTCGCATCGGGGCGTGGCCGGCCGGCGGCGGCGACGGCGCGGGCGTGGTCGGCCGGCGTGTTCACGTTGAAGAGCAGCATGCCGTCGGGGTCGAAGGCGGCCACCTCGTCCGGCCCCACCTCGGTCACGCGCAACCAGCCGGCCAGATCCACCAGACGGCGCCGTCCCGTTTCGATCCGGGCGCGGATCACCTCGACGCAGCCCCGATCATAGACCGCGCACAGCGGCTGGGGGCCCGCCGCGTTCCGCGGGACCACGGCGTCGGCATGCGGCGCCCGGGCCGCGAGGTGGCGCACGAAGGCCGCCGACAGGAACGGCAGGTCGCCTGCGACGACGAGGGTGCGCCGGCCCGGCGACCGGGTCAACGCGGTGTGCAGGCCTCCCAGCGGACCCGCCCCCGGCACGACGTCGCCGCAGACCTGAAGCCCCGACGCGCGGAAGCGGTGATGGTCGTCGGTGACCACGAGGACGCACGGGGCGACCTGGCCGAGCACTGCGAGCTGCCGGTCGATGATGCGCCGGCCGCCGACGACGAGCCGGCTCTTGTCGAGCCCGCCCAGGCGGCGCCCCCGGCCCCCCGCGATGATCGCCGCCGCGTGCACGGTCGCGGTCACGGCCGGCGGCGTGAAGGCGCCCCGGTCTCCGGCGCATTCGGCGGCGTTCCTCTCACGGCGCCCCAAACTCTACCAGATATCCCCGGAGACCTTTTGCCGGGGGCGGCCACGCGTTAACATGGGAGACGGGGTGCGGGTCGACCGGCGGCTCCCGATCGCGCGGCACCCGAGGAATCGACATGATCGCGCCGCGGTTTCGTTTGCCGGTTCGCCTGATCGCGATCGGGGCGATCCTGGTTGCGTTCGACGGCCCCTTGCCCGCGGGTCAGCCCGCCGAGCCGGCCGGGACGGCGGCGGCCGGGGAGGGCGGGCGCCTCGAGACGACGGCGGTCGAGGCGGATGACCCGGCCGCCCGGGCCGGCGCCCCGTCGGGCGCGCCGCTGGTCCACGTGGCCGAGGTCGACGCCCTCATCCACCCCGCCTCGGCCGAGTTCATCGTCCAGACCCTCGCCGACGCCGCGGCCGCGGAGGCCGACGTCGTCGTCCTCGTGCTGCGCACGCCGGGGGGGCTGGTGGACTCGACCCGCGACATCAACACCGCCATCATCGAGTCGCGGGTGCCGGTGGTGGTGTTCGTGGGCCCGAGCGGGGCGCGGGCGGCGTCGGCGGGCTTCCTCATCACCATCGCGGCCGACGTCGCGGCCATGGCCCCCGGGACCCACGTGGGGGCGGCGCACCCGGTGGCCGGCAGCGGGCAGCCGATGGACGAGACGGTGGCCGAGAAGGCCGCCTCCGACGTCGCCGCCTATGCGCGGTCGCTGGCCGCGCAGCGCGGGCGGAACGTCGAGCTGGCCGAGGAGGCGGTGGTCGACAGCCGGTCGTTCACCGAGGAGGAGGCCCTCGAGGCCGATCCGCCCCTGATCGACCTCGTCGTCGACGACCTCGACGCCCTCATCGAGGCGCTCGACGGGCGGACGGTCACCCGGTGGGACGGGACGGAGGAGGTGCTGCGCACCGCCGGGGCGCGGGTGGAGCCCGTCGAGATGACGTGGCGGCAGCGCCTGTTGAGCGCCATCGCCCATCCGCAGATTGCGGTGCTGCTGCTGAGCCTCGGCACCCTGGGGCTGACCATCGAGCTGTGGAGCCCCGGCGCCATCCTGCCCGGGGTCGCCGGCGGGCTGTGCCTGCTGTTGGCGTTCTTCGCGCTGCAGATTCTGCCCGTCAACTACGTGGGGCTGCTGCTGCTGCTGTTCGGGCTCGTCCTGCTGATTCTCGAGATGCTGACCCCCACCTTCGGCGCCCTCGCCGCCGGGGGGCTGCTGAGCATGGTGTTCGGGGCGGTGATGCTGATCGACTCGCCCCTGCCCGAGCTGCAGCCGGGGTGGCCGTTCGTCCTCTCGGTGGTGGGGGCGCTGGCGGTGCTCGTGACCCTGCTGGGGCGACTGGCCATCCGCGCCCACCTCAGCGCCCCGGTGACCGGTTCCGACGGCATGGTCGGCCAGCGGGGCGAGGTGATGGAACCGATAGAGACGGGCGAGCTCGGCCGCGTGGCGACCCACGGCGAGATCTGGTCGGCGACGGCCGGCGAGCCCATCCCGCGCGGCGCGCGCGTGCGCGTCGTCGGCATCGACGGCATGACCCTGACGGTGTCGCCCGAGCGGCCCGCGGAACGGGTCGGGGAGAGACTGCAGTGACCACATTGCTCAACAACCCCATGCTCATCGTGGGCCTGATGGTGGCCTTCTATCTGGCGAGCTCGATCAAGATCCTCAACGAGTACGAGCGCGGGGTGATCTTCCGGCTCGGCAAGCTGCTGCCGCGGCCCAAGGGGCCGGGGGTCATCCTCGTCTTCGCGCCCATCGACCGCATGGTCCGGGTGGGGCTGCGGACCATCGTCATGGACGTCCCGCCCCAGGACATCATCACCCGCGACAACGTGTCGGTGAAGGTGAACGCGGTCATCTACTTTCGGGTGATGGACCCCCAGAAGGCGATCGTCGAGGTCGAGAGCTTCAACTACGCCACGTCGCAGCTCGCCCAGACGACGCTGCGGAGCGTCCTCGGGCAGGTCGACCTCGACGATCTGCTGTCGGAACGGGAGCGGCTCAACCGCGACCTGCAGCACCTGCTCGACCAGCAGACCGACCCGTGGGGCATCAAGGTGTCGGCGGTCGAGGTGAAGCACGTCGACCTGCCCGACAACATGCAGCGGGCGATGGCCAAGCAGGCCGAGGCGGAGCGCGAGAAGCGGGCGAAGATCATCCACGCCGAGGGCGAGTTCAACGCGTCGGAGCGCCTGTCGCAGGCGGCCGGGGTCATCGGCACCCAGCCCCTCGCGGTGACCTTGCGTTACCTGCAGACGCTGACCGAGATCGCCACGGAGAAGAACTCCACGATCCTGTTCCCGGTCCCCGTCGAGTTCCTGAACCTGCTGCCGAACGCCAAGACGGCCGAAAAGAACAACAGCGACGATGGGAAGGACGCTTCGGCCTGAGCTGACGGTCGGCCCCAAGCAGCTCGTGTTTCTGACGATGATCGCGGTCATGGCCGCGGTCGCCGCGTTCCTGTGCGGGGTGCGGGTGGGGCGCGGGCTGCCGACCCCGGCCGTCGGGGGCGCCGGGTGGCCGGCGCCGGTCCCG
>JAJEEA010000305.1 GCA_022821235.1 Vicinamibacteria bacterium
GCCGTTGCCCTCGTTGCAGTCCGGCGCGTCCGACACCAGGGTCCAGCCCGTGAACCATTGCTCGAATTGCGCTTGATCCCGCGGCGCAAGCTGCGCGGACGCCGCGCCCGGAAGGACGACGACGATCCCCACCGTGACGACGAGAGCTCGCATTCAAGGCCTCCACACCAAGCCCCGCGGGAACGGGGAAGCAGAGGCTGACGGTGGCCACCCGGGCATGGGTGGGCTCGACAGCCCCCGCGCCCGCGGCTGCGTCCTCGCAGCCGCGCCATTGTACGCGGGGCCACCATGGGCTCCGCGTCACCGCGCGGCCGGGGTTGGTACTCACGGGCTGCCCCGCGCATTCCGCGGGCCGTCGCGGGCGACGTGGTGATCGGGCGATTCTCCCAGACCGTGGGACTCCCGGCCCGGAACCGAACGCCAGAACACGAGGCGGCCGGCGAGGTTCCGGCCGAGGCGGTCGAACAAGTGTCGCAAACGAAGGTTTGCGCGACACTGGCGCGGCGGCGGCGTGAACGTCCTCGTCCGGTCCCCGAGCCGGACCCTTCGGTCGGGAGGACGTCCCGGCCCAGGGTCGGATGCGTGGTCGAGGCCTGTCTTCCGGTTCACCGATCCTGTAGTACCCTTTCCGGGCGGCATGCCGTTGACGGTAGGCGACCGGTTCGCGGGGCACTTCGATGTCGCGGGCGTCCTCGGCGCGGGCGGCATGGGCGATGTCTACCGCGCGCGCGACACCCGGCTGAACCGCGACGTCGCCCTCAAGCTGCTCCCCGACGCCTTCGCCGCCGACCGGGACCGCCTCGCGAGGTTCCAGCGGGAAGCCGAGCTTCTGGCGTCGCTCAACCACCCGAACATCGCCCAGATTCACGGCATCGAGGAAGACGGCGGCGTGCGGGCGCTGGTGCTCGAGTTGGTCGACGGGCAGACGCTGGAGAGGCGCATCGCCCGGGGGCCGCTGCCGCTGCACGAGGCGCTCGCCGTCGCCACCCAGCTCGCGGACGGTCTCGAGGCGTCGCACGAGGAGCGACCCTCGAGGACAGTGATCGATACAAGGCTGCCAACTGCAACCCGGATGCAGCCGGTTTTGGCGGGTTCCCGCTCCGCCCGCGAGACGATATCCATGATGAACATCAATCTCGACACGGCAGCGGTTCTTACCCTGGGTCTGCTGGTGGTCGCCGCGCCCGGCGCGGCCCAGACCCGGGATGCGGCGGCGGGGGACGAGGCTGCGGAGACGGCGGCGCGTCAGGCGCTGGAGGCGTTCATCACGCAGTGGAACACCGGCGACGACGCGAGCCTGCGCCGGGCCATGCACTTTCCCTTCGCGACGGTGCCGGGCGGCGGGGCGCTGATCGTGGACGACCGGCCGGAGGACTTCTCGGCCGGCTTCGACGAGATGCGGGCGCGCGAGGGGTGGAGCCGCAGCTCGTTCGACTTCGACTCGTACACGGTGCTCCGGTCGTCGCCCGACAAGGTGCACGCGACTATCGGCTTCAGCCGCTACCGCGCCGACGACGCGGCCTATCGCACGTCGCGGGTCTTCTACATCGTGACCCGGCGGGACGACGGCTGGGCCATCCAGCTTCGGGCCCCGGCCGGAGAGCCCGAGGATCTCCAGGCCGGCGAGCGGGCGGAGATCGTCGCGGGGGCGCGCCGCGCCGTGCTCGACTTCTTCACGGCCTTCAACACCGGCGACGTCGACGGCACGGTCGAGACGCTCAACCACCCGCACTTGTTCATGACCCCCGGCGGCGGGTTCTCGGTGGCCGGGTCTGCCGGCGACGGCCCGCGCCCCGACTTCGACCGGATGCGGCGGGACGAAGGCTGGCACATGAGCACCATCGACGCGTTGGAGCCGAGCGTCGTGACCCGGAACAAGGTGCACTTCGAGCTCACCTTCTCGCGGTGGCGCCCCGACGGCACCCGCTACTGGACGGTGCCCGCGCTCTGGATCGTGACCCGCGCGGGGGACCACTGGGGCATCCAGGTCCGCTCGCTCATGCCGGCCACCTACGACGCGCGGGGCATGTAGGACATGTCGACGCCGACCGTCCGTCTTCCCGCCGATACGCACGCACGGATGAAGGTGCTCGCCCACCATCGCGCCATGAGCGTGAACGAGCTGATGGAGGAGCCGTGCACCATCGCCGTCACCCGGCATGACGCCGACACGCGAGTCCGCGCGCCGGCCACGCGCGGCTCCGTGGAGGAGGGGCTGCGTAATCCTCGACAAGCTCGACGCCGCGCCCGGCGTCCAGGAATAGCGCGCTCAGTCTGATTTGCGGCCGCCGGTTCGGCAAGCGCTCCGGCTCGAAGCGCTTCGCCTGCGCCTGCCAGAACGCGCGGATGCGTCGTGCGACCGAGCCGCCACCGTCATGTCCGACCCGATCGCCGCCGTCGAGCGGTTCCCGAGAGCGAGGCTCGGCCACGCGCCGACCCCGCTGGACGCGGCCCCGCGCCTCGGGGCCGCCCTGGGCATCGAGCTGTGGGTGAAGCGCGACGACTGCACGGGGCTCGCGTTCGGGGGCAACAAGGTGCGCCAGCTCGAGTTCCATCTCGGCGAGGCGCGGGCGCGCGGCGCCGACACGGTGCTGGTCACCGGGGCGGTGCAGTCGAACCTCGTGCGCGTCGCCGCCGCCGCGGGCCGCCAGCTCGGAATGGACGCGCACGTCCAGCTCGAGGAGCGCGTGGACGAGGGCGGCCGCCTCTACCGCGCTTCGGGCAACGTGCTGGTGGATCGGCTGCTCGGGGCGACGCTGCACGCGCTGCCCGTGGGCGAAGACGAGGCGGCGGCCGACGCCGCGCTCGAGCGCCTCGCCGGCGCGCTCGCCGACGAGGGCCGCCGACCCTACGTCATTCACTCGGCTCCGGGGCGCCCGCCGCTCGGCGGGCTCGGCTACGTCCTGGCCGCCCGGGAGATGGTGACGCAGGCGGCGGCGCTCGGCAGCAGGTTCGACGCGGTGGTCTGCGCCTCGGGCAGCGCGCTCACCCACGCGGGCCTCCTGGTGGGCCTGCGCGCGCTCGACGCAGCGATGCCGGTGCACGGCATCTGCGTGCGGCGCGATGCGCGCCGGCAGGCGGCGCGGGTGGCGCAGGTGGCGTCGGCCCTGGCGGCCATGATCGAGCGCCCGGAGGCATTCGACGCGGGCGCCGTCGACGTGTGCGACGCGGCGCTCGCACCGGGCTACGGCAGGCTCAACGACGCGGTGCGCGAGGCGATGGAGATGGCGGCGCGGCAAGAGGCGCTGCTGCTCGACCCGGTCTACACCGGCAAGGCGATGGCGGGCCTGATCGCCCACGTGCGCTCGGGGCGCATCGCCCGGGGCAGCCGGGTGGTCTTCGTGCACACGGGCGGACTGCCGGCCATATTCGCCTACGCGGACCGGCTGGGACGGTGGTGAGCGTCGCACGGGAGAACAAGAGCGAATGCTCCCCAAGAAGCCGAGGGCCAGCAAGCGCAGGGGCAAGCACCCGCAGAAGGCCCTGACCGACGCGTTCTGCCGAAACGTCGCGGAGGCCGGGCGGTACGCCGACGGGAACGGGCTCTACCTGCAGGTGGATCCCTCGGGGGCCCGGCGCTGGGTTCAGCGCCTTGTGGTGCTCGGCCGTTCGCGGGCCCTGGGCCTCGGCAGCTACGGCCTCGTCTCGCTGCCCGAGGCCCGCGCGCGGGCGCTCGCCAACCGGAAGCTGGCCCGCGCCGGCGGCGAGCCCGGGGCGCCGGCGGTCCGGTCCCGGCCGGCGGAGACGCCGACCTTCGAGGAGGCGGCGGCCAAGGTCGTCGACATCTACAGCGGGGCGTGGCGGAACGGCAGCAAGACGGCGAGACAGTGGCGATCTAGCTTTCGCGACCACGTCTTCCCCCACCTCGGCGCCACGAGCGTCGATCAGGTGACGACGGCCGACATCATGGCCGCGCTGCAGCCCATCTGGACGCGGAAGCACGTCACCGCCCGGAAGGTGCACCAGCGCATCGGCGCCGTCATGCGATGGGCCATCGCCCAGGGCTACCGGACCGACAACCCGGCCGGCGAAGCGATCACGGCGGCGCTGCCGCGGAGGACGGCGCCGGTCGAGCATCGGCGGGCGCTGCCGCACCGCGAGGTCGCGGCGGCCGTCGCGGCGGTCCGCGGCTCGGGCGCGTGGACGGGGACGAAGCTGGCGTTCGAGTTCCTGGTGCTGACGGCGACGAGGTCGTCCGAGGTCCGGCTGGCGAAGTGGCGCGAGATCGACCTGGCGGCCCGGGTGTGGGCGATCCCCGCCACGCGAATGAAGACGAAGCGCGAGCATCGGGTGCCGCTGAGCGGACGGGCGACCGAGGTGCTGGGCGAGGCCGAGGCGCTGCGCGCTTCCCCGGCGCCGCACGAGCTGGTGTTCACGAGCGTCCGCGGCCGGCTGGTCGACGCCTCGACCATCTCGAAGCTCGTGGCTGAGCTCGGCATCGCGGCGGTGCCGCACGGCTTCCGGTCGTCGTTCCGCGACTGGGCGTCGGAGCGGACGGACCACCCGCGGGAGGTGGTCGAGGCGGCCCTGGCGCACCGGGTCCGCGATCAGACCGAGGCCGCGTACGCGCGGTCGGACCTGTTCGAACGCCGGCGCCGCCTGATGGACGACTGGACGGAGTACCTGCTCGCGACGGGCGACCGGGCGGCGTCCCTGCCCAGGTAGCCGCTACGGGCCGGGCGGTTCGTCAACGCGCTGCGCGCGTCCTCCGCTTCGCTCCGGTCCTTACGGCCCCGACCGGACGATCTTCCCGCCGCTGACGATGGTATCCGAAGTCGGGCTCACCCCGTAGGCGCGAGAAACAGCAGCCCATCATCGGCGTTGGTCAGGTCGAGCCGAACGTCGAGGCTCAGATCGACCAGTTCGCGGTCGGCCGTGATCTCGAACTCCTGGTCGTCGCCAGTCTCGTAGATGGCGCCCTTCGACGTCCGCTCGATCTTGAGTCCCTGGTCTCGTCATCGTCGATGACGCAGGTGCCGGTCATCAACTTGTTGCCGCTCGTCGTTCTCGTCGAGACGCCCGTGCTCTCGCTCGCGAGCACCTCGATAGTGAACGCCTCGTCTTCGTCATCCTCGAGGATGGCGAACCCGACCTTGCCCGGTGCCGACGACTAACAGGCCGGACATCCCCTCTTGTGAGCGGCCCAGCTCGAAAAACAACGTGAGATCACCATATTAGAACTCCAATACCACCAGAGATCACATATGGATCGTTTCAGTTGTGTACCATCCATTTCGCTTCACCGGCGGCTGCTCCTTGCGCCGCGGGAGGCGGAGTCCGAAGACGATGTCGCCCCCCGAACGTGCGCGGGGCGACATTCTCGGCTCGGTGAACGCGAGCCGGGAGGCACGAGCAGGAGGCGGAGCGGGGCCCTTGGACGACGGCTGCCCCTGGCCGCCGGCCGGATCCGCCCGCCATCCACGACCGCCAGCGTGCGAACACGTCGCGTGAAGCCGGAAGAGACGGCGAATGCTCCCGAGGAAGCCGAGGGCCACGAAGCGCCGGGGCAGGCATCCCGACAAGGCCCTCACCGACGCGTTCTGCCGCAGCGTTGCCGCGGCCGGTCGGTACAGCGACGGCCACGGGCTCTACCTGCAGGTGGACCCCTCGGGGGCCCGGCGCTGGGTTCAGCGCCTGATGGTGCGCGGCCGTTCCCGGTCGCTCGGCCTCGGCAGCTACCGCCTGGTCTCGCTGGCCGAGGCCCGCGCGACGGCGCTCGCCAACCGGAAGCTGGCGCGGGAGGGCGGCGACCCGACCATCGCAGGCCGGCGGCGCTCGGCGGGGGTGCCGACCTTCGAGGAGGCGGCGGTCAAGGTCGTCGACATCTACAGCGGGGCGTGGCGGAAGGGCAGCAAGACGGCCAGCCAGTGGCGGGCGAGCCTGCGTGACTACGTCTTCCCCCACCTCGGCGCCACGAGCGTCGATCATGTGACGACGGCCGACGTCATGGCCGCGCTCGAGCCCATCTGGACGCGCAAGCACGTCACCGCCCGGAAGGTGCACCAGCGCGTGAGCACGGTCATGCGGTGGGCGATCGCGCAGGGCTACCGCGCCGACAACCCGGCCGGCGACGCGATCACGGCGGCGCTGCCGCGGCGGCCGGCGCCGGTCGAGCATCGGCGGGCGCTGCCGCACCACGAGGTCGCGGCGGCGATGGCCGCGGTTCGCGCGTCGGACGCCTGGACCGGGACGAAGCTGGCGTTCGAGCTGCTGGTGCTGACGGCGACGCGGTCGGGCGAGGTGCGGCTGGCGCGGTGGCGCGAGGTCGACCTGGCGGGGCGGGTGTGGACGATTCCGGCCTCGCGGATGAAGGCGAAGCGCGAGCACCGGGTGCCGCTGAGCGACCGGGCGGCCGAGGTGCTGGGCGAGGCGGAGGCGCTTCGCCCTGCGCCGGCGCCCGACGAGCCGGTGTTCACCAGCATCCGCGGCAGGCTGATAGACGGTGCGGCGATCTCCAGGCTCGTGAGCGAGCTCGGCATCCCGGCAGTGCCGCACGGCTTCCGGTCGTCGTTTCGCGACTGGGCGTCGGAGCGCACCGACCACCCGCGGGAGGTCGTCGAGGCGGCCCTGGCCCACACGGTCAGGAACCAGACCGAGGCCGCGTATGCGCGGTCGGACCTGTTCGAGCGGCGCCGCCGCCTGATGGACGACTGGACGCGATACCTGGCCGAGACGCCCGGGCAGGTGCGTCGCTGCGGGGGGAGGGCAGCCGCGGCTTCCCCGGGGCCCGGGGCCGAAGCGGCGTCGAGGGCCGCGGCGGCGGGCTCGCCCGGCCGTGACGAAGCCGACCGCCGCGGCCGCGTCACCGGAGCCGCGGCCCCCCGGGGCCCGGGGCTGAAGCGGCCAGGTCGTTCCCACGGGCGGCTCGGACCCGTGCCGCCCGCACCTTCCCGGGAGGACTGCCGGGCGAGCGTGGCCCGGTTATGTCGGAAGCCGCCTGGAGTATGATATTTTTGCGTCTGGCAGGGCCTGATTCGACGACAGAAACATGATCCCTCTCGGGCATCAGCCGCGCCCGGCGCCCTTGCCGCGTTCATCTGCCGAGAGCCGGGCCTGTCGAGGGTGAATCCGTGAAGGAGAGTCCCGCCGCGCTACGGCGCCGGGTTCGGGCGCTCGAGGAGCGCGTGTCGAGGCTCAGCAACGCGGTGCTGCGCATCAGCTCGAGCCTCGACCTCGACACGGTGCTGCAGGAGGTCGTCGACAGCGGCCGCACGCTGGCCGACGCCCGCTACGGCCTCCTCACCACCGACGACGGCGCCGGCAACGTCCAGGACTTCGTCACTTCCGGCATCACCGCGGCCGAGAAGCAGCAGTTGGTCGAGTGGACGGAGGGGCTGCGGCTGCACGAGCACTTTCGCGACCTCGAGGCGCCGCTGCGGCTGTCGGACCTGCCCGCCTACGTCAAGGCGCTCGGCTTCTCCACCGACCTGATGCGGTCGAAGACGCTGCTGGGCACGCCGATGCGCCACCGCGACGAGCACGTCGGCAACTTCTTTCTCGCCGAGAAGGCGGGCGGACGGGAGTTCACCGAGGCCGACGAAGACGTGCTGGTGCTGTTGGCCTCGCAGGCGGCCACCGCCATCGCCAACGCCCGAACGCACCGCGACGAGCGGCGGGCGAGGGCCGACCTGGAGACGCTGATCGACATCTCGCCGGTGGGCGTCGTGGTCTTCGACGGCGCGACCGGCGAGCCGGTGTCGATCAACCGCGAGGCGCGGCGCATCGTCAAGGGCCTGAGCATGCCGGAACGCTCGCTCGAGGAGCTGCTGGAAGTGGTCACGTGCCGGCGGGCAGACGGGCGCGAGGTCTCGCTGGCCGAGCTCCCGATGGCGCGGCAGATGAGCGGCGCCGGCATGGAGACGGTACGCGCGGAGGAGATCACGCTCTCGGTCCCCGACGGCCGCAGCGTCACCACCCTGGTCAACGCCACGCCGATCCGTCCGGGGGGCGGCACCGTCGAGTCGATGATGGTCACCCTGCAGGACCTCGCGCCGCTGGAGGAGATCGAGCGCATGCGGGCCGAGTTCCTGGGCATCGTGAGCCACGAGCTGCGGACGCCGCTGGTCGCCATCAAGGGCTCGACGGCCACCGTGCTCGGCGACCCGACGACCCCCGACCCGGCCGAGATGCTGCAGTTCTTCCGGGTCATCGACGAGCAGGCCGACCACATGCGCGGCCTGCTCGGCGACCTGCTCGACCACGGGCGGATCGTGACCGGCACCCTGTCGGTGTCGCCCGAGCCGACGGAGGTCGCGGCGCTGGTGGACCACGCGCGGAGCACCTTCCTGAGCGGCGCCGGCAACCGCACCCTCGGCATCGACCTGCCGGAGGACCTGCCCCGGCTGATGGCCGACCGGGCCCGCATCGTCCAGGTCATCGGCAACCTCCTGTCGAACGCGGCGAGGCACTCTCCCGAGTCGGCCCCCATCCGCATCGCCGCGGAACGCGACGGCGTGCACGTGGCGATCTCGGTGACCGACGAGTGCCGGGGCGTACCCGCCGAGCAGTTGCCGCACCTGTTCCGCAAGCATGCCGCGGCGGGCGGCGGCGACGGGGTGAGGGGGGCCGGCCTGGGCCTGACCATCTGCAAGGGGCTGGTCGAGGCGCACGGCGGCCGCATCTGGGCCGAGAGCGGCGGTCCGGAACGCGGCGCCCGGTTCACCTTCACGGTGCCGGTGGCCGAGGAGGCCGCGAGCGGCGGAGGGCCGCCGCCGGTCGCGCCGACCCGGCCGCGGAAGGGGGGGGGAAAAAACGCGCATTCTGGTCGTCGACGACGACCCGCAGATGCTGCGCTACGTCCGGGACGCGCTCACCAGGGCGGGCTACAACGCCATCGTCACCGGCGACTGCGAGGCGCTGGCCGACCTCGTGAGGAGCCAGAGGCCCGCGCTCGTGCTGCTCGACCTGCTGCTGCCCGGCACCGACGGCATCGTGCTGATGGAGCGCATCCCCGAGCTGAGCGACGTGCCGGTCATCTTCATCTCCGCCTACGGCCGCGACGAGACCGTCGTCAGGGCCCTGGACGCGGGCGCCGCCGACTACATCGTCAAGCCGTTCTCGCCGTCGGAGCTGACGGCCCGCGTGCGGGCGGCGCTGCGCCAGCGGACGCGGCCCGAGCCGTTCGTGCTCGGGAACCTGACCATCCACTACGACCAGCGCCGGGTCGCCGTGGCCGGGCGGCCGGTGGAGCTGACGGCCACCGAGTACGACCTGCTCCGCGTGCTCTCGGAAAACGCGGGCCGCGTGCTGGCGTACGACTCGCTGCTGGGGCAGGCGTGGCGCAGGCGGAAGCCGGAGGCCACCGACCCGAAGCTCGTGCGCGCCGTCGTGAGGCGGCTCCGCCGCAAGCTGAGCGACGACGCGGCGAACCCGACCTACATCCGCAATCAGCACGGCATCGGCTACCGCATGCCGCACCCCGACGAGGTCGCCTGAGGGGCCGCCCGGGTGTTCCCCCGCCGGGGTCCGGGCGCCCCGATCTCGCGCGAGCGCCGGCCGCCCGCGCGGTCAACGCGCTCTTCGCGGGGTGTCCACGGCGTCGAACGGGTGCGCCGCCCCGTGCTCGACGAGAAACGCGACGACGTCGTCGAAGCCCTCGTCCAGGGCCGCCCTGACCGCGGTCCTGCCCCGCGCGTCGGCCGCGTCGACGTCGGCGCCCAGCTCGACCGCGGCCCGGGCCGCGGCCAGCGTCGCCGCCTCCATCTCGGCTACGTCGGGGCCCCGTCCGAGCTCCGTCGCCTCCGCGACCCGCGCGCCGTGGTCGACGGCCCAGAGGGGGTCGGGGCCTCCGATGCCGACCGCCGCCATGAGGGCGGTCGTCTCGCCCTCCTCGAGCCACATTCGACCCGCCGACGTCCTCCGGTCGCGGGTCCAGTACTGCGGGCTGTGCGTGGCGAGGGGGTCGGCGCCGTGGCGGGCGAGGAGGCGCATGAGGCCGGCCTCGCGGTGGCGTGCGGCGAGCCAGTAGGCCGGCGCGCCGACGTACCACGGCGGGAAGAAGAAGTCGGCGCTGTCGCGCGTGTAGCGCGTCGAGGCCGAGACGCGGGCGTTAGGGTCGGCGCCCGCCGCGAG
>JAJEEA010000505.1 GCA_022821235.1 Vicinamibacteria bacterium
GCCCGCGCCGGGCAGCCCCGCCGCCGCGAGCCCGGCCGCGGCAGGCCGCGTCTCGACGCCCCCGCGGGCGGTGATCCACGCCTCGCGCAGCGGCGGCAGGCCCTGGCGCACGTCGCAGCCCCGGGGGCCGCTGGTGTCGTAGACCCGCAGGGGGGGCTCGCCGCCGGACAGGGCGATCTCCCGCATCGGCACGCGCACGCGGTCTCCATCGACGAGGACCTGACGCGAGCTCGGGAAAGCGTCCTCGTACCGGACGGACGGTGACGACGGGAGGGTGGATTTCTGCGCCATGGGCCGACTATAGCACGCGAAACCGCCCGCCGGAGCACGCCCGGGAACCCCCGGGAACCGGAGACCGCGGGCGGGCCGTAGTACAATTCGGAGTTGCCGCGCCGCCTGTTTCTCCTCGCGGCGCCCGGGTCTGCGCCGTTGGGCGCGGCCGCCCGCCAGGAGGTTCCGACGCCCGCCGAGGTCGGTCGGGGCGGCAATCGGAACCCCGGAGCCGGCGCCGAGGAACGGCGCGGACTCGTGCAGGATTGGCCGGGCGCCGAGCAGAGCCGACGGCCGGTGATCGGCGGGCCGCGAGTTCGTGCCGTGGAACGGCTCGGCCGCCCGAAAGACTGGTCGGGCGCCCGGCGGGGCCGAAGGCGACGGACGATTTGGCGGGCCGGGCGCCGGCGGCCGGGGCCCGGCACCGAAGGACCGCATGAACCCACTCACCGAACCGACCCTGAGCACCCGCGAGCGCCCCCTGACGGAAACGGACCCGGCCATCGCGGCCGTCCTCGCCGACGAGACGACGCGCCAGAACACCGGCCTCGAGCTGATCGCCTCGGAGAACTTCGTCAGCCGGGCGGTGCTCGAGGCGGCCGGCTCGGTGCTCACCAACAAGTACGCCGAGGGGTACCCGGGGCGTCGCTACTACGGCGGCTGCGAGCACGTCGACGTGGCCGAGTCGCTGGCCATCGATCGGGCCCTGGCCCTGTTCGGGGCCGAGCGCGCCAACGTGCAGCCGCACTCGGGCGCCCAGGCCAACATGGCCGCGTACTTCGCCCTGATCGACCCCGGCGACACCGTGCTCGGCATGAACCTCGCGCACGGCGGACACCTGACCCACGGCCATCCCCTGAACTTCTCGGGCCAGCTCTACGACATCGTGCCCTACGGGGTGCGGCGCGACGACGAGCGCATCGACCACGAGGAGCTGGCGCGCCTCGCGCGCGAGCGCCGGCCGAAGCTGATCATGGTGGGGGCGAGCGCCTACCCCCGGGTCATCGACTTCGCCCGCATCCGGGCCGTCGCCGACGAGGTCGGGGCCTACGTGGTCACCGACATGGCCCACATCGCGGGGCTGGTGGCGGCGGGGCTGCACCCCAGCCCCGTCCCCCACTCGGACATCGTGACCACGACCACCCACAAGACCCTGCGCGGCCCCCGCGGCGGCCTCGTGCTGTGCCGCGAGGAGCACGCGAAGGCGGTGAACCGGGCCCTGTTCCCGGGCGTGCAGGGCGGCCCCCTGATGCACGTCATCGCGGCCAAGGCGGTGTGCTTCCGGGAGGCGGCGGAGCCCGCGTTCCGCGAGTACCAGCAGCAGATCGTCCGGAACGCCGCCCGGCTCGGCTCGGCCCTGCGGGAGGCCGGCTTCCGCCTCGTGAGCGACGGCACCGACAACCACCTCGTGCTCGTCGACGTGTTCTCGCGGGGCATCACCGGCAAGGTCGCCGAGGCCGCGCTGGAGCGGGCCGGCATCACCGTCAACAAGAACGCCATCCCGTTCGACGAGAACCCCCCGATGGTGGCCAGCGGCATCCGCATCGGGACCCCCGCGGTGACCACGCGGGGCATGGCCGAGCCCGAGATGGACGAGATCGCCGGCTGGATCAGCCGGGTGCTCGCGGAACCCGAGTCGGACGCGGTCGCGGCCGAGGTGCGGTCGGGGGTCGAAGCCCTGTGCCGGAAGTTCCCGCTGTACCCGGACGCTTAGAACGGTGACGGCAATCACGTTGCCACGTGCCGGGCGCAGGAAACCGCGGCAACGGGCTGCGTCCGTACGCTGTCGGCAACTCATGTCGATCGCTGCCCCTGGCAGCCCGCGGCGGTGTCCCCGCGTGCATTCGGGCAGCGATGCCTCCCGACTGACCGCATTGCTCCCCAGTCGAACATGACCCCTATTCTCCGTCGTCGGGTCTTGTCATGCGGGCGCTTCGACGATCCGCCGCCGCCCTCGCGGCACGGCGCGACACTGGGCGCCGCCGCGGGCGGCTAGAGGCCTTGGGCGGCGATTCCCGTCCGGCCGATCCCGCGCCCGACCGCGCCGCTCCCCGGCGCAAGTCCCTCGTCGACGACGTCGAGGCGGCGTTCGCCGGGGACGGCGCCCTCGCGGGGGCCCTGCCGTCGTTCGAGCCCCGCGCCGGCCAGCGGGAGATGGCGTCGGCGGCGGCCGGGGTCTTCGAGGACGGCGGGGTCCTGCTGGCGGAAGCCGGCACCGGCACCGGCAAGACCCTCGCCTACCTGGTGCCGGCGATCCTGAGCGGCCAGCGCGTGCTCGTCTCCACCGGCACGAAGCAGCTCCAGGACCAGATATTCGACAAGGACCTCCCCGCCCTCCGCGGCGCGCTCGGGGTGGACTTCACGGCCACCTACATGAAGGGCCGGGGGAACTACCTCTGCCTGCACCGGTTCGAGGCCCTTCGGGACGGCGACCCCCTCGGCCTGGCCCCCGACCGCGCCCACGTGGACGCCATCGCGGCGTGGGCCGCGCGCACCCCGACCGGCGACCGCGCGGAGATCGAGGACCTGCCGGAAGACCTGCCGTTCTGGGGCGAGATATCGGCCGCCTCGGAGACCTGCATCGGCGCCGAGTGCCCGCAGCACGCGGACTGCTTCATCACCCGGATGCGGCAGCGGGCGGCCGAGTCGGACCTCGTCATCGTGAACCACCACCTGCTGTGCGCCGACGCGGCGGTGCGGCAGTCGGCCTACGGCGAGGTGATCCCGTCGTACGCCTACGCGGTGATCGACGAGGCCCATCAGCTCGAGGACGTGGCGACGCAGTACTTCGGCGTCTCGGTGAGCAACTACCGGCTGGAGCGGCTGGTCGGCGACGGCCGGCGCTGGACGGGCCGCGACCTGGAGGAGGACGCGGAGACCGCCCAGACCCTGTACCGGGTGCTGAACGAGGTCGACCAGCGGGCGGCGCTGTTCTTCGCGGCGGTCCGGCTGCACCGCGCGCAGGCCGACCGCACCCGTCTCGACGCCGACGTGCTCGAGCCGGCGGCCGAGCCGGGGCGGCAGCTCGCGAGCGCGGCGCGGGCCCTGCACGCGGCGGTCGAGTCGTTCCCCAACGCCACCGAGGACCTGCGCGCCCTGGCCCGCCGCGCCCGCGAGCTGGCCGACGACGTCGACCTCGTGCTCGCCGCCGACGACGACCGCCTGGTGTACTTCCTCGAGCGTCGGGGCCGCGGCACGTTCCTGCGGGCGTCTCCCATCGACGTGTCGTCCATCGTCCGGGAGCTGCTGCTCGAGCGCCTGCAGGGCACCATCCTGACGTCGGCGACCCTCGCCGTCGACGGCTCGTTCGACTACCAGCGGTCGCGCCTCGGGATCGGCCGCGCGGTCGAGCTGCGCCTCCCGTCGGAGTTCGACTACGCGGCCCAGACCGTGCTGTACCTGCCCCGGGAGATGCCCGAACCCCGGTCGCCGGCCTTCGCCCGCGACGCCGCCCTGCAGGTCCGGGCCCTCCTCGACGCCACCGAGGGGCGGGCCTTCGTGCTCTTCACCAGCTTCGCCAAGATGCGCGAGGTGCACCGGCTGATCGCGCCGGCCAGCCCCTGGCCCCTGCTCGTCCAGGGGGACGCTCCCCGCCCGGTGCTGCTGCGCAGCTTCCGCACCACCCCGAACGCGGTGCTGCTGGCCACGTCGAGCTTCTGGCAGGGCGTGGACGTGGCCGGCGACGCCCTGAGCTGCGTCATCATCGACAAGCTGCCGTTCGCGCCGCCCGGCGACCCCATCACCGCGGCGCGGATGGAGTCGATCGCCCGGAGCGGGGGCAGCCCTTTCGACGAGTACCAGGTGCCGCTGGCCGTCCTCAGCCTCCTGCAGGGGCTCGGCCGGCTGATACGGCACCGCCGGGACCGCGGGGTGCTGTCGGTGCTCGACCCCCGGCTGCTGAGCAAGGGGTACGGGCGCCGCTTCCTCGCCTCGCTGCCGCCCACGCCCATCGTGCACGACCTGGAGCGGGTGAGGGCGTTCATGGCGCGGCAGAGGGTGTAAACTCGGAACAGTGGTACCCCCGGACGTGAAAGGGAAGGTGACGACGCCGTGAGAGCCGACTCCCGGCACGGGGGCGCCGATGCCACGCGCGCCGGGTCGCGCGCGCAGCGGCGCCGTGAGGCGGCGGCCGCCGGGTTGCGCCTCGCGGTGGTCGCGGCGATCCTGGGTCTGGCCCATCCGACCGCGTGGGCCCAATCGACGGGCTCGGTGCACGGCCGCGTCACCACCGGCGACGGCCAGCCCGTCGCCGGGGCCACGGTGACGGTGGTCCCGCTGGAGACCGGGGAGACCGGCGTCGAGACCGTCACCGACGCCGACGGCCGCTTCCGCGAGGTCGACCTCGCCCCCGGGCAGTACAGCGTCAGCGCCGGCCGGGCCGAGCTCGGCGACCAGATCTTCCGGGTGCTCGTGCACCCCGACGGCGCCGTCGACGTGCGCTTCGTCCTCGAGGCGGGGCGGACCGCGGCCCCCTGGCTGCGCGCGCTGCAGGACGACCAGGCCGCGACCGCCGCGTTCGCGGCGGGGGTCCGGGCCAACCGTGAGGGCAACTACGAGGACGCCATCGCGCAGTTCAGGGCGGTGCTCGAGGTCACCCCGACCTGCGTCGACTGCCACTTCAACATCGGGGTGTCGCACAGCCGGCTGAACCGCTACGCCGACGCCGAGACCGCCTACCGCCAGGCCCTCGCCATCCGGGCCGACTACGCGCCCGCCCACTACGGGCTCGCCGACATCTTCACGCGCCAGAACCGCCCCGAGGCGGCGGCGGCGGCCCGGAGCGAGGCGAACCGCATCGCGGTGCGACGGCTCGCGGCGGGGCGCGCGGCGGCCCGGGAGACCCTGACGCGCGGCATCGCGGTCTGGGACTCGGGCGACGTGGGCGAGGCGCTGCGGCTGTTCCGCGAGGCGTCGGAGACCGACCCCGCGCTGCCCGACCCCCACTACTGGCTGGGGCTCGCCTACGAGGCGAGCGGCGACGCGGCGGGCGCGCGGCGCTCGTTCGCCCGCTACGTCGGCGCCGCCCCCGACGGCGAGCACGCGGCGGTGGCGCGGGAGCGGCTGCGCGCCCTCAGGCGGTAGCGTCCGCTCCGCAGAACGGCGCGGACGCCTGGCGGGTTGCCCGTCGAGTCCCGGACCCCGAGACGCACTGCTCCGGCGCGCCGTTCCCTCCGCGGGCCCGATCCACGCCGACCAATCGCGAACCATGCAGCTCGCCGCCGCCATCTCGGCCAACCTCGCCGCCGTCCGCGCCCGGCTCGACCGCGCCGCCGGCGCGGCCGGACGCAGCCCCGACGAGATACGCCTCGTCGCCGTGTCGAAGACGTTCGGCGTCGCCCACGTCGAGGCCGCGGCCGCGGCCGGCCTGCGCGACCTGGGCGAGAACCGGGTCCAGGAGGCCCTCGACAAGCAGGCCGCGACCCCGGCCCTGCCCGTGCGCTGGCACCTCGTCGGGCACCTGCAGTCGAACAAGGCGCGGAGGGCCGTCGCGTTCGACTGGATCCACTCGGTGGACAGCCCCGCCCTCCTGGGGCGCATCGACCGCGCCGCGGCCGACGCGGGCCGATCGCCGCAGGTCCTCGTTCAGGTCGATCTCGCCGGGGAGGCGACCAAGCACGGGGCGCGGGAGGACGAGGCGCGCCGCATCGTCGAGGCCGCGGCCGAGTGCCGGGCCGTCCGCCTGCGCGGGCTCATGATCCTGCCGCCCTGGTCGGACGACCCGGAAGCGGCCCGGCCGTGGTTCCGCCGCCTGCGCGCGCTCCGCGACGACCTGCAGGCCGGCGCGCCCGAACCGGTCCGGCTCGACGAGCTCTCGATGGGGATGAGCCACGACTTCGAGGCCGCGATCGAGGAGGGCGCCACCATGATCCGGGTCGGCACCGCCATCTTCGGCCGGCGCGCGCGACCCGGCCGCGCCTGACGGCCGGCCGGGGCCGGGAGCCGGGGCCACTCACGGCACCGCCATGAACAGGCGGTCCCAGCGGGTGCGGGTGAAGAAGTGGGCGGCGCCCGAGCCGAGGCGGCGCAGGGTGGCGCCGACGCCGACGTCGGTGTAGAAGTCGGCCCCGGACTCGTACGACCAGTAGAGCATGAACGCGCGGCCCTTGACGTACTCCGCCGGCAGCGGCCCCCAGTAGCGGCTGTCCTCGGAGTCGCCGCGGTTGTCGCCCATCATGAAGAGGTGACCCTCGGGGATGGCGGTCGGCCCGAACGTGCCCCGGATGTCGAGCGGCAGCCGGCCGTCGGGCCGCATCAGCTCGAGCCAGGGCTCGTCGATGGCGTTCCCGTCGATGAACACCCGCCCCTGCCGCCCCTCGATGGTCTCGCCGGGGAGGCCGACGACCCGCTTGATGAAGTCGCGCTCGGGGTCCTCGGGGAACTTGAAGACGAGGACGTCGCCGCGCTCGACGTCGCCCATGGGCAGGAGCGCCCGCTCGAGCCCGGTCGCGGACGGCGCGTAGACGAACTTGTTCACCAGGAGGTGGTCGCCGATGAGCAGGTTCTCCTCCATCGACCCGGTGGGGATCTTGAAGGCCTGCACGACCCACGTGCGCACGAACAGGGCGAGGATGACGGCGATGACGATCGACTCGAAATACTCCCGCGCCGTCGACTTCCTGAGCGTGTCTGCAGACATCCTCTGCTACTCCGTGTCCACCGTCAGCACCGCGAGGAACGCCTCCTGCGGAATCTCCACCCGGCCCACGCGCTTCATGCGGCGCTTGCCCTCCTTCTGCTTCTCGAGGAGCTTGCGCTTCCGGGTGATGTCGCCGCCGTAGCACTTCGCGAGCACGTTCTTGCGAAGCGCCTTGACGGACTCGCGGGCAATGATACGCCCCCCCACCGTGGCCTGTATCGCCACCTCGAACATCTGCCGCGGGATGAGCTTGCGCAGCTTGACGGCGAGGGCCCGGCCCCGGGCGTACGCCGACTCCTTGTGCACGATGACCGACAGGGCGTCGACGGGGTCGCCGTTCACCATGAGGTCGAGCTTGACGAGGGGCGACGTCCAGTAGCCGGTGACGTGGTAGTCGAGCGACGCGTAGCCCCGCGACAGCGTCTTCAGCCGGTCGTAGAAGTCGAGCACGACCTCGTTGAACGGCAGCTCGTAGGTGATCATGACCCGGTTCGAGGCGATGTACTCGAGCCCCTTCTGCACTCCGCGCTTCTCCTGGCAGAGCTGCAGGATGCCGCCCACGTGGTCCGACGGGGTCAGGATCATCGCGGTGATGACCGGCTCCTCGAGGGCCGCGATGTTCCCGGGGTCGGGCAGCTTGGCGGGGCTGTCGACCTCGAGCGTCTCGCCGGCGGTGGTGGTGACCCGGTAGAGGACCCCGGGGGCGGTGGTCACCAGGTCCATGTCGAACTCGCGCTCGAGCCGCTCCTGGATGATCTCGAGGTGCAGCAGGCCGAGAAAGCCGCAGCGGAACCCGAAGCCGAGCGCGTTCGAGGTCTCGGGCTCGAAGAAGAACGACGCGTCGTTCAGCCGCAGCTTCTCGAGGGCCTCGCGCAGGTCGGCGTACTGGTGCCCCTCGACGGGGTAGAGCCCCGCGAACACCATCGGCTTCATCTCGGTGAAGCCGGCGCAGGGCTCGGCGGCGGGACGCGCCGCCTCGGTCAGGGTGTCGCCGATCTGCGCGTCGCCGACGGTCTTGATGCCCGCGATGACGAAGCCGACCTCCCCCGCCCCGAGCTGCGGGACGACCTCGGGCTTGGGCGAGAACACCCCGACCTGCTCTACCTCGTAGTCCTGCCCCCGCGCCATCAGGCGGACCTTCGTCCTGGGTCGAATCACCCCGTCGACCATGCGGATCAGCACGACGACCCCGCGGTACGCGTCGTACCAGGAGTCGAAGATGAGCGCCTTGAGGGGGGCGTCCGGGTCCCCGCCCGGCGGCGGCACGCGGGCCACCACCGCGTCGAGCACGGCCCGGGCCCCCGCGCCCTCCTTGGCGCTGGCGAGGATGGCGTCGGCGGCGTCGAGGCCGACGATGTCCTCGATCTGCCGCGTCGTCTCGTCGGGCTGCGCCCCCGGGAGGTCGATCTTGTTGACGACCGGCACGATCTCGAGGTCCTGGTCGACGGCGAGGTAGGCGTTCGCGACGGTCTGGGCCTCGACCCCCTGCGAGGCGTCGACGAGCAGCACCGCCCCCTCGCACGCGGTCAGGGCCCGCGTCACCTCGTACGAGAAGTCGACGTGCCCCGGCGTGTCGATGAGGTTGAGGACGTGCGGGACCCCGCCCTCGGGCGTGTAGCTCAGCCGGACCGAGTGGGCCTTGATGGTGATGCCGCGCTCGCGCTCGAGATCCATCGAGTCGAGCACCTGGGCCTCCATCTCGCGCGGGCGCAGGGCGCCGGTGAGCTCGAGGAACCGGTCCGCGAGCGTCGACTTGCCGTGATCGATGTGCGCAATGATGGAGAAATTGCGGATGCGGCGCTGGTCCATGGACGGACCGTCATTATATCCGGCACGGGGCGGCGAGCGCGGCGCGACCCGCCGGCGGACGCATCGCCGGGGGCGGCGCGGGAAGCCGGGAGTCGCGGCCCGGC
>JAJEEA010000093.1 GCA_022821235.1 Vicinamibacteria bacterium
CGCCTCGCCGAGCCCCGCGGCGGCCAGCGCGTCGGTGCGCGCGACGATGAAGAAGTCGCGGCCGGCCCGCGTGTCGTCCGCGGCCCGGATCTTCTCGAGCCAGGCCTCGCGTGCGACGACCTGCTTGCCCTCCATGTGGCCGCACCGCTTCGGCCACACCTGGTCCTCGAGGAAGCAGCCCGCCGCCCCCGCGCCGACGAGCGCGCGCACGGTGCGGACGACGTTCAGGGCGTTGCCGTAGCCGGTGTCGGCGTCGACGAGGACGGGGATGTCCACCGCGCCGCAGATGTGGCGGGCCCGCTCGACGATCTCGGTCTGGGTGAGCAGGCCCAGGTCGGGCTGGCCGATGAACGTGGCGGAGACGGCGTAGCCGGAGATGAAGACGAGGGGGAAGCCGGCCCGCTCGGCGATCTTCGCCGACAGCGTGTCGTACACGCCGGGGAAGACGAGGCTTCCCCGCTCGTCGAGAATCCGCCGCACGCGGCCGGGGTCGGGATTGGGGTGAGTGACGGGGTTTGAACCCGCGACATCCGGAGCCACAGTCCGGCGCTCTACCACTGAGCTACACTCACCGTGCGATACCGCGAGGCGCGTCCGGCGCAGGAATGGCCGGCGCCGCCGGGGCAGGGAGCGCCCTCCCAGTCCATTCTATGCTTCCCGACCGCGATCCGTCCACCGGGGGGCCGAATATCGTGCGTCTCCATGCCCCCCGGCCGCGGTCGGCCCGCTGGCGGACGGACGGCGGGTCGTGCTCGAACCGGGCGTCCATGCCCCCCGGACGATTCCGGCGGATGACGGGCGGCGGGTCGTGCTCGAACCGGGCGTCACGCCCGCGGCGCCCGCCGGCGGAAGCGGCCCCCGGCCGACGGCGTGCTGGCGGCGTGTCTCGCGACCGGCGGCCGGCGAGCGGCCTCACCGGGTAATATGGTAGCTGAACCTCGACTCTTCCGAGGCGCGACGATGACCCAGCCCCCGCCTGTTCTGGAGACCCCCTGCACCGACGAGGCGCTGCGCGCGGTCCGCGTGCTCGTCGACGCCTACCGGCTCACCGCCGACTCGCGCGACGCCGAGCGGATTCTGAACGGCATCCTCGACTGCGTCGCCCGGCTCGTCGACTACGACTCGGCCGCCGTCTACGTGCTGGGCAGCTCGGGCCGGCACGTCCGCCATTTCTGGTGGCGCGACGAGTCGGGGGCGGTGCCCTGCCACGACGGCGCCCTCGACGAGGGCCGGCCCGTCGCGCGGGCCATCGACACCGGCGAGCCGGTGCTGCTCGACGAGAGCATCGATCCGGCCGAGGGGGGGCCGTGCCACCGGTCCGGCCTCGTCGTGCCTCTGGTGGGGCTTCACGGGGTGATGGGGGCCGTCGAGCTCCACTCCCGGCGCGCGGGGGCCTACGATGCCCGCGCCGTCGAGATGCTGCGGCTGCTGGGCGCCGTCGTCGCCGGCACCATCGAGCAGTCGCGGATGCAGGCGGAGGTGCGGGCCAAGCGGCGCATCGACGCGGAGATGCTGGTCGCCCGCCAGGTGATGGAGGACCTGGTCCCGCGCGACATCCCCGCCCTCGACGGGTTCGACATCGCCGGCGTCAACGAGGCGTCGTTCGAGGTGGGCGGCGACTACTACGAGTTCATCCCGCTGCCGGAGGACCGCTGGCTGATCATCATCGCCGACGTGGCCGGCAAGGGCATCGGCGCCGCCCTCCAGGTCGCGGCCATCCGCGCCTCGATCTACGCGCTGGTGGGGCGCGAGCTGGCCATCCGCGCGGTCATGCGCCACGCCAACCGGTTCTTCTACGACTCGGTCGACGCCGGCCGCTACGTCACCCTCTTCTACGCCGTCCTCGACGTGCCGACCCGTCAGATCATCTACGTCAACGCCGGCCACCAGCCGCCGCTGCTCGTGCGCCCCGACGGGGCCGTCGACAAGCTGTGGAGCGGCGGGGTCCCCATCGGCATGTTCGAGTCGCCGCGCTACTTCGAGGGCGGCGCCCGGCTCCGCCCCGGCGACCTGCTGGCCTTCTACACCGACGGCATCGTCGAGTCGGCCAACGCCCACGACGAGGAGTACGGCCACGACCGGCTGGCGAAGACGATGCACGAGGCGCGGGCGGACAGCGCCCGGGCCATCTGCCAGCGGGTGATGGACGACGTGCACCGCTTCTCGTTCGGCAGCCCCGACGACCGCACGCTGCTTGTCCTCAAGGCTACCTGACGTCGCCGCCGGGCAGTGTCCCGGTCTGGTGTGCGCCGCCGTGGTCAAGGCGCCTTCAGCAAGGCCGAAAGCACGGAATGCTGCGTCTTGCCCTGCTCGTCGACGCGTCCGGTGAGCACATCGACCTTGCAGTCGAGGGCGTCGATCTTCTCGGTGTTGGTGTCGATCTTCTTGCTGTTGCGCAGCCCGACGACAGCGCCGATCACGGCTCCGACCGCGCCCCCCAGCGAGATGAACAACCCGACCAGCACGACCGCATCGTCCACCCTTGCCTCCTGCGTCTGGTGGGCCAGCCGAAGCACTGTCGGTTGCGACAGGCACCGGGTCTGCGCCCTGCGTCGATTCTGCACACACAAGCGTGCCGATTTTCACACATGAAGTCAACCTTGACGGCACGCGGGCCGACATGATGGCGCGAGCGAATCGACCGGGCTGGAAGGCTCGCTGGAGGGCGGTCGTCGCCGGACGTCGCGTCTGGGACGTTCGACTGACCAATCCGGGCCGGCCGGTTCTCACCGGCCGGCCCGGCAGGCGTGTGAGCGTCGTGCCGCGACGCCCGCCGTAACTCGTCAGTCCGCGTTGCGCGTGCCGTGGTCGTACTGCCGGTAGTGCTCGGCCAGCAGGTCGCGGCCGAAGTCGCCGGCGAAGTCGCGCCACACGCTGTGCACGTGGTTGGCGTTGCCCTGGGTGTTGTCGTACTCGATGAGGAACGTCGGCCCCTGGATGCGGTAGTAGTGGGGCTCGCCCTGGGCCTCGCCGCCCATCCACACGAACCGGATGCCGTCGAGCCCGGCGGCCTGCACCTCGGCCAGCCGCTCGTGGGCGACGGGGGCGGGCTGGGCGCTGGCGTACTCCTCGATGATTGACCACAGGGCCGCCTGCTGGTCGGCGTCGAGGTCCTCGTGCGCCACCCCGAAGTCCTCGAGCAGGGTGACCCGCCGCTGGGCGCGGGTGAGGATGTCGCTGGGCGCCTCGTCCGAGACCTTGGCCGCCTTGCGCTGCTCGTCGTTCAGCGACGCGAGCAGGTCGCGGGCCTGGTCTTCCTCGCTGCCGAGGACCCGCAGGCCCTGCCGCGGCCCGCCCCGCACCTCGGCCGGGTTCGAGCCGAAGAACTGCGGCGTGGCGGCGATGGCGCTGCCGTCGACGATGGTCCAGTTCTGCGAGATGTGGTGCCCCTCGTAGCGCCAGCCCCACGTGTTGCCGTCGCCCGGCTCGCCGAAGATCATGAAGAAGTAGAGGTCGGGGTCGCGGATGTCGCGGCCCTCCTGCTCGTACAGGATCTGCTCGAGCTGGCGGATGACCTCGGACTTGGTGAACCCTTCCTCGCTCAGCCCCGTCCGCACGAGGTCGAGGGCGGCGGCCCGCTGCGAGCCGGTCATCATCTTCAGCGAGACGCCCTTGCGCTCGCGCGGGATGAAGTGCCAGTCGAAGCGGTCCTCGCCGTCGAAGGGAAACCGCACCGCGGCCTCCTGATCGTCGTTCAGGGTGTCGAGGAACCGCGCCGCGGCCTCGGCCATCGCCGACGCGGGGTCGGCGGGCTGTTGAGTGAGCGTGATCGTGCCGAGCAGCACGACGAGGCAGACGACGTTGAAGATAGTGCGAGCCATGACCTTTCCTTACCCCCTTACGCCGCCCCCGCCGGGGCGCCCGAGCGCCCGGCGCGCGGCGTGCAAGACCGGATTCCGAGCGAGAGCCGGAGCGTACCTCCCGGGGAAAGGCGAGTCAAGACGGCCGGCGGCCTCACGAGCCGAGGGCGACCGCGTCGGGTTGATCGAGGGCGTCTTCGAGGGTGGGCCGAATGTCGAGGATGCGGTAGAGGCCGGTGACCCGGAAGACGTCCGAGACGTGCGGGATGAGGCCGGCGACCCTGAACACCCGCCGCTGGGTCTTGGCGGACCTCGCGCCGAGGATGAACGCGCGCATCCCCGAGGAGGCCACGAACAGCAGGTCGGCGCAGTTCACCACCACGTTGGAGCCGGCCTCCGTCAGACGCAGGATCGCCTTCTCGACCTGATGCGCGTTCGCGGAGTCCAGCCGGCCCGCGAGCTCGACGACGTGGAACTCGGCCGCATCGGCCTCGATGCGACGGGTCGACAACCGGAGGGCCTCGGTCATTGCACTCCATCCCCGGGCGAGAGGACACTCTTCGCCGCCCGCGGCGGCAGGGCCATGACGGAGCGGTCGCGTTCGTAGCGCCGCTCGAACACCACGACGTTCCGGTCGCCGTCGCGGCGGTAGCGCATCTCCTGCGCGAAGGCCTGCACCAGGCAGAGCCCCAACCCCCCGACCGGCGGGTCGTCGAGATCGGACCGCGCATGGGGATCGGGCGTCTCGAAGGAGACCGGATCGAAGGACTCGCCCGGCCAGTCGAACGCGAGCCCGACGCTTTCGCCCGAGAAGGCGACCGAGACCCGGAGCAGCGCGGCGGAGTCCGGCCGGGCATGCCGGACCACGTTGGCGACCAGCTCGTCGACGACGACGCTGAGGCCGTACACGACCGCGCCCGGCGCGTCGTGCCAACGCCCGACGGTCTCGATCATCGAGATGAGGGGGCCGATCTCGCCGAGCCGGGCCGGAAACTGAACGGAGAACTGGTCACCGGCCACCGTGGGCGAAACGGGGTTGGCGCGGTCCGGGGCGGCGGGAAGCGTGTCCACGAGCACATCCAGGGTCACGGAAACCGACCGGAGCGTGGTCCGCCGGCGGCGAACGCCCCGCCCGAAGTATACGACGGGCCGGCGTCGGTTCGGCGTCGTCGTCTGCGCCGCCTCTCCGCGGTCGTCTGCGCCGCCTCTCCGCCGTCGTCGCGCTACCGCGCCGACTCGGGGTCCTCGGCGATCTTGTAGAGGTGCCGGTGGCCGCGCAGGTACAGCTCCCGGTCGACGAGGGCCGGCGAGGCGTCGAAGCCGTCGTCGAGGGTGTTCGCGGCGAGCACCTCGTAGCGCCGGCCGTGCCGGATGACGAGGGTGGCGCCGTCGCGGCCGGCGATGTAGACGCGTCCGGCCGCCCCCACGGGCGAGGCGAAGACGTTGGGCACGCCCGCGAGGCGCTGGAGCGCGTAGTGCGGCTCTCCGGTCAGGGGGTCGAAGACCGAGAGGATGCCGTCGTTGCTCTTGAGCAGATAGAGGGCGTCGTCGTAGAGGAGCGGCGACGGCACGTAGGGCGTGTCGCGGTCGAGCTGCCAGACGATGGCGCCGGTGCCCGCGATGTCGCCGCGCGCGTCGGCGAGGCGGATGGCCTGCAGGTTGTTGCCGCGGTAGCCGCTCGTGACGTAGACGATGCCCCCGGCGTGGACCGGCGAGGGGATGGCGTTCATCGTGGTGCCCCGGCTGCGCCACACGGTTTCGCCGGTATCGAGGTCGTAGCCGTAGACGTGGTTCATGGCGGGGGTGACGACCTGGGCCCGGCCGTCGTGCTCGACCACGAGGGGGGTGGCCCAGGTGTCGATCTCGTCCCGGTTCGACCGCCAGCGCTAGCGGCCGGTGCGGGCGTCGAGGGCGGCGACGAACGACTGGCCGCCGATGTGGTCCCAGGCGACGACGAGGGTGTCGCCATGGAGGGCCGGGGTCGTCCCCTCGCCGAAGGCATTGCGCATGAACCGGGTGCCGAGGTCGGCTTCCCACAGCAGCTCGCCGTCGAGGCTGTAGGCATACAGCCCCCACGAGCCGAAGAACGCGTAGAGCCGCTCGCCGTCGGTGACCGCCGACCCCGACGCGTAGGTGCCGTTGGGCTGCTGGTACCCCTCGTGCGGCACCGCCTCGCGGGCGACCCGCCGCCACGCGACGTCGCCGGTCTCGCGGTCGAACGCCATGACGACGAACTGGTGGCGGCGGATCTCCAGCGCACCCCGGCCGCGACGACCCTGGCGGCCGCCCCGGGCGTCCCCGCCGGGCAGGCCCGCGCGGGCGCCTCGGTCGTCGCGACCGCCCCGGCCCCTCCGCGCCTCGGGCCCTCCCCGCGGTCCCGGCCGCCGCCCCGCCTCGGGCGCCTCCACCGGGACGGGGTCGCCGACGGGCACGGCGGTGAGCAGGAACACCCGGTCGCCCCACACGATGGGCGACGCCGTCCCGCGGCCGGGCACCTCCACCTTCCAGGCGACGTTCTCGGTCTCGCTCCACGTGAGGGGCGGGTCGGCGTGCCGGGCTACGCCGGTCGCCTCCGGCCCCCGCCACTGGCCCCAGTAGCGCTCGGCCCCGGCCGGCTGCGCGCCGGCCGGCGGGGCCAAGCCGAGCAGAAGCGACAGGGTCGCCGTCGTCACGAAGCAGCGATGCATGTGCGTCGTCTCCCCGGCAGCGGTTCTCCCCGCGGCCGCCCGCGGCGTCCGGCCGCCACCGTGCCATTGTCCTCTACTGACGATCAAAGACGCCTGCGCGCCCGATTCGTTGCTCGCGTCCTCCCGCCGGCGCGCGATCGCCCCGGCGCAGGTGATGGTCGGCTTGTCCGCCCGGCGGGCGCGGGCCTCGGCTCGGCTGGGCGTCCCGGCTGCGAACGGCCTTCATTCCGGGCCGCGTCACCGATCCCGGCGGGGCGTCGCGACAGCGGAGCATGCGGCCGCGGGCTCGGCTCGACTGGATGTCCCGGCTGGGAGCAATCCTCTCCGGGGACGCGCTACGATCATTCCGGGCCGCGTTACCGATCCCGGCGGGGCGTCGCGACAGCGGAGCATGCGCCCGCGGGCCTCGGCTCGGCTGGATGTCCCGGCTGGGAGCAATCCTCTCCGGGGACGCGCTACGATCCCGGAGCATGACCGCACCGACAGCCGACCCACGCTATCCCATCGGCGAGTTCTCGTCCCCGGACCCGGTGACCCGCGACCAGGTGGCCGCCTGGATCGACGACATCGCGGGGCTGCCGGCCGACCTGCGGCGCACCGTTTCGGCGTTGACCGACGGCCGGCTCGACACGCCATACCGCGCCGGCGGCTGGACGGTCCGTCAAGTCGTGCACCACCTGCCCGACAGCCACATGAACAGCCTGATCCGCTTCAAGTGGGCGCTGACCGAGGACCGGCCGGTCATCAAGGCCTACGACGAGAAGGGCTGGGCCGCGCTGCCGGACGCCCGGGGTCCGATCGGCCCGTCCCTCGACCTCCTCGACGCCCTTCACCGCCGATGGACGGAGTTGCTGGGCAGCCTGACCTGGGCGCAGCTCCAGCGCGAGTTCGTGCACCCCGAGTCGGGCCCGGTCGCGCTGGCGGTCAACGTCGGCGCCTATGCCTGGCACGGCCGGCACCATCTGGCGCACGTCGAGCGGCTGATCGAACGCGAGGGCTGGACCTGAAGGAAGGACGGGTGCTAGCTGCTGCTGGCGGGCGGGTGGCCGCGATCACGGCCACCCGGCGCCGATTATGCTGCCGATGATCGCTTTCGTATCGCTCGTCACACGGACAGCATGGCATGGACAGATTCTCGCCCGCAGGACTCGCCTGCCGCCTGCGCCGGTCGCGCGCCGCCGGTCAGTACGCCACCGCCCACCCCTCGCGGCGGCGGTCGGCGCCGGCGTGGCGCCGGCCCGCGATCTGGTCCACCAGCACCGCCTGGGCGCCCCCGAACTCGGCCGTCCAGCCGCTGCGAGCGTGCACGGCGTAGCCGCGGGCGGCGAGGGCGTCGCGGACCTCCCGGGGCACGCGGTCCTCGATGGCGAGCGAGCCGTCGCCCCGCCGCCGCAGCCGCGGCGCGTCGATGGCCTCCTGCGGGTTCATGCCGAAGAGCTGCATGTTGTTGATGACCTGCACCAGGGTGTGGGTCTGCCCGTCGCCGCCGGGGGTGCCGACGGCGAGCCACGGCAGGTCGTTGTCGATGATGATGACCGGGCACAGGGTGTGGAGCGGCCGCCGCCGGGGCGCGAAGACGTTCGGATGGTCCTCTTCGAACCGGAACAACGACCCCCGGTTGTGCAGCACGATGCCGGTGCCGGGCACCACGAGCCCGGACCCGAAGGTGGCGAAGAGGCTCTGTATGAGCGACACCACGTTGCCGTACTGGTCCACCGCGATCACGTAGACGGTGTTCGGATGGTCCTCGACGGGCTCGACGTGGACCGCCGGGGCGGGCCCGGCGGGGTCGATGGCGGCGGCCATCCGCCGGATGCGGGCGGGGTCGAGCAGCTCGTCGACGGAGACCCGCATGGCGGCGGGGTCGGCGAGCTCGCGGTCGCGGTCCTCGAAGGCCAGCCGGATGGCCTCCGCCACCGTGTGCAGGTAGTCGGCCGAGTTGTGGCCGAGGGCCGCGAGGTCGGCGTCGACCTCCTGCAGCAGCGCAAGCTCCTGGAGCAGCGTCACCCCCTGGGTGTTCGGCGGGAACGCGTGCACCTCGAGGTTCTGGTAGCGGGTGGTGATGGGCAGGGTCCACTCGGGCAGGTAGTCGGCGAGGTCGTTGGGCATGAGCAGCCCGCCCTGCTCCTGCACGTAGCCCACGATGCGCCGGCCGAGGGCCCCGGTGTAGAGCTCCTCCCAGCCCAGCTCCTGTATCGTCGTGAGGGTGGCCGCGAGATCGGGGCGCGGCAGGATGTCGCCGGCCCGCGGGGGGGCGCCGCCGGGCAGGAAGATGCGCGACGCCTCGGGGTCGCGGCGCAGCTTGTCGGCGGCGCCGCCGATGTCCGCGGCGAGAATCTCCGAGACCGGCAGCCCCGCCGTGGCGAGGTCGACGGCCGGCTGCAGGGCCCTCGAGAGGGGAATCGTCCCGAAGCGGCGCAGGCCCTCGGCCCAGGCGCCGACGGTGCCGGGGACCGAGACGCTGAGGGGGCCGGTGCGCGGCATCTCCTCGAGGCCCTCCGCCTTCAGCTCGTCCAGCGTCTTCGCGCTGCCCGAGCGGCCCGAGCCGTTCAGGGCGTAGGTGAGCCGGGTGGCCGAGTCCCAGTAGAGCAGGAACGTGTCGCCGCCGACCCCGTTCATGTGGGGGCGCGCGACGGCGAGCATCGCCGCCGCCGTGATCGCCGCGTCCATGGCGAGGCCGCCGTTCCGCAGCACCTGCAGGCCGGCCTCGGCCGCGAGGGGGTGGCCGGCGGTGACCGCGGCCTCGGTGCCGAGGGCGTCGCGCCCCGGCTCGACGTCGCGCGACAGGGGGGAGGAGCAGGCCGCCGCGGTCACGACGACGCCGGCGACGATGGCGCCGAGCACCGCCGCGGCGGGCCGCCGGGGGCGATGACGGGTGCGGTGTGCGGTCATGGCGTCCTCCCGAATGGGTCCGGTCACTTTCGATTCTAGCGCCAGTGCGCCGGCAGGTGCGGAAGTTCCGGTCGACGGCCGGGACCGGGCGCCGGCTTCCGCCGTGGGCGCCGGCTTCCGCCGTGGGTCCGCCGTGGGAACCGCGGGTCGGCGTTGGGATCGGCCGTGGTCGCGAAAGCTCGCGGTCGGGCGGGAGCGCCGGCGAGGAGCGGCTTCCCGCCCCCGCGTTGGGGGCGGTCCGCCGCGACAGGCGGCGGCTGGAGTGCCGGGCCGGGGCCGGTCGCCGGTCTCGCCGGGGCGGGTCTGGTAGGATGGCGCGCTATGGCCGACAAACCCGACGCGTTCGACGAGCTGCCCCTGCCCGAGACCAGCCCCCGGGGGCTGATGCGGCACTTCGGCCCCGGCCTCATCCTGATGATGACGGGCATCGGCACGAGCCACCTCGTGACCGCGCCGGCGGCGGGCGGCCGGTTCGAGTACGCGCTGCTGTGGTGCATCCCCGTCGCCTACGTCTTCAAGTACTACGGCTTCGAGATGGCGTTCCGGTTCACGAACGCCACCGGGCGCAGCATGCTCGACGCCTACACCACCGCGCCGGGGAAGTGGCCGGTGTGGTACGTGCTGATCACGACCATCATCCAGAGCGCGCTGGGGCAGGCGGGCCGGCTCGCGGCGGCGGCCGCGGTGCTGTTCTTCATCTTCTCCGAGTATCTGGGGCTGGGACTGCCGAGCTGGCTGTACGGGCTGGGGCTGGGGGTGCTCTCGGTGGGCATCATCCTCTACGGGCGCTATGCCGCGGTCGAGATCGCCACCAAGATCCTCGCCGGCATCCTGTTCGTGTCGACGGTGGGGGTCTACGTCTTCAACCCGGCGCCGTTGTCGGAGATGGGGCACTTCTTCACGGTCGAGATCCCCGGCGGGTCGTGGCTCATCATCGCCGCGTTCCTCGGGCTGCTGCCGACCGGCATCGACGTCTCGCTGCAGGCCTCGGAGTGGGGCAAGGCGAAGCGGGTGGGCATGGGGCGCATCCGCGAGCAGATCGAGCGCGAGGGCTACGCCCGCCCGTTCGACGCGTTCTCGTCGACCGCGGACGACCTGCGGGTCGAGATCTCGAAGCTGCCGGCCCACGCCCAGGAGTACTGCCGGCGCTGGTTCCGCATCGGCATCTGGGACTTCACGTTGGGCCACGTCGTGTCGTTCATCCTCGCGGCCATCTTCCTGCTGCTGGCCGCGGTCACGCTCTATCCGGACGACGTGGCGGGCAACGCGGTCATCGGCGCGATCGCGCGCATCTTCACCGAGACCGCGGGGCCGGCGATGATGTTCGTGTTCCTCGCCGGGGCGTTCGCGGCGACCTTCTCCACCGCCTTCAACTACTTCGACGGCTGGCCGCGGGTGGTCGCCGCGTGCTGCCGGAACCTGTTCCGCGAGACGGCCGAGCTGTCCGGCGTCGCGGCCGAGGGGGTGACCGAGGCCCACCGGCGCTCGTGGTGGTCGGAGTACAACATCTACCGCGTCACGATGTTCTACTCGCTCATCGCGGCGGTGCTGATCATCGCGGGGCTGCCGCGGCCGGTGTTCCTGGTGCTGGTGTCGTCGGCGCTGGCGTTCTTCATCGCGCCGGTCATCTTCTTCCTCAACATCTACTACTGCGTGACCGTCATCCCGAAGGGCGAGAAGGGTTTCTACCCGTCGCAGCCGGTCGTCTGGTTCAGTTGGTTCAGCCTCGCGGTGTTCACGGCGCTGACCATCGTCATCATCCTGGCGCGGGTGTTCGGGGTGACGCTGTTCGGGGGGTAGGGTCTGCGCCGTCCGGCCCGGGTTTTCGGGGTGACCTGTTCGGGGGGTAGAGGCTGCGCCGTAGGGCGGTACGGACAGATGGGGCCGGCGGCGCGGGACCGCCGCAGGCGACGCTCTCGGGGCTGGCCCGCCCATCGTGGCCTTCGGCTGTGCTGGCCGCTTCACGAACCCCGCTGGAGTCCGCGTCGTGCTACGGCGCAGACTCCTGGCCCGCCGGTCCTCGCCTGCGAATCCACCTGGCGCCCAACCAGCCCGGCTGGAGCCCGGCGCCGTTCTACGTCGCAAACTCCTGGCTCTGCGACGCAGAACGGCTTGAGCGCGTTCCGACACAAGATGTAGTGGTCAACCGTGTATCCATGTTCCACATACGGTAGAATGTCCGGCGGTGGGGGCCACTGGCGGTCGAGCGCGGAGGCCGCGACGGACTCCTCCTGCGGGGGCGGCAGGCGGGGACACCCGGGCCGGAGCGGAACATGCAACCAGCATCGTCGGCGATTCGGAGTACCGTAGCGGGGGCCGCGTGCTGTTGGCTCGCGCTCTCGGCGTCGGCGTTCGGGCAGCCGTTCGACGTTGAGGTTAGCCACCGCGCCCGCGGGGTGCAGCCCGGCGAGGCGGTGCTGGTCTCCGTCTCGTCGCCGGAACCGCTCGTCAAGGTCGAAGGGAGCATCTTCGACCGCGCCGTCCACTTCCACCGCGGGGAGGACGCCTCGTGGCGGGGGCTCGTCGGCATCGACCTGATGGTGGAGCCCGGCGAGCACGACCTCGTGCTGCGCATCACCGCGGCCGACGGGTCGGCCCTGACCCGCGTCCACCGGCTGCGTGTGACCGACAAGGCGTACCCCACCCGCCGTCTCCGGGTGGAGCCGCGCTACGTCGAGCCGCCCCCCGAGGTCGCGGCCCGCATCGAGCGCGAGTTCCTGCAGCAGACCGCGATCTTCGCCACCGACACGCCGGAGCGGCTCTGGCGCGGGCCGTGGATCCGCCCCGTGCCGGGGCGCGCGAACAGCCGGTTCGGCGCCCGCAGCGTGTTCAACGGCCAGCCCCGGAGCCCGCACAGCGGCGCCGACTTCCTGGCCGGGGTGGGCACCCCGGTCGCCGCCCCCGCCCGCGGCCGCGTGGTCCTGGCCGGCGACACCTACTTCTCGGGCGGGTCGGTCATCCTCGACCACGGCTGGGGCCTCTACTCCTACCTCGCCCATCTCTCCACGATCCTCGTCGAGGAGGGAGACCTGGTGGAGCAGGGCGACGTGGTCGCCCGCTCGGGCGCCACCGGGCGCGTGACCGGCCCCCACCTGCACTGGACGGTGCGCATGAGCGGCGCGCGGGTCGACCCCCTGTCGGTGATCGAGATCCTGCAGGACTGACCCGCCCGCGGGCGGCCCGCGACATCGTTCGGTTCCCAAATGCCTCGGGCGCGGATCCGGGTCGATGCCGTGGGCCCGTCAGCCCGTGAAGGCGTTCCCTCATGCCCCGGGCGCACGGCCCCAGCAGGTTGAACGGTGGGCGCTCTCGACAAGTCCACCGTCCGCTTCCGTCACACGTCCAGGGCGTACGGCATCCGCCGCGACGGGACCTCGGGACGCCTTGCCGCCGTTCGCGGGCCGGGCGCACGGCATCCGCCCGAGTGCGCTATACTGGTCGAAAGGTCAGGAAATCCAGCCGATGCGCATTCTCTTCTTCATGCCGCGCCTGCGCGGTTAGCCTCCGTTCTCCCTCGACAGCGCCGCCGTTCGCTCGGACCTCGGGACCGGGGCGACAGATGCCGGTGTCGGGATGCCGGCCCCCGCGTGATCGCGGCGGCGTCGGCCGTCCCCGGCCGGCGGCGTAGCTGATTCGCTTCCCGTTCCTTCGGCTCGTGGTGCCGCCGCCGGTCGGCGCGGCCTCGTCGTGGTCTCTCGTTTCTCTCTTGAGTCGTGGTGTTTCCGAATGTCGCTCTCCAACGCTCTTTCCAACGACCCGCCGGCGCCGGCGGGTCCCGGCGCCAACCTGTGGCGCGACGTGCGCGACGCGGTCCGTTCCGCGCCCCGCGACTACACCAGCGGCAGCCTCGGCCGCGCCGTGCTGCTGCTGGCCGTCCCCATGGTCCTCGAGATGGGGATGCAGTCGGTGTTCTCGGTCGTCGACGTCTACTTCGTGGGCCGCCTCGGCCCCGAGGCGGTGGCCATTCTCGGCCTGTCGGACTCGCTGATCGCGCTCGTGTTCGCGGTCTCCATCGGCCTCAGCATGGGCGCGGCGGCGATGGTGGCGCGGCGCATCGGCGAGGGGAGGCCCGAGCGCGCGTCGGCCGCGGCGGTGCAGGCCATCGCCTGCGGGTGCGCGGTGTCGGCGGTGCTGGGCGTGGGCGGGGTGGTCTGGGCGTCGGACCTGCTGGCGCTGCTCGGCGCCGCCCCCGAGGTGGCCGCGAACGGCCGGACGTTCACCGCCATCATGCTCGGCGGGTGCGTCACCGTGACCCTGCTCTTCATGATCAACGGCATCTTCCGCGGCGCCGGCGATCCGGTGCTGGCGATGCGGGCGCTGTGGCTGGCCAACCTCGTCAACATCGTGCTCGACCCGATCCTGATCTTCGGCCTCGGACCGATCCCGGCGTTCGGCCTCGAGGGGGCGGCCATCGCCACCACGGTGGGCCGCGGCCTCGGCGTCGCCTACCAGCTTCACGTGCTGACGAAGCGGAACGGCCGGGTGACGGTCGACTGGCGGCGGGCGCGCCTCGAGCTGCAGACCCTGCTGCGGCTGCTGCGGGTCAGCGGCATCGGTATCGTGCAGTACCTGGTGGGCACCGCGAGCTTCGTCGGCCTCATCCGCATCCTCGCCCCGTTCGGCGACACGGTGCTGGCCGGCTACACGGTGGCCGTCCGCATCATCATCTTCGTCCTGCTGCCGGCGTGGGGCGTCGGCAACGCGGCGGCGACGCTGGTGGGGCAGAACCTCGGCGCGGGCCGGCCGGAACGGGCCGAGCGCGCCGTGTGGTTCACGGCGCGGGTGAACACGGTGTTCCTGGGCCTCGTCGGCCTGGTCTTCTTCGTCTTCGCCCGGCCCATCGTGGGATTGCTGGCGGCCGACGCCGAGGTCGCGGCGGTCGCCGCCGCCTGCCTGCGCATCGTCGCCGCCAGCTACGTGTTCTGGGGCTTCGGCCTCGTCACCGTCGTCGCGTTCAACGGGGCCGGCGACACCACCACGCCGACCTGGATCAACTTCTTCGTCTACTGGGTGGTGCAGTTGCCGCTGGCCTGGACCCTGGCCGGGCCGCTCGGGGTCGGCCCCCAGGGGGTGTTCGCGACGGTGGCCGTCTGCCAGACGCTGATGGCGGCGGTGGGCGTGCTCGCGTTCCGGCGGGGGACGTGGAAGACGCGGGTGCTGTAGGGAGCGCGACGGTGGACGCGGCCGAGCTATGTGATTACGGTGATTACGGTATGATGCGTCGAAGGGGATCCAGACGATGGGGAACGTGACCGCCGTCCGCGAGTTGAAGCTGATCGACATCGGCAATTCCAGAGGCATCCGCCTTCCCAAGGTGATGCTGAAGAAGTACGGCTGGAGCGACTCGCTCGTCGTCGAGGAGTCGGACGACGGCGTGTTCCTGCGTGGCGGGACCGCCAACAAGCTCTCCTGGGAGGACACGTATCGCGCGATGGCCGCCGAGGGCGAGGACTGGAGCGATTTGGATGCGACGGTCGCCGACGGTCTGGACTGATGGCGGCGTTTCCTCGGAGATACGTCATCTACCTTGCCGATCTCAATCCGACAGTGGGTGGCGAGATGCGCAAGGTCCACCCAGTCGTGGTCGTCAGCCAGAACGACATGAATCGTTTTCTGGACACGGTCGTCGTTTGTCCGCTGACGTCGGTTCTGCACCCTCGATGGCGTGGCCGGCTGCAGGTACGGTGCGCCGGCAGGGATGCTGAGGTCGCGGTGGACCAGATCCGGACCATCAGCAAGCGGCGGTTACGGCAACGACTCGACCGGCTCCCAGCCGCAGACTGCGCCCCACTGCGCCGACTGGTGGCGGAGATGTACGGGGAGTAGCCACGGCCGGCGGGTGTAGCCACGACCGGCGGACAAGGGCCGAAACGCCGGCCGACGATTGCGACGGAGTCACCATCCGTGATTCTGCTGACCGGGGCCACCGGCTGCATCGGCGGGCGCCTCCTTGCGGCGCTCGAGGAGCGCGGCCACAAGGTGCGCTGCATGACGCGTCGGCCGGCGACGCTGGCGGGCCGGGCGGGCTCGCGGACGGAGGCTGTTTACGGCGACTGCCTCGACGCGGCCTCGCTGCAGGCCCCTCTCGCCGGCGTCGACACCGCGTACTACCTCGTCCACTCGATGGGGAGCGGCGCCGACTTCGAGGCGCAGGACCGCGCCGCGGCCCGCAACTTCGGGGCGGCGGCGCGGTCGGCCGGCGTTCGGCGCATCGTCTACGTCGGCGGTCTCGGGGCCCGGGCGGGGCTCTCGCGGCACCTGCGCAGCCGCCACGAGACCGGCGAGGTGCTGCGCGAGGCCGGGGTGCCCGTCGTCGAGCTGCGGAGCGGCATCGTGCTCGGGGCCGGCAGCCTCTCGTTCGAGCTGATCCGGGCCCTGGTCGAGCGGCTGCCGGTGATGGTGTGCCCCTCGTGGGTCCGCACCCCGACCCAGCCCATCGCCCTCGCCGACCTCGTCGCGTATCTCGTGGCCGTGCTCGACCTGCCCCCCGGCGAGGGCCGCGTGTTCGAGGTCGGCGGGGCCGACGTGGTGTCGTACGCCGACATCATGCGCCAGTACGCCCGGCAGCGGGGGCTGCGCCGGTGGCTGATCCCGGTGCCGTTGCTGACGCCGCGCCTGTCGAGCCTGTGGCTGGGGCTGACCACGCCGGTCTACGCCCGCGTCGGCCGCGAGCTCGTCGACGGGCTGCGGACCGCGACCGTCGCGAGCGACGACGCGGCGCGGACCGCGTTCCCGGTCCGCCCGCTCGGGCTGCGGCAGGCGATTGCGAAGGCGCAGGAGGAGGAGGACGAGGCGTTCGCGGCCACCCGCTGGTCGGCGGCGGCGCTGTCGGCGGGCGTCCGGCTGCGGTGGGGCGGCGTCCGCATCCGCACCCGGCTCATCCACTCGTGCGCGGTCGACGTGGCGCTGCCGCCGTCCGCCGCGTTCGCCCCCATCCGCCGCATCGGCGGCGCGAACGGCTGGTACTACGGCGACTGGCTGTGGCGCCTGCGCGGCCTCGTCGACCGGCTGATGGGCGGGGTGGGCATGGACCGCGGCCGGCGCGACGCCGAGCACCTCGCCGCGGGCGACGTCGTCGACTGCTGGCGGGTCGAAGCCTGCGAGCCCGACGCCCGGCTGCGGCTCGCCGCGGAGATGAAGGTGCCGGGCCGCGCCTGGCTGCAGTTCGACGTCGCGCCGCGCGAAGACGGGGGGGCGACGGTGCGCCAGACCGCGGTGTTCGACGCGGCCGGCCTCGCGGGCCGCGCATACTGGAACGCCCTGTATCCGGTCCACGTCCTCCTTTTCCGGGGGCTCCTGCGCAGCATCGCCCGGTGGGCGGCGACCGAGGCCCGCGCCGCGGGCGGGGACGCCCAAGTTCAATGAAGCACGCCCGCATCCCGAGCGGGTGACGCCTGAATCCATGAAGAATGCAATGTCGAGCGCGGATCTTCATGGACATGTCGATTCCCCGGCTTCCTTTCCTTTCATTCCCTGTGCGTCCGGCATGAGGCGATGCGGCCGGCCCGGTCACCCGGACTGCCGCTCGCGGAGAATCGCTTCCAGTTCGGCTACGCGTGTCTCCGCGTCGGCGGCCCGTGTTTCCGCGTCGGCGGCCCGTGTTTCCGCGGCTTGGCGGGCGGCCGCTTCCGCCCGGCGGCCCTCGGCCTCCACCCGGCGGCCCTCGGCTTCCGCCCGGCGGCCCTCGGCTTCCGCCAGACGGCCCTCGGCCTCCTCGGCGTGGCTGCGCAGGTCGTCGCCGGTCGCCGGGTCGCGGAAGCGCATCTCGCGCCCCGGTGCCGCCCGCAGCTCCAGACCGAGCGTCTCGCTGCGCAGCGTCAACGTGCCGTCGAGC
>JAJEEA010000295.1 GCA_022821235.1 Vicinamibacteria bacterium
GTCGCCGCCCAGCGTGCCGATAGGCTTCAACCAGCTCGGCCTGCTGGAGGGCGGCGGCATCGTGCTGATCGACATCGTGGCGGGGTCGATTGCCGAGGCCGCCGGGGTCCGCGCCGGCGACGTGCTCGTCGGCGTCAACGGCAGGGCGGTGGCGACGATGGACGATCTGCGCGAGGCGGTGCAGGCGCCCCGGGACGGCCCCGGGCTCGACGTCGAGGTCGAGCGCGAGGGCGAACGCCTCGCCTTCGTCCTCACGCCCCCCGACGACGTCCCCGCGGGGCCGGCGCGGACCGCGTTCCCGCGGCCCGACCCGGCCGGCCGGGTGCAACTGGCCCGCAACGGCAACGAGATCCTGGTCGTGACGCGCGGCGTCCGCCGCTACACCCTGCTCCTCTCACCCGAGCAGTTCGACTTCCTCCAGCCGATCCGGGTGACCACCAACGACGTGCTCTCGTTCGAGGGCGTCGTCGAGCCCGACCCGGCGGTGCTGCTCCGGTGGGCGGCCCGCGACCGCGACCGGACGATGCTGTTCGGGGCCGAGCTCGACATCGAGGTCCGGGCGCCCTAGAGGTCCGTCACGCCATGATCTTCGGGCATGGACGCGGGTTTACGGCCCGCAATCGTTGATGAATCAGAGCATCCAATCTGGTCGTGACGCGGCACTAGCCTTCCTGGGCGGTCGCCGGAGCGCGCCGCCGGGAGTCCAGACCCCGGGGCGAGCCGCTACGGGGCCCTCGACCCTGTCGAAGCGGGCTGCTAGTGTCCCGGCCGTGAAGTTCGCGAAAGCTCTGAATCGCGGCAAATGTCTGAAAACACGGGAGAAATAACGCGCAAGAACGTTCCACGAACCACGGTTCAGGACACTAGAACCTGAGCCGGAGCCCGCCGCCGACGTGAAAGCCCCCGGTGTCGACGGGGACCATGCTCTCGCCTTCGCCAGGCAGGTCGACCGACCCTCCCGAGTAGCGGATGAGGGCGCCCACCCCGACCGTTTCCGAGAAGAAGAAGCCGACGTCGGCGCCGGCGTGGAAGCCGATCGCCGACGCGGACGCCGCCTCCGTGGTCGCCGACGCCAGGCTGGCTGCGTCGTAGGGATAGGCGTGGTCGTAGCCGATGGCGGTCACGAGGTCCTGGCGGACGTTGAACAGCGTGGGGCCGCCGAACACGGCCAGCTCGACCGTGTCGCTCACCGATTCGAACCAGCGGACCTCCACGTGCACCGCCGTCTCCAGCCGCGTCAGGTCGGGCTCGCTGCCGCTCAGCGAACGGGGCCGGCCGAAGAAGAACGGGTGCGGGATGCGCGCGTCCAGCGACACCGGGTCGAGCCTCTCGAAGCGGCTGACGGCGACGCCGAAGCCGATGCCGTTCGCGAGCCGGACGCCGGCGCCGCCGTCGAAGACCGCGCCGGTGCCGACGGCGTAGTCGGCATCGAAGTCGGCGTCCTCGTGGAACTCGATGAACCCCACGTTGTCGGTGAAGGTGGTGGCGGTGGCCTGGGTCGCGCCGTTGAAGCTGACCCAGCCGCCGGTCTGGGCGCCGGCCGCGGCCGGCAGGAGGAGGGCCCCGGCGAGGGCGGCGGCGGTGAACGGCGCCGCCGCCGAACGACGGTGGCCTTCGGCCTCGCGCCGGGCTTCCGCGTCCGGCCGGGGGCTCGGCGCGTCGTCGAGTGACGCGGCGAATGCGCGGTCGGAAGCAGAGGGACGGAAGGAGGCATGCGTACGCGGCGTCATTGGCGGTCTCCCGAATCTTGGCGGTTGTGGTCGGACGTGCGCTGGCGGCCGGAGGCGTGGGGAATCCCGACCGCGTCGAGGGCCTCGCGGATGGCCCGGGTGGCGGCGGCGTCCGTCCCGTAGAGGTCGGTGGCCGACCGTGTCAGGCTCTCGCGGACGATGGCGTGATCGGCGAACGACGGCACCAAGTTGACCCAGGCGTTGAAGAAGGTCCGCTCGATGTCGAGGCGGTTCTCGTGGCCGACGCCGGTGACGCCGAGCCCCGAGGTGCGGTTGACGCCGCCCTCGACGGCGAGAAAGTAGGCGTGGCCCAGGATGGTGGCGTTGATGTGCTCGCCGCCCCGGTCGAGCGGGCCGAGGTAGCGGTTGTCGTAGTGATCGGGGTAGGGTCCGGTGATCGGGTTCTGCAGCGCTTGCGGGTCGCGCAGGGAGCGGAGCGGGAACCCGATGTCCTCGCCGATCAGGTAGTCCGCGCGCAGGGGTCCCCGACCGGGCTCCTCGAGGTGGAACTCGGTGGCGACGGCGATGATGTCGGAGAACGCCTCGTTGAGGGCGCCGGGCTCGTTGGGGGCCGGCGGCGGCGCGTACGTCAGCCCGGCCGTGAAGTGGGTCACCCCGTGGGCCATCTCGTGGGCGATGACGTCCAGGGCGGTGAGCGGCCGGGGGAACATGAACGGCTCGCCGAAAACCATGAAGCCGGTCGTGTCCGCGCCCGGAAAGGGCGGGAAGTACAGGGCGTTGTCGACCGTGGTCAGGAGCACCACGTACTGGATGCACTCCTCGAACGGGTCGGCGGCGTTCTCGAAGCAGTGCTCCGCCGTCGCGAGGAGCCTGGCCGGATTCACCGGGTGGACGAAGGCGGTGATGTCGCCGTCGCGCCCGTCGATGCCGGCCCAGCCGAGCCGGGTGGCCAGGTAGTCGTACGCCCAGCCCACCCCGGGGTGAACGTCGACGACGGTGCCGTCCTCCCACACGTTGTCGGCGTCGGCGGCGAGGGCCGCGAGGGGCGGCGGCGCGCCGTTGAACATCGCGAGCAGGGTGTTCAGGAACCGGTTCTCGTCGTTCTCGAAGTCGTAGGTCCCGATGGCGGCCGGGCGCAGCGGGTCCCGCGCTCTGAAAGTCCCGCCGATGGACTCGGTGGCCATCTTGCGCCGGTCTCCGAGCACGCCGGTGCCGAGGCCGACCGCCTGGCGGCGGATGCGGCTGACCTCGAGCAGGGTCTCGCCCGTGCCGGCGTCGATGAACACGTCGAGGAAGCCCGCCAGGGTGCCGCGCCAGGCGAGCGCGTACCCGCCGGCGCCGAGGGGGAGCACCCACAGGCTCGGCTCGCCGACCAGTCCGAAGGGCGGCGCGGACATCGCGTCGAACGCCGCGCGCGCCTCGGACGACGTCAGTCCCGGGGTCGTGTCGACGTCGATGCCCGTGAACAGGGTGCCGAGGATGGCGGTGGCGAGCCCGGCCTCGGTCTGCCGGATCAGGTCGGCGCCGTAGACCGGGACCCCCTCGTGGTACTGGGCGAAGCGCTCGCTCCGCCGGTCCGGCAGGTAGAGGTTGGGCCGCGCGTCGTAACGGCGCAGGCCGCCGGCCCGGAGCTCCAGCTCGACCGCGTTGTCCCAGTCGCGCAGGGCCGGCGCGTCCAGGGCGGCGACGATTCGGAGATCGCCGGGCTGTGCGGCCGCCGGCAGGCCGGCGAGGAGGAGGAACGCGGCGGCGGCGAGAAGGCCCCGGCGTCGCGGCCGGGAGGCGCCAGTCGGGGTCCGGGCGGTTCCAGCGGGTTCCATGTGAGGTCGTCGGCTTGTCGCTCCCCGCGTCGCAGTGATTGCGCGTTCCACGGGTTCTTCGCGTGTGTGTTTTCTGCGTACCTTTAGCTTAGCGTACCGTCGCGAGCTCCAACCGCCGGCCGGAGCCGCCGGCCCCGACCGGCCGGCGGCTCCGGTGTAGAATGGCGCCGTCATGAGGATATCCACTCGCCGCGCGTTCCTCGGCGCGCTCTCCGCGTTTGCCGCCGCACCCGGTCTCGGGGCGTCTGCGCCCGCCTTGCGGGCTTCCGCCGCCGGATTGCCGCGCGCCGTCCCCGCTGCCCTGCCCCTCGGCCAGGCGGAGCGGCGTCTGCGCATCACCGGCATGGAGCTCATCGTCGTCCGGGTCACCGGGCGCACCAACTGGATCTTCGTGCGGCTCGCGACCAACGACGGGATGACGGGTCTGGGCGAGGCCTCGATGGGGCGGCGGGCCGATTTCCCAGAGATGGCGCCGTTCTTCGACCTCGTCCGCGACCGGTCGCCGTTCGAGATCGAGGGCTACCGGCAGCGCGGGCGGGCCGCCGCCGGCGGCGGGCGGGTGCCGGCGACGGCGTTCAGCGCTCTCGAGCAGGCGCAGTGGGACCTCGTGGGCAAGGCCCTCGGGGCGCCCGTCCACGAGCTCGCCGGCGGCGCGGTGCGGCGCGAGCTGCCCGCCTACGCGAACATCAACCGGGCCACCGCCGACCGGTCGCCGGCGGGGTTCGCGGCGAACGCGCGGCAGGCCGTCGCGGACGGTTTCCGCGCCATCAAGGGGGCGCCGTTCGACGGCTTCCCGCCCCTCGACGGGCCGGCCGGGGAGGTCGAGGCGGCCACCGAGCTGGGCATCGCGTGCATCGAGGAGATGCGGGCGGCCATCGGCCCCGACGTCGACCTCAAGATCGACGTCCACAGCTTCTTCGACGTGCCCCTCGCCATCGAGGTGGCGCGGCGGCTCGAGCCGCAGGCGCTGTCGTGGTACGAGGAGCCGGTGCCCCCGACCGACCTCGAGTCCACGAGGGCGATCAAGGACGGCATCGCCCAGACGATGGCCGGCGGCGAGTTCCTCTTCGGCATCGAGGGGTTCGCGCCCCTGTGCCGCGAGCGCGCCGTCGACATCATCATGCCCGACGTAAAGCACTGCGGCGGCATCACCGAGCTGGAGAAGATCGCGACCGTCGCCGAGCTCGACGGCGTGCTCGTCTCGCCGCACAACCCGAGCGGCCCCGTCAGCACGATGGCGTCGGCGCAGGTCTGCGCGTACCTGCCCAACTTCGACATCCTCGAGTACCAGTGGAACGAGGCGCCGTGGCGGGGCGACCTCGTCGACCCCCCCGAGCGCTTCGAGAACGGAATCCTGCAGGTGCCGGACGGCCCCGGCATCGGCTGCACCCTGAACGACACCCTCGCCCGGGAACATGCGTGATGCGGCGCCGCGGCCGCGTCGACCCGCGGTCCCAGCCGGGAACCCCGGCCATGCGCCCGCGTATGCCGCGCCGCCGGGCCGGGGTGGAGTGCGGGCTTTGGGGGGCGTGCCCTGCACGGTCGAACGGCATCCCGCCTGACTGCGTCGTTCGTCGGTTGCGTATGCCCGACATGCGCCTTCCTCACGCCTTGTCGGGCGGGCGCCTCGGCCGTTGGCTGGCGCCCTTCGGGCGCGGTGCAACGCGGGGCTCTCACTACGGGCTGTTGGAGGACGGACACGCATGAAGATACGGAAGATCGACGCCCTGGAGGTGCTGGACTCGCGCGGCAATCCCACGGTGGAGGCCCGCGTCCACCTCGACGACGGGACGGTGGCGGAGGCGCGCGTGCCCTCCGGCGCGTCGACCGGCGAGCGCGAGGCGGCCGAGCTGCGGGACGGCGGGCCGCGCTATGGCGGCAAGGGCGTTCGGCGGGCGGTGGCCCTCGTCGAGGGCGAGATCGCGGGTGCGCTCGTGGGTCATGACGCGGCCGACCAGCGGGGGCTGGACGAACGGCTGATCGCGCTCGACGGCACCCCCAACAAGGAGAGGCTCGGCGCCAACGCCATCCTCGGCGTCTCGATGGCGGCGGCGCGCGCGGCCGCCGCGTCGGCCGGCGTGCCCTTGTACCGGCATCTCGGCGGCGCCGGGGCGTCGATTCTGCCCGTTCCCTGCCTCAACGTCATCAACGGCGGGCGCCACGCCGACAACACCGTCGACTTCCAGGAGTTCAAGATCGCCCCCCACAACGCGCCGTCCTTCGCCGAGGCCCTCCGGATGGGCATCGAGACCTTCCACGCGCTGCGGGGACTGCTCAAGGCCCGGGGCAAGTCGACGGGCATCGGCGACGAGGGCGGCTTCGCGCCCGACCTCGCGAGCAACGAGGAGGCGGTGGCCCTCATCCTCGAGGCCATCGAGCACGCCGGATACCGCCCCGGCGCGGACGTCGCGCTGGCCCTCGACCCGGCGACGAGCGAGATGTGGCGCGACGGCCGCTACGTCGCGTTCAAGTCGGACGGCGCGGCGCGGACCACGGCGGAGATGATCGAGCTCTGGGGGGGGTGGGTCGACCGTTACCCGATCGTCCTCATCGAGGACGCCCTCGCCGAGAACGACTGGGACGGCTGGGCCGACCTCACCCGCGCCCTCGGCGACCGCATCGAGCTGGTCGGCGACGACGCGTTCTGCACCAACCCCGCGATCCTGCAGCAGGCCGTCGACCGCGGCGTCGGCAACTCGATCCTGATCAAGCTGAACCAGATCGGGACCGTGTCGGAGACCCTGGAGACCGTCCGCCTCGCGCAGCGGCACGGCTACGGCGCCTACGTGTCCCACCGCTCCGGCGAGACCGAGGACACGTTCATCGCGGACCTCGCGGTCGCCACCGGCTGCGGCCACATCAAGACCGGCTCGGGGTGCCGCGGCGAGCGGACCGCCAAGTTCAACCGCCTGCTGCGCATCGAGCACGACCTGGGCGACCGCGCGGTGTTCGCGGGCCTCGGCGGTTTCCGCCAGACGCGCATCGCGTCGCCCGAGCCGGTGGCCTAGTGGGGCGTCACGTCCGAATCTTCGGACGCGGACACGGGTTTGCAGCGCGCAATCGTCGACGAATCACCCCGGAGGGCCGGTTGGGGTGCCGGACGGAGCCGAGGGTGACGATTGGCGGGCCGGGGCGCGCACGCGAGCGCCCCACCTGCCGCGAGACATGTCGACCCTGAAGCGGATCTACGTGGCCGCGAACGCGGTGGACGCGCACATGCTCAAGGACCTCCTCGCGCAGGAGGCCATCGAGGCGGTGGTGCGCGGCGACGACTTCGTGCCGCTTCAGGGAGGCGGCCTGTTCCGGATGGAGACCCGCCCGTCGGTCTGGGTGCTCGACGACGACCGGCTGGCGCGCGCCCGGGAGCTGGCGGCCGAGTTCGGAAGCGGCCCGGCCGCGGCCGGCGAGCCGGACACCTGGCGCTGCCGGTGCGGCGAGACGGTGGAGGCGCAGTTCACCGAGTGCTGGAGTTGCGGGCGGGCGCGGCCCGGGGAGGCGTAGCCGATCGTCGCCTTCGGCTCCCCTTGGCGCCCAACCGACCCCGCAGGAGTCCGCGCCGTTCCCCGGCGCAGGCGCCCGGGTGCCGTCAGGGGGCAGGCGGGCGGCGGGCCGGCCGACCGGATCGGCGGAGGCCGGGAGTCCGCGGCAGCGGCCGCGGGCGCCGGCCTCCGCGACGTGGTCAGAGCGGTTGCAGCAAGCCCTCGTAGGTGATGGTCTCGCCCGGCAGGACCATGACCTCGAACTCCAGGGGCACGAAGCCGGGGTAGCGGATCTCGATGTGGTGCGGACCCTCCTCGAGGCGCAGCCGCTGGAAGATGCCGTCGTAGTTGTCGACCTGGCCCGCGTAGTACCCGTCGACGTACACCTCGGCGAAGCGGGGACGGACCTTCAGGCGCAGGCTGCCGGTGTAGTAGTCGAGAGCTCCCCGGTCCCAGGCGGTGTAGCCGTACCGATGGCCGTAGTAGCCGTACCAGTAGGGGTTCCAGTACGGGTCGTAGTAGCGCAGGCCCGATCCCACCGCGACGCCGAGGCTGAAGGTGCTGTAGCCCGGGAAGTAGAAGTAGCTGCCGTGGATGTGGGGGATGCCGTAGCGGTGCCGGCCGCGGTAGCTGCGGTGTCCCCGGTAGCCGCGTCTTCCCCCGTCGACGTAGTTGTTGACGACGATGGGTCGTGACGCCAGCGGCGCGTCGGCGCGCCGGACGGCGTTGCCGCGCGGGCCGCGCCGGTCGACGACGGAAGCGCCCCGGCGTCCTGTCCCCGCGCCCCGGGAGGTGCCGGCGATGCGCCCGCCCCGCCGGGCGTTGTCGACGACCCCGAT
>JAJEEA010000287.1 GCA_022821235.1 Vicinamibacteria bacterium
CCTCCGGCGCGGCCGGGGCGACCCGGAGGGCCGCGCCCGCCCGCCGGGCCGCGGCCAGCAGCCGGCCGCGCTTCCGTTCCTGAATCCGCGTCAATCCTCCCCGCTCGAGCTCGACGGGGTCCACCGGGGCCAGCGCGAGGCCCTCGTTGAACCAGGCGGCCGCCGTCAGCAGGGCCACGTCGTCGGGGAGCAGCTCGCAGGCGAGATCGGTGAAGGTCACGCCGTCCTGCCAGCCGCCGTGCTCGAAGGCGAGGAGCGCCGCGCCCAGGAACCACCGGCGCCGGAACGACCCCAGGGGCTCCGGATCTCGCGCGTTCAGGTTCACCCAGCGGATGGCGAGCTCGACCTGCTCCTCCGCGCCGCGGTGGAGGCCCCGCGACCGAAGCAGGTCGGCCACGTCGAGGTGCAGCATCGCCGCCGTCCGGAACAGCCGCTCGTTCAGGGCCGGCTGGACGTCGGTCCCCGTCAGCCGGGTGTCGGGCTCGCGCACGCGGTCGAGGAGAGCGTGCACGGCGGACGGTGCCATCGCCCGCACCCCGGCCATCGCGGCGACCGCGTCGCCGTCGCGGTACTCCCCCACCAGCTCGCGATACGGCGCCAGCTCGTCCGTGAACCAGTAGTCGGACTGACCCGCCGACGCAGGCGCCGCCGCCGCGACGACCGCGGCCACGACCGGCAGAAGCGACGGGAACCGCAACGCTACTCCCCCTTCTTCACACGTCCGTACCCTCGAGCTCCGGCTGGAGGACTATCGCGATGGAAGCGAACGGGAACGCTACTCCCCCTTCTTCACGGCCAGCAGCAACACGTCGCGGGCCAGGTCCGAGCGTAGCACTTCCACGTCGAAAGACGGGACGCCAGGCGCGTTCGCGAAGGCGCGCCGAGCCCGGCCGCGCCAGTCCTTCTGGGCGCGGGCGTGCTGATAGCAGGCGAGCAGTTCGCCGGGGCGAAGCGCCGCGAAGACCTGCGCCACCTCGGCCGACGCCACGTGCTGAGGGCCGGGCGCCTCCTCGACGAGACCGGTATCGGGATCGAGCAGCACCAGCACCGGCGACGCGTGGTTCCGGACCCGGTCGCACAGGCGCCGGAAGTAGGCGGCCCGATCCGCGAACCGCTCCTTCACCGTCACGATTCGCAGCCCCGTCCGCGCCCCCAGCCGATGCAGGTGGTCGAGGTCGCGGAAGTGGCGGACCACTTCGTCCGGCAACGCCGCCGGCCCGCGCGCGGTGGCGAGCCGCGGCCAGTCGTCGTCGGGCCGATACAGGGCCGCGTGCAGAACGTCCGCGATCGCCTCGCGGCGCGCGAGGTGCACGACGGCGCTCCACTTCACGACGTCGCGGTCGTCGCCGTACCAACGGTCACGCATCGCCCTGCGCCGGACCGCGTCGCCCCCTCGGCGCCGTGGGCGGCTCCCGTGGGCTTTGCGCCGGAGTCTCTGGCCGCCGAGCTTCGGATGCGACGGCGAGGTCGCGCCGGAATCGCACCCGCGGCTCGGACTGCCGCCGGACCACTCCTGCGGAAATCTGCGCCGGTCCCAGCCCGCCAATCGTCGCCTGCGGCTCCGCTTGCCGCCGAACCAACCCTCCAGGAATCCCTCGTTCTACGGCGCAGACTCCTAGCGTCCCGGCCGTGAAGTTCGCGAAAGCTCTGAATCGCGGCAAATGTCTGAAAACACGGGAGAAATATAACGCGCAAGAACGTTCCACGAACCACGGTTCAGGACACTAGTGCTGCGTCATGACTGAATGTTCGGGTGCGTGGGCGGTGATTCGTCAACGATTGCGGGCCCCAAACCCATGTCCGTATCCGAAGATTGGGACGTGACGCACCACTAGCGCCGGCGTATCGACTGGATGACCACCGCCTCGTTCGGCACCGTGTTCGACACCGGCACCGCGGCGATGCGGTCCACGACGTCGGCGCCGTCTATCACCCGGCCGAACACCGCGTAGCCGAAGTCGCGCACGCCGTTGTTGAGGAAGTTGTTGTCCACGGTGTTGATGAAGAACTGGTCGGTGGCGCTGTGGATCTCGCTCGTCCGGGCCATCGCGATGGTGTAGCGGTCGTTCAGCAGCCCGTTCTGCGCCTCGTTCTCGATCGGCGGGCGGGTCGGCCGCGTGCGCATCTCCGGCGAGTAGGCGCCGCCCTGGATCATGAACCCCTGGATGACGCGGTGGAAGATGGTGTTGTCGTAGTGCCCCGCGTCCACGTACTGCAGGAAGTTGTCGACGCTGATCGGGGCCTCGGCGGGGGCGAGCTCGACGGTGATGGCCCCCAGGCTGGTCTCCATGACCACGACGGGGCCGTCCTGCGCGGACGAGACGGAACCGGACAGGACGACGGCGACGCCGGCGGCCAGGCCGGCGATGCTGCGAAACCTCATGGACATCTCCGTTTCTCGTGGGCGGCCGCGGCTCTCCGGGCGACCGTGGCAACGGCGGCGCTACCGGCCGGCCGGCCCGCCCACATGACAATCCGACGGATGTTATCACCCGACGCGACCCGACGGGCTCTCCTTCGTCACGCCCCGAAGAGGCTCGGGCGCCCTGCAACCCGAAGGCGGGCCACTCCGGTCTCGATGCGGTGGGTCCCGGCCGGCGCCCGGACCCGGCCCGGGGTGGCGCTCACGCGCCCCGGCGGTACTTCAGGATCTGGGTCCAGGCGACCGAGAACAGGCAGTACGCGAGGAAGCAGTAGAACCCCGGTCCGAGCTCCGAGGTGAGCCGGGTCTGCATGTCCACGTCGACCTGCCGCAGCAGCACCGGCACGCTGAAGCTGTTGGCCTGGGCCTGGTCGCGGGTGGCGAGGAACGCCAGGAACACCGCCACCACGAACACGTCGGCCATCGACCACTTCCCGATGACGTCGACGACGAGCACCAGCCGCCTCCGGACCGCGTCGCCGGCGGCGTAGATCGACCCCAGCAGCATCCCCGCCTTGGCGACGGGAACGATGACGCTGAACAACAGGATGAGGAACGACACCAGGTAGTCGGCCGAGAGCCACAGCTCGCGGACGGTGCCGAGGATGGACCGGGTCTGCTCGTAGACGGTGACCTCGACCGGCTCGGGGATGATCGCCGCCGCGACCTCGGTGGTGATGACGACGCCGTACACCGGCAGGATCACGCCGGGGACGAGGAGCACGAAGTTGACGAGGGTGAGGGCGACGACGATCGCCTTCGTCACGACCCGTCGCCTTTCCGGACCGCCGCGATCTTCCGATCGCGGGCGGACGCGAACTGCCCGAGGTCGCGGCGGTGGTTGGCCTCGATCTCGCGCCGGCCCTCGAGATCGAAGGTGGCCGCGAGCTTCGAGTGCATCAGGATCTCGGCCTCGGCGACCTTCGCCTCGTAGTCGCGGCGAGCGGCGGCGATGGCCTCCTTCTGCTCGTCCGTCAGGGGGCGGCCCGCCGCGTCGTCGCCGCCCTCGGCATCCTGCCGCCGGAGACGCTCCATCGCCAGCTCGACCGCGCTCTTGGGTCCGGTGTCGGCCACGTCCGTCCTCTCCTCCCTCGGCGCCGGCCTCGCACACCCCGGCGAGGCCCGGGAATTATAGCCCGCCCGGCCTTGCGGAACGGATGTCGTACACGGGGCATCGCGGCCGCCGGCGAGCCTGAGGACGCCCGCCTGACGCGACCCCCCGGGCGTGTCGGAACGACGCAGGGCGAATGCGCGTCCGCTCGCCGCAGGGACTCTCACCGCGGGCGGTTGATGGCCCGTGGCGAAAACACCTCGTGTTGCACCGCTCCAGGAGGGCGGCGACGGATCGCCGAGACGCCCACGCGACAAGGCTGAGAAGGGAGCGTCCGGATGCAACCCACGAACCACGTCAGGCAGAATGCAGCACCGCTCGAAGGGAGCGGGACCCACGAGAGACCATGGTGTCGAGGGTAAGCCCCCTTCGTCGCGGACTGCTAAGATCGCCGCCCATGAAGACCCTCCCCCGCCGGACCCTGCTGCAGGCGCTCGCCGGCCCCATGGTCCTGGCCGGATCAGCCCACGCGCGGCCGGGAACGGCGACGGTCGGTGCGCAGCCGCGGGCAGGGGCGACAGGCGCGCAGCCCGTGGTGCGGAACCCGCCGCGGCCGCTGTCGCCCGACGCCGTCACCCACGACTGGGCGTCGTTCCTCGGCCCCACCCACAACGCGGTGTCCACCGAGACCCGCCTCAGCCGGTCGCTGCCGCCGCCGCTGGTGTGGGAGATGGAGAAGGGCACGGGCTACACGTCGCCGGCCATCGCGGGCGACCGGCTGGTGTTCCTGCATCGGCTGGGCGGCAACGAGGTGGTCGAGTGCCGGCACCCCGAGACCGGCGAGCTGCACTGGGACTTCCGCTACCCGACCCGCTACCGCGACCGCTACGGCTACAACGACGGCCCCCGCTCGAGCCCGGTCATCGCGGGCGGGCGGGTGTTCACCCTCGGGGCCGAGAGCCGCCTGCACGCCTTCGACCTCGCCACCGGGCGCGGCCTCTGGAGCCGGGACCTGCGGGCCGACTACGGGGTGCACCAGGACTTCTTCGGAACCTCGTCGACGCCGCTGGTCGACGACGGCCGGGTCATCGTGAACGTCGGGGCGCCGCGCGGCGCGTGCGTGGTCGCCTTCGACGCGGCCACCGGCGGCGAGCTGTGGCGGGCCGGCGACTGGGGCCCGAGCTACGCATCGCCGGTGCCCGCGGTCGTGCACGGGCGGCGGCGGGTCTTCGTGTTCGCGGGCGGCGAGTCGTCGCCGCCCAGCGGCGGGCTGCTGTCCATCGACCCCGCGGACGGCGCCGTCGACTTCGCGTTCCCGTTCCGCAGCCGGACCTACGAGTCGGTCAACGCGTCGTGCCCGGTGGTGTTCGACGACAAGGTGTTCGTTTCCGCCAGCTACCGCACCGGCGGCGCCCTGGTGCGGGTGCTTCCCGACTTCACCCACGAGGTGGTCTGGACGACCCGCGAGTTCGCCCTCCACTGGAACACGGCGATCCACCTCGACGGCTACCTGTACGGCTTCGACGGCCGCAACCAGGGCGACTCCTCGCTCGCCTGCGTCGACGCCGCGACCGGCGAGGTGGCGTGGCGCGAGGTGCCCCTGTGGCCCGAGACGTTCGAGCAGGGGGGGCGGGAGCGACGGGTCCAGCTCGGCACCGCCCGGGGGTCGCTGCTCGCGGTCGACGGGCATTTCCTCGCCCTCGGCGAGATCGGCCACCTGCTGTGGCTCGATCTCACCCCGGACGGCTACCGCGAGATCTCCCGCACGTGGCTGGCCGCCGCCTACGAGTCTTGGACGCTGCCGGTGCTCAGCCGCGGCCTGCTCTACTTCGTCCAGAACTCGCGCGACCTCCTCACCGGCGCCGGGCCGCGGCTGCAGTGCTACGACCTCCGGGCGTAGTCGCCGGCGGCAGGGCGCAGGGGCCGCGACCTTCGGTGCAGGGGTGCCGCGCGTCCGGCATGCAGTACGCGGCCAGGGATCTCACCCGCCCGGGCGATCGGTCGGCCGGGGGGGGGACCGTCGATTCGGGACGGAACTTCAACCAGGGCACCCCGGGACGACCGGTCGCGCGCGGTGACCGCCGATTCGGGACGGGACACCCAACCGGGGCGCCCCGGGACGATCGGCCGCGCGGGGGCGGCTCCGGTGACGTGACGGGCATCGACGCCATGCCACCGGGGCGCCCCGGGACGATCGGTTGCCCGGAGTGACCGCCGATTCGGGACAAACACCCAACCAAGGCGCCCGGGGGCGATCGGACGCCCGGGGGGGCCGTCGATTCGGGACGAGACATGCAACCGTTCACCAATACTGAACGCTGGCGTGGTTGCCGGTTGATGCCGCTGTTGGCGGTCCTGGCCGTCGCGGGTGACGCGGCTGCCCAGGGAAGCGACGCGTCGGATCGGGCGGCGCTCGAGGCGTTCTACGACGAGACGGGCGGCGCGAGCTGGACGAACAGCACGAGCTGGAAGACGTCCGCGCCGCTCGGCGACTGGTACGGCGTGACGGCGGATGCGTCCGGCCGGGTCACGGAGCTGAAGCTCGGCGACAACGGCCTGACGGGCTCGATTCCGGCCGCGTTGGGCTATATCGGGACCCTTCAGTGGCTGGACCTCAGCTCGAACGAGTTGAGCGGCTCGATCCCGCGGGCTCTGGAGAGCCTGGGGAGCCTGGTCTTCCTGAACCTCTCCCGCAACGAGTTGAGCGGTTCCGTCCCCGCGTGGTTCGGAACCATGTCCGGCCTCCTGGCGCTGTACCTGTTGGGGAACGACTTGACCGGCGGGATTCCGGAAGAGCTCGGGAACCTGAACCTCTCGGGGCTGGGACTCTCCTGGAACGACTTGAGCGTCGGCCCCATCCCCGCATGGTTGAGGAGCCACACGAACCTCCGGTGGCTGTACCTCTCGGCGAGCGACGTGACCGGCGGAATCCCCGCGTGGTTCGGAAACCTGGCGAACCTCGAGTCGCTGTATCTCGACCGGAACGACTTGACAGGTCCGATTCAGCAAGGGCTGGGCAGCTTGGCCAACCTCGAACAGCTCAACATCGCCTACAACTGGGGCATCTCCGGGTCGTTGCCGTTCACCTCGGGGCAGTCCACCCTGGCGCGGTTGGACATCTTCCTTACCCAGACCTGCGCACCGGTCGCCTGGCGCGACTGGCTGAAGACCATCGATTTCTCGGGACGGCTGTGCGGGGCGGCGACGGACGTCGAGATCGACGTCGCCGTCGTCTATACCTCGGAGGCGCGCGACGCGGCGGGCGGCGTCGCCGCGATCGAGGCCGAGATCGACCTCATGGTCGCCGAGACGAACCAGGCCTATGCGGCGAGCGGCGTGCACCACCGCGTGGCACTGGTCGACAGGTCCGAGGTGTCGTACCCCGACACGGGAGACTCCGAGCTCGATCTCGGCCGTCTCCTGGACCCAGCGGATGGTCAACTGGACGAGGTGCACACGCTGCGCGACGAGGTCGGGGCCGACCTCGTGCACCTGATCGTCGGCGAGGCCGACGACACCTGTGGCCGGGCCTACATACCGGGTGTCTTCGGCCTCACCGTGCAGGGCTGTGGCGGCAGAACCTTCGCTCATGAACTCGGGCACAACATGGGGCTGCGGCATGACCGCTACCAGGAGCACCACAACGCCGACGGGGTGGCGACGCATCCGGCCTACGGCTACGTGAACCAGCGCGCGTTCGAGTCGGGCGCCCTGCTCTCGAGCCGCTGGCGCTCGATAATGGCCTACAACGCCCAGTGCGACGACGCCGGCTTCTTCTGCTCGACCCCCCTCCGCTTCTCGAACCCACGTCATCATCTCAACGGCGACCCGGTGGGCGTTCCCTACGGCACCGGGGGGTCGGGCGTGAACGGCCCGGCCGACGCGGTGGCCGTCCTCAACGCGACGGGTCCCGCCGTGGCGTTGTGGCGGGACCGGGTCGCCGGCGGCGCCAACCGGCCGCCGGCGGTGGTGGGGACCCTGCCGGACCGGAGCCTGACCCTCGGCAGCGCGGTGGACGTGGACGTGGCCGGCGCGTTTCGCGACCCCGACGGCGACACGCTGACCTACGAGGTGTCGTGGTCGGCGCGGGACGTGGTGACGATCGAGGCCGCCGGCGCCACCAGCGTGACGCTGACGGCGGTCGGGGTGGGCACGGCGACGATCCGGGTGACGGCGACCGACCCCGGCGGCCTGAGCGCGACGCTGTCGTTCACGGTGACGGTGAGCTCCCGAAACCAGCCGCCCGAGCCCGTGGGCACGCTGCCGCCGCTGACGGTCGAGGCGGATGAGGCCGCGGTGACGGTGGACGTGGCCGGCGCGTTTCGCGACCCCGACGGCGACCGGCTGACCTACGGGGCGAGCTCGTCGCGGCCGGCGGTAGCCGCGGTGTCGGTGTCGGGGAGCCGGGTGACGGTGACCCCGCGGGCGCCGGGGTCGACGACGGTCACGGTGACGGCGACCGACGCCGGCGGCTCGAGCCGGACGGCGACCCAGTCGTTCGGCGTGACCGTGCTTCGACCGTTCACCGACGACCCCATCGTGCCCGGCGAGACGCCGATCAGGGCGGTCCACGTCACCGAGCTGCGAACGCGTATCGACGGCCTGCGGGCGGCAGCGGGGCTGGGACGGTTCGCGTGGACGGATCCGGTCCTGCGGGCGGGGGCGACGCGGGTCAGGCTCGTGCACCTGACGGAGCTGCGGTCGGCGCTGGCCGAGGCGTACGCGGCGGCGGGCAGGCCGGCCCCGCGGTGGACCGACGCATCCCCGTCGGAGGGAACGACCCCGATCCGGGCGGTGCACGTGACGGAGCTGCGCGCCGCCGTGGTGGCGCTGGAACGGGGCGCTTCGTCGGAGCCATGAAGAGCCGCGGGGCCAGGCGACCGATGATCCACTGAAGCGCCGGGAGGCAGCAGAGCCGCGTCCCCGTGCCGACGGACAACGGCAAGGCCCACGCCGCCGCACGAGAACGGAACCGGCCGGGCCCCGACCCTCCTCGTCGACGGGGACCGGCTGGTTCCGTCCACGTGCCGACGGACAACGGCAACCTCCACGCCGCCGCGCAAGAACGGAACCGGCCGGGCCCCGACCCTTTTCGCCGACGGGGACCGGAGGCCACCGTGACCCTCGTCTTGTCGGTAGCCGGCAGACGGCCTCGCAGAAGCGGCGGCGGCCCGCGATAAACTTGTTGTCCCGTGGCCGCTCCTCACACTCTCGTCCTCGTGCCCACCGAGATCGAGCGCCGGCACCTCGCCCGCCAGCGGAGCTTCGGCGTCGACGCGCCGTGCGAGCTGTGCGGCTTCGGGCCCGTGTCGGCGGCGGCGCGGGCCCGCGACGCCATCGCGGTGCACGAGCCGGAGCGCGTGATTCTCGTCGGCATCGCCGGCACGTACGACCCCGGCGGGCTCCCGGTCGGCACCGCGGCGGTTTTTCCTTCGGTCCTGATGCACGGCGTCGGGGTCGGCGTCGCCACGTTCGTGCCCGCGATCGACCTCGGGTTCCGCCACTGGCCGCGCGGCGGCGAGGGGGAGGCGCCCGGACCCGACGCACTGCCCCTCGCCTGTCCCGTCCCCCCCGCCGCGGGCCCCCTGCTGACGGTGTGCACGGCGTCGGCGACGGACGGCGAGACCCGCGAGCGGCGGGCGCTGTTTCCCGACGCGGCGGCCGAGGACATGGAGGGCTTCGCGGTCGCCCTCTCCTGCCGGCTCGCCGACGTGCCGGTGGCCATCGTCCGCGGCATCTCGAACGCGGTCGGCGACCGCCGGTTCGAGCGCTGGCAGATCCCCGAGGCCCTCGAGGCCGCCTGGCTCGTGGCGGCCGACCTGCTCGACCGGCCCGACTGGAGCGGCCCGTGACGCCGATCCACCTGGGCATCTCCACCTGCCCGAACGACACGTTCGCCTTCCACGGCATCCTGGAAGGGAAGGTGGACCCGCGGGGCCTCGACTTCCGCATCGAGCTGCTCGACGTCGAGGAGCTGAACCGGCGGCTCTTCGCGGGCGACTTCGACGTGGCGAAGGCGAGCTTCCACGCCGCGCTGCTGCTGAGCGACGACCTCGGCGTGCTGCCGGTCGGCTCCGCCCTCGGCTTCGGCGTCGGCCCCCTGCTACTCGCCGCGCGTCCCGGCGCCCGTCCCCGCGACCCCGTCCCCGCAGCCGGCGGCGCCTCGCGCCCCGCCCGCGTGCTGTGCCCCGGCGCCCACACCACCGCCGCCCTGCTCTACGAGCTGTTCCACGCCGGCTAGGGCGCGGTCGAGCAGGTGGTGTTCTCCGACATCATGCCCGCCCTCGAATCCGGCGACGCCGACTTCGGCGTCTGCATCCACGAGGGCCGCTTCACGTGGCGCGCGCACGGGCTCTCCCTCGTCGAAGACCTCGGCACGGTCTGGGAGGAGGCGACGCGCGCCCCCCTTCCCCTCGGCGGCATCCTCGCCCGTCACGCCCTCGGCGCCGACACCATCGCCGCCGCCACCGCCGTGATCCGCGACTCGCTCGCCCACGGCCGGCGTCATCGCGAAGAGACGGTCCCCACCATGCGCCGCTACGCCCAGGAGCTGAGCGACGACGTGATGTTCCAGCACGTCGACCTCTACGTGAACGACTGGACCACCAACCTCGGCGGCACCGGCCGGACCGCGCTGGAGACGCTCGACCGGCAGGCCCGGCGGGCCGGCGTCGCCTCCGCCGGGGCACCACCGTTGCGGGTGTACTGACATGACGCACCGCATCGTCTCCCTCATCGCCAGCGCGACGGAGATCGTCTGCGCCCTCGGCTTCGAGGACCGGCTCGTGGGCCGTTCCCACGAGTGCGACCACCCTCCCTCGGTCGGCCGGCTCCCGCTCTGCTCGTCATCGAAGGTGGAGGTCGGGGCGGCCGGCCGGACCATCGACGACCAGGTTCGCGCGATCGTCGCCGACGGGCTGTCGGTGTACCGGGTGGACGCCGGCATCCTCGACCGCCTCGCGCCGACCGTCGTCATCACCCAGACGCAGTGCGAGGTCTGCGCCGTGAACTTGAAGGACGTCGAGGCGGCAGTGTGCGAGCTCGTCGGCTCGCGGCCCCGCATCGTGTCGCTCGAACCCATGTCGCTTCCGGACGTCTGGTCCGACATCCGGACGGTGGCGGCGGCCCTCGACGCCCCGGACCGCGGCGAGGCGCTCGTCGACCGCCTCACGGCGAGGCTCGACTCGGTTCGGACGCGGACGGCGGCGGAGGAAACGCGGCCGTCCATCGGTTGCATCGAGTGGATCGACCCGCTGATGGGGGCCGGCAACTGGGTGCCCGAGCTCGTCGAGCGGGCCGGCGGCCTGGACGTCCTGGGGAAGGCGGGAGAGCATTCCGGCGGCCTCTCCATCGAGGCCCTCGCCGCCGCCGACCCCGACGTGATCGCCGTCATGCCGTGCGGATGGGACATCGAGCGTGCGTCCCGCGAGATGCCGCCGCTGGCGGCCCACCCGGCCTGGGCACGACTTTCCGCCGTCCGGAACGGCCGCGTGTTCATGACCGACGGCAACCAGTACTTCAACCGGCCGGGACCGCGCGTGGTCGAGTCGGCGGAGATTCTCGCGGACATCCTGCACCCGGCGCACTGCGACTTCGGCCACCGCGGCCGCGGCTGGACCCGCTGGACCGGCGATGCGGCCGGCTGATCGCGAGGACCGGGTGGGGATGTGCCTGCACTGCCGACACGCCCGCGTCGTTCGTGCCCGTACCGACCAGGACTACTACCGGTGCGGCCGGTCCGACGACGACGGGCGGTACTCTAGGTACCCGCGGCTTCCGATGCTGAGCTGCGACGGCTACGAGCCCGGCGAGCCCGACCATCCCACCGACGGTCCGATCGACGTTGATCGGTATCCTGGCGGGGTCGTATCATCTACACATGAAACGCACGAATCTTGTGCTTGATGAGCAGACTCTCGAGGAAGCGTTGCGGCTGAGCGGCGAGCGAACCTACTCGAAGGCGGTCAATCTCGCGCTAGCGGAGTTCGTTCGCCGGGCGAAAGCCGGTCGCATCTTCCAGCTCGCAGGTTCGGGGCTCTGGGAGGGCGACCTTTCCGCGATGCGCGACGACCGCCCTGTGAACCCGCGGATCGAGCGTCAGGCCAGCCGTGTATCTGGTTGACACGTCGGTCTGGATCGACGTGTTCCATCGCCCACGAAGAATCGACCTGCCGGCGCTGATCGACCCCGACGAGATCGTCACCTGCCTGCCGGTCGCGCAGGAAGTGCTCCAGGGATTCCGTGACGACCACGCCTTCCGCGTCGCGCGGGAGGCCATGCGGGCGCTTCCGATCGTCGAGGCTCCGCTGGGAACGGCGGTGTTCGAGGCTGCGGTCGACCTGTTCCGACTGGCAAGGCGGAACGGCGTGACGGTGCGATCGAGCACGGACTGCCTGATCGCGGTCTGCGCGCTACGCAACGACCTCACGTTGCTGCATCACGACCGCGACTTCGACCAGATCGCCAGGGTCGTGCCGGTGCGGGCGCGCAACGTGGGACACGAGTGACGGGGCGGCCCTGGGCACAGCGCCGCGAATTCGGTGCGGTGCCGGCGCGGACTCCCCATGCGGTGGTCGAGCCGCAACCGCGGTCAGCCGCCGGCGCGGAGGACGCCCACCGCGAGCACCGCCCAGCCCACCAGAAAGCAGAGGCCGCCGATGGGGGTGATGGCGCCGAGCCAGCGGGTGCCGGTGACCGCGAGCAAGTAGAGGCTGCCCGAGAAGACGACGATGCCGGCCACGAAGAGCCAGCCGGCGGCGCCGACCCAGGCGCTCGACCAGCGCTCGGCCGCCCACGCGACGGCCAGCAGGGCCAGCGCGTGGATCAGGTGGTAGCGGATGCCGGTGTCGTAGACGGCGAGCAGGTCGGGCGCGATGCGCTCGCGCAGGCCGTGGGCGCCGAACGCCCCGAGCAGGACCCCGAGCCCGGCCATCGCCGCCCCCGCCGCGAACCACCCTGCCACCATGCCGGCCTCCTCACAGCGCCACTACGATCCCGGTTCCCGTCCCTCGCCCATCCGGTCCGTCAGATAGCGGAGGATGTCGCGGACCGAGATGATCCCCGCCAGCTCTCCGCCGGCGCCGACGACGGGGATGTGCCGGTAGCCGCCCACGGCCATGCGCTGGACCGCGAAGGCGACCTTGGCGTCCGGCTCCAGCGTCTCGGCGGGGGCGGTCATGAAGTCCGACACGGGGCGGCCGCCGAGGGCGGGCGCATCGGTGTCGAAGTTCATGAGGGCGTCGTACTCGGTGAAGACGCCGACCGGGCGGTTCGCGTCGGCGACCACCACGCAGCCGGTCCCGCCGTCGATCATCGCCCGCAGCACGTCGCGGACAGGAGTGTCGGCCGCCACCACCACCGGGTCCTGCGGGTCGAGGACCCGCACGTGGTCGGCCAGAAGGCCGCGCTCGACGGCGGTCGCGGGGTCGGAAAGGTGGGCGTCGCTCAGCGATTGCCCGCACGCGACGCAGTCGTCCACCCCGTCGAGGTTGTCGGCCCCGCACCAGGGGCAGGTCATGGAACCGTCCAGGTCTCGCCCGAGTTGAACAGCGCGTTCAGGTCCCCTTCGCCCGAGCGCCGGCGGGCCGAATCCACCTGCGTCGCCAGCTCCTCCTCGTAGCGCGGCGCGTCGATGGCCCGGAAGACGCCGATCGGCTCGGGGAACCCGTCCTCGTAGCGGAGCCGGCTCAGCAGATAGGCGAGGCTGGGCTCGGGCGCCCGCTCGTCGTGCACCAGCAGGTCGGCCTCGCTCGTGCCGTTCCCCAGCGCGACGACCTCGGGCTCGAGTCCGTTGAGGCGGATGCCCTTCCCCCCGTTCTTGCCGAAGACGAGCGGGGCGCCGTGCTCGAGCTCGATGGTGTGCTCGCTCTTGGTCTGCCGGTCGCTGGCGTACTGCCAAGCCAGGTCGTTGAACACGTTGCAGTTCTGGTAGACCTCGACGAAGGCGGTGCCCCGGTGCTCGGCGGCGCGGCGCAGCACCCCTTCGAGGTGCTTGATGTGGGTGTCGATGGAGCGCGCCACGAACGTGGCCTCGCAGCCGATGGCGATCGACAGGGGATGCAGGGGGTTGTCGATGGCCCCCATCGGCGAGGTCTTGGTCTTCTTGCCGAGGGGCGACGTGGGCGAGTACTGGCCCTTCGTCAACCCGTAGATGCGGTTGTTGAAGAGCACGATGTTGATGTCGAGGTTGCGGCGAATGGCGTGCATGAGGTGGTTGCCGCCGATGCTCAACCCGTCGCCGTCGCCGGTGATCACCCACACCATCAGGTCGGGCCGCGCCGCCTTGAGCCCGGTCGCGAAGGCCGGCGCCCGGCCGTGGATGCTGTGGATGCCGTAGGTGTTCATGTAGTACGGGAACCGGCTCGAGCACCCGATGCCGGAGACGAAGACGATGTTCTCGCGGGGCACGCCCAGCGACGGCAGCATCTTCTTCATCTGCGCGAGAATCGCGTAGTCGCCGCACCCCGGGCACCAGCGCACGTCCTGGTCGCTGGCGAAGTCGGCCGCCTTCAGCACCGGCAGATCGACCGGCGCCGCCGGCTCGGGCACGGGCTTCGCCTCGCCCGTCCGGTCGTCGACGTCGCCGGGCGGCGGCTCCGCCAGCGCGACCGGCGCGTCGCCGTTGGATGCCGACTCCCCGCGCCCGAGGCCGACCCTACGCCACCAGCTCTCTAATCTTGAATACGACATCGGATACCGTGAACGGCTTGCCCTTGACCTTGTTCAGCCCAACGCACTCGCGAGGGTAGCGCGACTGCACCAGCATGCGGAGCTGCCCCGTGTTCAGCTCCGGCACGAGAATCCGCTCGTAGGCGGCGAGCACCTCGCCGAGGTTTGCGGGGAACGGGTTCAGATAACGCAGGTGGGCGTGCGCCACCGACAGCCCGCCGGCCCGGCACTCGTCGACGGCGCTCGTGCAGGCGCCGAACGTGCCTCCCCAACTGAGCACCAGCAGCTTCCCCCGCGCCGGCCCGTCCACCGCCTGCGGCGGAATGTCGCCGGCGATGCCGGCCACCCGCGCGGCCCGCACGTTGGTCATGTGCTGGTGGTTCTCGGGGTCGTAGCTGACGTTGCCGGTGACGTCCTCCTTCTCGAGCCCGCCGACCCGGTGCATCAGGCCCGGCGTCCCGGGGAGGGCCCACGGGCGGGCCAGGCGCTCGTTCCGCTCGTAGGGCAGGAAGGGCTGACCGTTGGCCTTCGCGGGCGGGTGCTCCACCGGAATGGGCGGCAGATCGTCCACGTCGGGGATCGCCCACGGCTCCGAGCCGTTGGCGATGTAGCCGTCGGAGAGGAGAATCACCGGGGTCATGAAGCGGGTGGCGATGCGCCACGCCTCCAGCGCCACCTCGAAGCAGTCGCTCGGGCTGCGCGCGGCGATGATGGGGAGGGGCGACTCGCCGTTGCGCCCGAACATCGCCTGCAGCAGGTCCGACTGCTCGGTCTTCGTCGGCAGTCCCGTGCTGGGGCCGCCGCGCTGGATGTTGATGACGAGCATGGGCAGCTCGAGGATCATCCCCAGCCCCATCGCCTCGCCCTTCAGCGCGATGCCCGGGCCGCTCGAGCTGGTGACGGCCATCGCGCCCCCGAACGCCGCCCCGATGGCCGAGCAGATGGCGGCAATCTCGTCCTCGGCCTGCACCGTGCGCACGCCGAAGTGCTTGAGCGCGCTCAGCTCCTCGAGGACCGGGCTCGCGGGGGTGATGGGATAGGACCCGCAGAACAGCTCCTTGCCGCTGAGCCGGGCCGCGGTGACCAGCCCCCAGGCCAGGGCCTGGTTGCCCATGACGTTGCGGTACGTGCCCGGCGCGAGGCGGGCCGGCTCGACCTGGTAACTGTGGTCGAACGCCTCGGTCGTCTCGCCGTAGTACCACCCCGCCCGCAGCGCCCTCTCGTTGGCCGCGGCGACCTCCGGCTTGCTGCCGAACTTGTCCTGGACGTAGCGCAGGGTGGGCTCGATGTCGCGCCCGAACAGCCAGTAGATCAGCCCGAGGGCGAAGAAGTTCTTGCACCGGTCCTGCAGCTTCGAGCTGAGGCCCTCGACCTCCCTGACCGCCTCGCGGTTGAGGGTGTCGAGGCGCACCTTGATGACGCGGTAGTCGTCGACGGTCCCGTCCTCGAGAGGATTGGCGTCGAGCCGGGCCAGCTTCAGGTCCTTCGCCTTGAAGCTCTCCTCGTTGACGATGAGGATGCCGCCCTTCTCGAGGTCCTTGACGTTGGTGACGAGGGCGGCGGGGTTCATGGCGACGAGGGCCTGCAGCGTGTCGCCGGGGGTGAAGATGTCGCGCGAGGCGAACTGCACCTGGTAGCCGCTGACGCCGGCGAGGGTGCCGCGCGGCGCGCGGATCTCGGCGGGAAAGTCGGGGAACGTGGCGACGTCGTTGCCGTGCAGCGCCGACGTGTTGGTGAACTGGCCGCCCACCACCTGCATGCCGTCGCCGGAGTCGCCGGCGAGACGGACCGTCGCCCCGTCGAGGCGGATGGTCCGCTTCTCGGAGGCCGGCAGGGCCGGCGATGGCGGGAGCTCTTCGGTGGACACCGTCGCGGTCGACTCGCGCGTCATTCTCTCGTTGCTCGCTGTAACGCCTGGACTCGCGGCCTCAGGCCCCCTCCCGCGCCTCGGTCGCATGGTGGGGCGCCGGCGGCAGGTTGTAGACCGTCGCGGGAAAGTGATCGACGAGGAAGTGCAGGATGCTGCCCACCTTGACGAAGCCGACGGGCCGGCCCTCGGCGTCGACGATCGGCAACCGCCGGTACCCCCCTTGCGCCATCCTCGTGATGGCCGCGCCGACCGTGTCGTGCTCGGACAGCGCGACGGGGTCGGGGGTCATCACCCGCTCGATCGGCACGCTCAGGTCGACGGCGTCGGCCATCAGCGCCAGCGCGTCGCGCTCGGTGAAGATGCCGACCAGCCTCCCCTCGCGGCAGATCAGCACCGCGCCCCGCCGCTGCTCCTTCATCCGCTCGAACGCCTCGCGCACCGGCGCGAGCGGATCGAGGCAGATCGGATCCGACGTGACGACCTGTCGCAGGGTCTCGGTATGCAGACTCAACTGGGAACCCATGGATACCGACCCGGTTCCGGGCGGCCGCGAGGCCCCACCCATCGCGGCGCCGGGCAACGCCCCGGCGACCCGCCCAACGCCTCGACGCCCCACCGGGGAAAGCCGGCTCCGCAGAACCGCCGCGCCGACGGCACACCCACGGCCCGGCCGGCCCCGCGGGCGCAACTCCCGTCTGGCCCAGAGTGTCGGATTGTCCGTCGCGAACCTGTAATGGCGGGTCTTCCACCCGATCCAGCATCGACGCCCACGGGCCAACCGCTCCCGTCACCGGTCCCGGCGCGTATTATACGCTGTTGAAGTCGTCCTTTTGCGCGATTCATCGGAAATGGCACGTGTTTTCCCAAGTTTAACGGTGACCGGGGGCCGGTGGCGGCGCGATTCGCTTCCGCGGCCGGCGATCGGCGGGCCGCGGGGGCGGCCTGCATGGGCCGGCCGCGCCGAGGCGGCCGCAGAGGAGATGGACGGGTGAAGCCTCGCGCGGCGGCGTTCTGTCTCGGCGTCTGGGTCATGGGCACGGTCTGCATCAGCGTGGCCGCGACCCAGAACTTCTACACCATCGACCGCCTGCTCGCGGCGGGCGGGCATCCGTCGTTCGCCGAGGGCGTGGACCAGCTCGGGGCGCCCGCCGCCCGCGATCTGCTGCGGTACCTGTCCTCCGAGCTCAACCGCCTGTTCTTCCGGTACTGGAACCTCTTCCAGATCCCGCTCGGCGCCGTCACCCTGTGGCTCGTCCTCGGCCCCTCCGGGGACCGGCGGCTCCGGTGGCTGGTGGGGGCGATGCTCGCCATCGCGGTGGTCCTGACGGTCGTCGTCACGCCGCCCATCGTCTCCATCGGACGCGGCCTCGACTTCGTCCCCCGCGACCCGCCGCCGCCGAGCCTCGCGACCTTCGGCATCCTGCACGCCGCCTACACGTCTCTCGAGATGCTCAAGGCCGCGATGGGAATCTGCGCGGCGTGGTGGATCGGCCGCGCCGCCGGCGGCCGGTGACGGGGCGAGGGCGTCGACATGTCAGGGGAGGCACGCACGTCCGCCGAGGGCCCGCCACCGGCTGCGGGAGCCGGCCCCTCGACCCTGCCGGCCCTCCTGGACGAGCGCGCGCGCACCGCCCCGGACGCGCCGTTCGTCGTCTTCGACGACCTCGAGGGCGGCGTGTCCGGGCGCACCTACCGGGAGTTCGCGGGCGACGTCAACCGCACCGCCCGCCTGCTCGGGGACCTCGGCATCGGGCGCGGCGACCGGCTCACCCTGCTTCTCGGCAACTGTCCCGCGTTCCTCGACCTGTGGTTCGGGGCCGCCGCCGTGGGCGCGGTCATCGTGCCCGTCAACACCGCCTCCTCGGAAGCGGAGCTCGAGTACCTGGCCGGCCACTCGGAGAGCCGGGCGATCTTCACGCAGGCGCCGCACCTCGAGACGGCCGGCGCCGTCGCCCGGCGGTGCCCGGGGGTCGAGACGGTCATCGTGTGCGGGCCCGGGGCGCCGTCGCCCGCCGCCAGCTTCGACGCGCTCGCGGCGGCGCGCCCGGACGCCCCGCCGCCGGGGCCGCCCCCCGGCCCCACCGACGACGCCGCGATCCTCTACACCTCCGGCACGACGGCGCGCCCCAAGGGCGTGCTCGTCACCCACGCCAACTATCTCTGCGCGGGACGGACGGTGGCGAGCCACATACGCCTGACCCCCGACGACCGGCACCTCGTGTGTTGCCGTTCTTCCACGGCAACGCCCAGTACTACTCGACGATGAGCACCCTCGTGACCGGCGCGAGCATGGCGATGACCGCGCGCTTCAGCGCCAGCCGCTACTTCGACCTCGCCATCGCCCACCGGTGCACCGCGTCGAGCCTGTTCGCGGCCCCCATCCGGATGCTGCTGGCCCAGCCGCGGCGCCCCGAGCTGCGGTCGAACCCCCTGCGGGTGGTGCTCTTCGCGCAGAACGTCACCCCCGCGCAGCTCGACGAGTGGGGCGACCGGTTCGGGCCGCAGCTCCTGCAGCTCTGGGGCATGACCGAGACGATGGGGCCGCCCATCATGAACCCCCTCGACGGCGAGCGACGCAACATGTCGATGGGCCGGACCGTCGCCGGCTATGCCACCGACCTCGTCGACGACGAGGGGCGGCCGGTGCGGCGGGGGCGGCCGGGGCAGGTCGTGGTGCGCGGCACGCCGGGGCTCACCCTGATGAAGGGCTACCACAAGAGCCCCGAGGCCACCGCCGCGACCCTGCGGGACGGGTGGCTGTGGAGCGGCGACACCGCGCGGCAGGACGACGCGGGGTACTACCACTTCGTCGACCGGGCCAAGGACATGATCAAGCGGGCGGGCGAGAACGTCGCAGCCAGCGAGGTCGAGGCGGCGGTCCGCGAGCACCCCGGCGTCTTCGACTGCGCGGTCATCGGGGTGCCCGACGAGATGCGGGACGAAGCGATCCTCGCCGTCGTGGTGCCGCGCGGCGACGCCCTGCGCGAGGACGAGATCATCGACTGGTGCCGCGGGCGGCTCGCCGGCTTCCGGGTGCCGCAACGGGTGGTGTTCCGCGACGCCCTCCCCCGCACCGCCGTCGGGAAGATCCAGAAGCACGTCCTGCGCGCCGAGCTGGGCAAGCCCGACGAGCGGAGCCGCCAGGAGTCTGCGCAGTAGAACGGCGCGGACTCCGGGGGGGTCGGTCGAGCGCCCAGCGAAGCTGAAGGCGGCGATGGGCGGGCAAGCCCCGAC
>JAJEEA010000353.1 GCA_022821235.1 Vicinamibacteria bacterium
TGGACGACGATGAGGCCGGTCCGGACAGGCGCGCCGAGCGAGCGGGCGCCCCGCAGGCCGTCGAGCCTCTCGATCGCCCGGCCGCGCGCCGCGTACAGGGCCGGGAACAGCGCGGCCACGAGGCCGACCGCGAGCACGGCCCCTCCGGTGAAGGCGACCGCGGTGACGTCCACGACGTCGCCGGCCCATTGGTAACGCGGGAACAGCGTGACCCGCAGTACGCGGCCGGCCGCCGCGGCCACTCCCAGCGCCGCCACGCCGGACAGCGCGGCGAGGAGCACGCTCTCGGTCACGAGCAGGCGCCCGACGCCCCATCGGCCCGCGCCGAGGGCGTGGCGCACGGCCAGCTCGCGCCGGCGTGCGGCCACCCGCAGCATCAGCAGGTTCGACACGTTGGCGGTCGCGATGAGCAGCACGGCCAGGGCGACGCCGCCCACGACCAAGGGCAGTTGCAGGCCGCGCCCGGGGGTTAGCGGTCCGCGGGTTCTCAGGAGGGGACCCAGCAACGCGGTCGCCTCCTTGTCCGCGAGCGGCCGTTCGGCCCGCGCCGCGCGCACTCCCGCAGTCGCGGCCGCGCCCGCGGCTTCGGCCGTCACGCCGGGCGCGAGGCGCACGAGGGCCGTGAGAAAGGTGTCGGACCCCGCCGCCGCGACCTGCAGCGGCAGCCAGACGTCGGCTGCGCTCGGGTCGGGACCCGAGAAGGCGGGTGGCATCACGCCGATGATCTCGTAGGTGACGTCGTCGAAGGTGACGGTGGCGCCGAGCGCCTCGCGGGCGCCGCCGAAGCGGCGTTCCCAGTAGCCGCTGCCGATGACCGCTACCGGCGGTGCCGTGACGTCGTCGTCCTCGGGCAGGATGGGTCGCCCGAGGGCCGGCCGCGCGCCGAGCAGCGCGAAGAGGTTACCGGTGACCCAGGAGACGCGGAGGCTCTCGGCCGTCTGGCCCCGCCCGTTCTGCATGATTCGGTGACCCGTGTAGCCGCCCACGGCGGCGAACCGGTCGGGATCGTCGCGAAGCGTGCCGAGTTCGGCCCGGGTCATGCTGTCGCCCGTGATGACGGTATCCAGGAACCGTTGCCGCACCCATACCCGGTGAATGCCGTCCGGATTGTCGATGTGCGGCGGCGCCTGGAGAAACAGCCGCGACAGCATTCCGTACATCGCCGCGTTGAGGCCGATGCCGAGGGCGAGGGTGAGGACGACGGCGACGGTGTAGCCGGGGTTGCGCCGCATTCCACGAATTGCGGACCGGACGTCCTGGAGCAGGCGCTCGGCGGGGCCCCAGCCCCAGGTCTCACGCGTCAGCTCGCGGATGAGGGGCACGTTGCCGAAGTCGCGCCGAGCCGCCGCCCGCGCGTCCTCCGGGGACATCCCGCCGGCGATGCGCTCCTCCATCTCTTCCGCGAGATGGAAGCGGAGCTCCTCGTCGAGCTCCGTTTCCTGCCGCTGCCAGCACCAGAGCGAGCGTAGCCGGGCGTAGACCTGTCGCCACATCGCCGTGTCCTCCCCGGGTCCGGAATCACCGCCTCACCCCGGCCCGACCACCCTTCAGCGGGTCGAACGCCGTCCTACGGCCCTGACTCCTGCTCCGCTGGGTACAACACCCGCGCCATGGCCACCGACAACTGCTCCCAGCGCGACTGCTGTACCGTGAGGTGCTCGCGACCGGTCTGGGTGAGGCGGTAGTACCGAGCCCGCTTACCCTTGTCCGACTTCTTCCACTCGGCCGCGATCCAGCCGCGCCCCTTCAGCTTGTGCAGGGCGGGGTAGAGCGAGCCCGTCTCGATCTGCAGGGCCACCATTACGTAGACATGCTACTCAACATTAAGTGGTGTGTCTACCTAAAAGTCGGGACTTGGGCTGTGCACCTAGCCGCCGGTACCGACTGGCAGTCTTGACCCCGGCTTCGCGTGCGCGGGTAGCCTCGACCTTGTTCTGAACCGCGTGAGCCAATGCGACATCGATGACCTCGGGTGAGTGATCGGGACTCTGCGTCTCCTCCTGCTTGATCCGCTTGGCGGCCCCAGCCAGAGTCGGCGCTTGGCCGGCCTCGACAAGTCTTCACCACCCGGCGTTTGACGTCGGCAGGCTCGTCCCGGACCCGGCAGGCGTCGGCCGCGACGGTGACATGCCCGCGCGTTCCACGGCCGGCGCCGAGTCCGGATCGGTCTTGATGGCCGCCGCGCCCGCGGCGTCGAACCGCCGCGATACCTTCACTTTCATCAACTCGGCCGTAGCGTTCTGGGAAACTGCGCCACGTGGCGCAGTTTCCCATTCGCCCTCGCCAGCCGGCCCTTGCCGGAGTCGGCCGGATCGTCTGTCCCTGCGGCCGGATCGGCGGCGCCGGCCGCCGGCGGCCGCCCCGCGCCCGGGTTCGCCAGCACAGATCGTCGCAGATGGCGACCGGCACTCGGCAGTCGTGACCGTGCGATGAGCACCGCCGGGGGAGACCGGTGGGACAACAGGCCGGAAGAGCTGGTGCTCTACGGCATGGCCGAGTGCATGGCCGGTGAGGTCACCGGCGAGGTGAAGCTCGACCTCTGGAATGCCGCGGTGCCGGCCCTGCCGGTCATCGCCAGGGACGAGAGCGCCAGCTCGACGGACGCCGGCCTGTTGCCCGGCAACGATCCCTCCGTTGTTGCGCGGCGCAACCTTGGCGTCGAGCACCCACTCGATCGCCTCGCCCGCCGTCACACGCCGCTGGTCGAGGCAGCGCCAGCACGGCCGTCCATCGCTTCGAGGGCGCCGGGAGTTCAAGGTGCCGAACGCCTTGATCCACCCCCTGATCCACCCCTGGTCGTGATCCAGACCGTGAAACCATCCAGTTGATCCAGAATTCACGTTCGGGATGGCCCTGATTTCACGCTGGATCACGTATAAACAACTGAATAATATACATTTAGGCCGCGAAGCCAGTG
>JAJEEA010000053.1 GCA_022821235.1 Vicinamibacteria bacterium
CCGCTGTGTTTCCCGGAACCCGCTGTGTTTCCCGGAACCCGCTGTGTTTCCCGGAACCCGCTGTGTTTCCCGGAACCCGCTGTGTTTCCCGGAACCCGCTGTGTTTCCCGGAACCCGCTGTGTTTCCCGGAACCCGTTCCCTCTGGCCCGTTGTTTCGACCGGTTCCGATGTTCCCCGGAACCGTTTGTTTCCCGCGGAACCCCGTTGTCCCTCGCAGAACCCGTCGTCAACCGCGGGACATCGAGGACTCCCCGCAGAAAAAGCGAGGGCGGGACCAACGAGCCCCGCCCTGCCGTGAAGTCACGCCGCACCGACGGCGCCGGCGTCAGTCGTTGTCGGTGGTCGGCATCGCCGCGGGCTCGTCGACCTCGGCGTAGCCGATGAACCCGAGCGACATCTCGTCGTCGGTCCGCGGCCCGTAGCCGACGAACCGGTTCGGGTTGAAGCTGCGCCGCGAGGCGCGCTCGGCGGTGTTGTCGTACCAGAAGTCGACGTCGATGCGGGTGCCCTTGGGCAGCAGCTTCGGCTCCTTGTACTTGTAGGTCACCTGCCAGCTCTGGTCGTAGTGGGGCACGTCGAGCAGCAGCTCCTCGGTGCCGTCGGGATAGAACGCGGTGTAGCGCGCGGCCACGGCCCGCAGGTGGGCGTGCGGCCAGTAGGTCAGCACCAGGGTGTCCTTGTCGAGGACGCGCGACGACCCCACGCGGTAGTTCGGGTGGTTGGGCGGAATCTCGAACCCGCGGTTGTAGAGGGTGTCGTTGATGACCTGGTGCTCGACCGGCTCGTCGGCGACCCAGAACGCGATCTCGGGGTCGCTCCAGACGGACGATCCCTCGGCCGGCTCCTTGTGGTAGTGCATGTTGAACGAGATGCTGGACCCCGTCTCGAGCAGCACGCCGAAGCCCTCGGGCAGCATGTCGGGCTCGCCGCCCTCGGCCACGCAGCTCAGGAGCTGGCTGCCGGCCGTGTCGGCGCCCTCGTCCTCCACCGCGCCCTCGGGGATTAAGGCGCCGGGCTCGATCATCGACGAGCACATGTGGTGGGTGATCGCGTTGTCGCCGACCCGGAACTCCCAGCCCTTGACCCACGTGTCCTCGGGCAGGATGTCCTCGGTGAGCTTGGCGTAGAAGGTGATGTTCAGGTCGTAGATGTCGTCCTCGACGAGGAACGGCTCGGGCATCTTGACTACGAAGTCGGGGGTGCCGAGGCTCCAGCCGTCGTTGGCGTCCTCAGCGAACCGCCTCGCCGGCGGGGCGTGGGCCATGTCGCCGGCGGGCGCGCCGGCCGCGACCCAGCTCAGGATGGTGTCGATCTCGGCGTCGGTCAGGCCGCGCTCGTTCTCGAACACGCCCTTGGGGGCCGAGGCGAACCACGGCGGCATCTCGCGCGACTCGACCTTGCTGGCGATGGCGCGGGCCCAGGGCCGCGTCTCGCGGTAGTCCATGAACGACATCGGGGCGACGAGCCCGCTGATGTTGGCGCCGGACGGCCGATGGCAGGTCTGGCAGTTCTCCTGCATGATCGGCAGCACGTCCTTGTAGTAGGTCACCGCCTCCGCGCCGTTCTCGGCGTAGCCGGGGGCGGCGAACGTCGAAACCAAGCCGAACGCGAGAAGAGCGGCGAGCGTGCGCGTGAGCTTCATTCAGGATCTCCTTGGCGGCCCGGGTCGCGTGCGTATCGTGCAGGGACAGATGCCCCAGAAGAGTGCTTGTACCACAGTGCGGCTCCCGCCGCAAGGACCGCACACCCCGCGCCCGCGCCGGGCACCGGATCGAAGGAGCTATACCGACGGCGGCCCAGCACACTCCGCGCCCGCGCGGGGCACTGTGTTGACGTTGCCCGTGCCCCCGAGGAGCTTCGGCACACTCCGCGCCCGCGCGGGGCACTGCGGATCGCCGGAGTCGTGGGGTTGCGGCGCCCAGCACACCCCGCGCCCTCGCAGGGCACCGCCCCAAGGGGTCCGCGTTCTCCTCGCCCCGATGTGATCTCCCGGCGGCGGCGCCGGTTGCCTTGTTGTCCATTTGAGGCGTATGATGGACTCATATGAGTATCTTCGACTGGAGGCCGACATGAACGTGGACGCGGCGGCGATAGCGGAAGTGCTGGGCGGACCTGTGGTCCTGGGCCGGCCGGTCACGAGCATGCGCGGCCTCGACGAGGCGGTCCGCGCCGGGATTCCCAAGCCGGCGCTGGATCGCCTGATCGGCGTTCTCGCCGCGTCGCTCGACACCGGCGAGACGGACGCGCGACGACTGAGGAACCGGATCGTGCCGCGAGCGACCTATCAACGCGTCGAGCGTTTCAACCTGCAGGTCAGCGAGACCACCGAGCGGATCGCCCGCCTCTACGCCATGATGCAGTCGGCCCTTCGGGACCCCGCCGCCGCCGCGCGCTTCATGATGCGCCCGCACCCGGAGTTGGATGGTCGCGCGCCGTTCGACGCCGCGCTCACCGAAGTGGGCGGCCGCGAGGTCGAGGAGATCATCGATCGGGGCCTGCATGGTCTTCCGGTCTGACGCCGCCAGGCGCGCCTACCGCATCGTTCTGGACCGGTACCCCCCCTTCGATGGGGGCGGGGCCTTCCGATGGGGCAGCCGATGGACGCGTCCCGGATGCTGGGTGGTCCACGCCGCCGAGACCTTCGCGCTCGCGGTTCTGGAGAATCTCGTGCACTGGCAGACGGTCTCCCTTCCGCCGGGACTCGTGTGCGTTCGCGTGAAGATTCCCCGCGGCCTCGACCAGGAGCGAGTCGACAGGCTGGACCGCGCTGCGCTGGCTTCGAACGACTTCACGGCGACGCAGGCGCTCGGCCACCGATGGTACGCCGGGGGGCGGACCGCCGTGCTCTGGGTTCCATCCGCGGTGTCGCCGTACGAATCCAACGTCCTGTTCAATCAACGACACGCGGACTTCTCCCGGCTCGAGGTGGATCCGCCCGAACCTGCGCACGTGGACCCGCGCCTGACGAGTCGGGCGCGTCCATCATGACCGGCCGGCGGCAAGGGGAAACCGCTGGTGGAGGCGACGCCCTCAGGGGACCGGCACCCGCTCGGCGAGCTCGGTGAACCAGTTGGCGACGTAGACGAGGCGGGTCGTCCCCTGGCGCGGGTCGGCGGGCGAAGCGTCCCCCTCCGCCTCGCGGAGCACCACGAAGCGGCGGCCGTCGGGGGTGACGTCCCAGTTGCGGAACACGCCGCCGAGGTCGACGGGGCCCGGCAGCGTGAACAGCCGCTCGGGGCGCGAGGCGGCGAACGCGGACTGGCCGCCGTACTCGACCGCCATCATCCCCGGCCCCTCCGGGCCGTTGGCGACGTAGAACAGCTCGCGGCCGTCGCGCGACCAGACCGGCATGAGGCCGCCGCGCAGCGACACCTGCCACTTGCCGTCCTCGACGTTCGGAAACGGCCGGACGTAGACGGCGGGGCGGCCCGACTCGTTGGAGTGGTAGGCGAGCCAGCGACCGTCGGGCGAGATCGCCGGCCACCCCTCCACGGCGTCGGTCGCGATCAGCGGCTCCGACCTCCGGCCGCCGTCCAGGGGCAGCAGGTGGATGTCGACGTCCGCCAGGCCGGCCGCGCGCATCACGAGGAGCGCCCCCGGCTCGTCGGGTCCGCCGGTCCAGGCCGAGGCCGTCTCGAACGGCCCCGGCGCCGTCAACGCCTCCACCTGGCCGGTGCCGTCCGCGGCCTTGCGGGAGAGGACGGAACCGTCGGCGTGCATCGACGTGAACACGACGCGCCGCCCGTCGGGCGACCAGACCGGACTGACGTTCCAGCCGTCGAAGGTCAGCCGGTTCGTGGCCCCGCGGGCGAGGTCGTGGACGTAGACGTCGGCCGCCCCGTCGTTCTCGGTGACGTCGAGGGCGATGCGGTCGCCGGCGGGGGAGAAGCGCGGCGTGCCGTAGGCCCGCGGCGGGACGGGGACCGCCTCTTCGCGGCCGTCCCGGTCGATCAGCACCGGCGTGCGGCGGATCTCGCCGGCGTCGAGCCCCGCGTCGGCCGCGTAGACCAGCGTGCCGTCCGCGGACCACGCGGCGGCGCCGGCGCCGGGGACGACGGGGACGGGCGGGCCGGTCAGCTCGAGCCGCTCGGCGTCGAAGGGGGCCGCGAGCAGGGCGGCGCGGCCGGACCCCGGTCTTCCCGGCGTCGGCGGGCTCACCTGCTGCAGCAGGAGATGGCCGGTCGGGGTGTAGGCGGCCGCCGTCGCGTCGGGCGCCACCGTGCGCGGCTCGCCGCCGGTCAGCGACACCGCCCTCACCTGGGCGCCGTCGGGCGACTGCTCGGCGTAGAGCACCGCGGCGGAGCCGGGCAGCACGTGGGGCGACGAGCACACGGCGAGCTCGGGGACCGCGCCGTCAGGCAGCAGGGGCTCGGGTGCGCCGCCGGCCGCGGGCACGGCCAGCAGGCCGCCGAGGGCCCCGATGACGATGCGGTCGTCGTCGCCCCAGCTCCCGCGCAGGACGGGGACGTTCTCGGCCAGCGTCACCGGCGCGCCTCCGCCGACCGGCGCCTTCTTCAGAGTCCAGCGGTACTGCAGCCGCTCGGTCGGTCCGGGGGGTCCCTCCAGCGCGAAGAACGCGATCCACGCGCCGTCCGGCGAGAAGAACGGGTCGAGGGCGCCCTCGGTGCCGTCCAGCCGCTCGGCGCCGGCCTCGTCGAGGCGGCGGGCCATCAACCGGCGGGTCCGGCCGGCGCGGCCGGTGCGGGCCACGTAGGCCAGGGTCGAGCCGTCGGGCGACAGGGCGGGGGCCGACCCGCGGGCCATGGGCGCCGGCAGATCGAGGGTGAGG
>JAJEEA010000187.1 GCA_022821235.1 Vicinamibacteria bacterium
CGCCGGTCGGCGCCGCGAGGACTGGGAGCGGGAGGTGTCGCCGCTGCCGGTCGGCGCCGCCGCTGCCCCGTCGCGGGCCCTGGGGCCGGAAGGTGTCGCCGACGCCGGTCGCCGACGCCACGCATGCGGGCCGTGGAGTACACCTACCATCCCCGGGTCCTCGAGGAGCTGGCGGCGTTCGGCCTGCGTCCCCGCCCCACGACCCCGCCGTCGCTCGCCAAGGCGTTCGTGAACGACCTCTACCGCCACGAGCTGCGGCGCCTGCGCCGGCAGCTCCGCTCGCGTGAGATCCCCCGGGAGGGCTACGCCGACCGCGTCGTGGCCCTGCGGAAGAAGTACTTCCTGCTGTCGATCCGGCTCGATCTGTGGGCGCGCGCCCACCCCCGCCCGGACGTGGTCGCGTGAGGACCGGCATCGGCCTCGATTTCCCCGCAGACGGAACGCCAGCTCACTTCGGCGCCCGGGATGGCCGAGTGGTCCGGGCGAAGACGCCCGACTGATGGAGGGCAGGCCGGCGGGCCGGATCAGGCGATGGTGATCTCGGGGGACAGGTAGACGTCCTGGATGGCGTTCAGCAGCGCGACCCCCTCGGCCATCGGGCGCTGGAACGCCTTGCGGCCCGAGATGAGCCCGGTCCCGCCCGCCCGCTTGTTGACGACCGCGGTCTTCACCGCCTCCTTCAGGTCGCTCTCGCCCGCCGAGGCGCCGCCCGAGTTGATGAGCCCGGCCCGGCCGAGGTAGCAGTTGGCGACCTGGTAGCGGGTGAGGTCGATGGGGTGCCCGGTGGTCAGGGTCTCGTAGACCCGCTCGTGGGTCTTGCCGAACCCGAGGGCGGGGTAGCCGCCGTTGGTCTCGGGCAGCTTCTGCTTGATGATGTCGGCCTCGATGGTCACCCCGAGGTGGTTGGCCTGCCCGGTGAGGTCGGCCGCGGTGTGGTAGTCGGCCTCGGGGGTCTTGAACGCGGGGTTGCGGAGGTAGCACCACAGCACCGTGAACATCCCGAGCTCGTGGGCCTGGTGGAAGAGCTCGGAGACCTCCTGAATCTGCCGCCTCGACTCCTCGGACCCGAAGTAGATGGTGGCCCCCACCCCCATCGCCCCCATGTCGAACGCCTGCTCGACGCTCGCGAACCGGATCTGGTCGTAGGCGTTGGGGTAGGAGATGAGCTCGTTGTGGTTGAACTTGAGGATGAACGGGATCTTGTGGGCGTAGCGCCGCGACAGGGCCCCGAGCACCCCCAGGGTCGACGCCACCGCGTTGCACCCGCCCTCGATGCCGAGGCGGACGATGTTCTCGGGGTCGAAGTAGGCGGGGTTGGGCGCGAACGAGGCGCCGGCGGAGTGCTCGATGCCCTGGTCGACGGGCAGGATCGAGACGTAGCCGGTGCCCGCGAGCCTCCCCGCGCCGAAGAGCGCCTGCAGGCTCGTCAGCACCCGGGCCGGCCGGTCCGAGAGGGCGCAGCAGCGGTCGACGAAGTCCGGGCCCGGCAGGTGCAGGTCGGAGGCCGGAATCGTCCGGCAGCGATGCTCGAGCAGGGCCGCGTCGTCGCCGAGCAGCTCGACGACGGCGTCCGGCCCCGAGGTTCCGCGTTCGAGGGTTCCGGTAGTCACGCGCGTTATTTTCCGTTGCCCGGCGGGAGATTACAAGGCGGGGCGGTCGGCCCGGCCGGCCGGGGCGTTGCCCCTGAGCACCGCCGCGACCGCCTGCGCGTCGTCGGCCGCAACAGGGCGGGGCGGGTGGTCGGAGCGTTGCGCCGCGCCTGCGGTCGGCGGTCCGTGCGGGGCCGTCGCGCCGCGCTCGCGCAGCCCACGCCGGGGGGGCATCGACCCGATCGGGCGCGCCGGCGCCTTTGCCACGGGCGGTCGGCGCCGGGTATGCTGAGAGGTTGATTGCCGTCCGATCGTTCACCCCCTGCAGGAGCACCCGATGCGCGAGCACCTTCTCTTCACCTACAAGTTCAACCTCGGTCACCTCGAGTCGCTGGTCAAGGACCTGACCGACGAGCAGATGGTCCGGCAGCCGCACGGGGTGGTGAACCACCCGGCCTGGACCCTGTGCCACCTCGCCTCGGCGTCGAACCACACCGGGGTGGCCCTCGGCCTCGAGTCGACCTTCCCCGCGGAGTGGGAGGAGGCGGGCAAGACCGGCGGCGAGCCGAGCGGCGACGCGTCGAAGTACCCCTCGAAGGACGCCCTGCTCGCCGAGCTGAAGAAGCAGCACGAGCGCGTGACCGAGGCGGTGGCCGCCGCCGACCCCGCGGAGCTCGCCAAGGAGCACCCCGACGAGGGCACCCGCAAGTACTTCCCCACCCTCGGCGACTTCGTCGACTACCTGCTGTCGGCCCACGAGGCCAACCACATCGGCCAGATCGCGGCATGGCGCCGCGCCATGGGGCTGAAGTCGGACGCGGGGTAGCCGTTACCTGCTGTCGGCCCACGAGGCCGACCACATCGGCCAGATCGCGGCGTGGCGCCGCGCCATGGGGCTGAAGTCGGACGCGGGGTAGCCGTCTGCGCCGTGGAACGGCGCGGACGGATGGAGGGCTGGAGGGCGGCAATCGGAGCCGCCGCCGGCGATTTCCGGGCCGGGAGTGCCTGCGCCGCGGAACGGCGCGGGCCCCTGCGGGTCGTTCGATCGCCAGGCGGCGCCGGCGACGGTCGCCTGGCACCCGAGGATCGCCGTCGGCCTCGGCAACCCGCGCCGCCGGGGCCGGCGGCTCCGGTAGAATGATCGCCGGCTTCCCGAGGATCGACGTCATGACCGAGAAGACAGACGCGCCGCCCGCGCCCGCTGCCCCCGCCGGGCGCCCGCCCGCGATGGCCCCCTTCGTGCCCGACCTTCTGGAGCACGGCGCGCCGGCGCGGGGCGTTCCGCAGACGCTGGACAAGCGGCTGTTCGTGCAGCTTCACGTATTCACGGGCTGCGCCGACACCGGCCGCTTCGTCGACCTGGTGCGGGACAGCGGCCTCGAGGCGGCGGTCTACGCCAACCTGAACGACCCGAGCGGCGTGGGCGTGGTGCTGATGTCCGAGGACCCGGCGCTCTTCGCGGAGGCGGCGCGGGGCCTGCTGAGCGGGCCGTACTTCCGGACCCTGACCCCGCTGCCCGACTTCACCATGCTCGGCCGCACCTACTCGAGCGGCCGGGAGGCGGACCTCGAGGACTTCCTGCTGCACCGGGTCCGGCGCGGCATCCTGAACCCGGCTCACCCGTGGGGCATCTGGTATCCGCTGCGCCGCATCGGGGCCTTCAACCGGCTGCCGCGCGGCGACCAGGGCCGCATCCTGATGGAGCACGGGACGGTCGGCCGCGGCTACGGCGAGCTGGGCCTCGCCGTCGACGTCCGCCTCGAGTGCCACGGCCTCGACCGCGACGACAACGAGTTCGTGATCGGCCTCATCGGCCCCGAGCTCTACCCCCTGTCGAAGCTCGTCAAGGACATGCGGCCCACCGTCCAGACCTCGGAGTACATCCGCGACATGGGCCCGTTCTTCGTCGGCCGCGCCGTCTACCAGTCGCCGGTCCCCGAGTCGTCCCGGTCCGACGACGCCGGGTACTGACGCGGAGCCGGCGGCCGCCGGCGGGCGGCCGTGTCCCGGGAGCCTCGCGTGCGCCGGAGAAGTTCCGGTCGGGCGCGCGGTCGGTCGGGCGCGCGCGGGCTGCACACCAAGCCGTCGATATTCGCGGAAAAGTGACGGCGGCCCTTCCCGGCTCGTGGCGAGTCCGCAGACCTCCGCGGACACGCCCCTCACGGATCTGTGGAATAATGGGCGGCCATCGTCGTGGACGGCGATGCCGGTCGGGGTCGGCCCGCGGGCGGGTCCCGATTGGAGACGCCAGGTAGCGCGTGGGTTCGGCCGCACCGGCGCGGCCGCCGTGGATCGCCAGGAGGACTGACGTGAGAACCACCACACTCGTCGCCGCGTTCGTGCTGGGCTCGGCCGTGCTGGCGTTGCCGGGCGGCGCCGCCGCCCAGGGCACCGAGGCCCCGACGTTCGCCAACGACGTCGCGCCGATTCTCTACCGGTCGTGCGTGAACTGCCACCGGCCCGGCGAGATTGCGCCGATGTCGCTCATCAGCTACCGCGACGTGCGGCCGTGGGCGCGGTCGATCCGCGAGAAGGTCGAGACCCGCGCCATGCCCCCCTGGCACATCGACCGGCGCCTCGGCATCCAGAGCTTCAAGAACGACCCGTCGCTGACCGACGACGAGATCGGCACCATCCTCGCCTGGGTCGACGCCGGGGCGCCGCAGGGCAACCCCGCCGACACCCCCGTGCCGCCGGAGTTCGCGCCGGCCGACTCGTGGCAGATCGGCGACCCCGACCTCGTCGTGCGGTTCCCGACCTACGAGGTGCCGGCGGCCGGCCCCGACCTGTTCGGGAACCTGTTCGCCGAGATGGGGCTGGAAGAGGACCGCTACATCACCGCCATCCAGACCCGGCCCGTGGGCGACAAGGCCCGGCAGGTGGTGCACCACGCGCTGTCCTACGCGGTCGAGCCGGCCGCGGACGAGGCGGACATGAGCGGCGGGCTCTTCCTCGTGGAGTACGCCTCCGGGAAGCTGGCCGAGATCTACCCGCCCGACTCGGGGCTGCTGCTGCCGGGGGGGAGCCAGGCGCGGCTCAGCTACCACCTGCACTCGGTCGGCGAGCCCGTCGACGCCGACGTCGAGCTGGGCATCAACTTCCTGCCGGCCGGCGAGACGCCGAAGTTCATCCGCTACTCGCGGCAGCTCGGGGGCTCGCAGAACGTGACCACCGGCATCCTCGACATCCCCGCCGGCGAGGTCTCGCGTTCTGACGGCTACGCCCGCTTCAACAACGCGGCGCGCATCACCATGTTCCAGCCGCACATGCACATGCTGGGCATATACCAGTGCATCGAGTTCATCTACCCGACCCAGCCGGTCCGGGCCGAGACGGTGAACTGCGCCGGCTTCGACTACAACTGGCACATGAACTACAACTACGAGGACGACGTCGCGCCGCTGATTCCGGCCGGGACCATCCTCCACGTGTCGAGCTGGTTCGACAATTCGGCCGCCAACCGGGGCAACGTCGACCCGAGCAACTGGGTGGGCAACGGCGGGCGCACCATCGACGAGATGGGCTTCGCGTGGATCGGGTGGCACGACCTGACCGACGAGGAGTACGAGGCGGCGGTGGCCGAGCGGCAGGCGGCGCGCGAGCGCACCGACGACGACTGATCGCGCCGTTGCGGCATCGTCGCGGCCGACGGGCGCCCCCCGGCGTGCGGAGGAGCGCTCGGCGACGAGCCGCTCGGCGAGGTCGTGCGGGCGCCCGTCGCACGCGGGCGGGCGCTCGTGGGGACTGGGAGCCGGTGCGGGGGGCAGATTCGCCCCCGGCGCCGGCCTGTTTCGAGAAAGCCATGTTGAACCGGTCGAGACGACTCACGCCGTTGCTGGCCCTGGCGGTGGTCCTCGGCGCCGCCGCCGAGGGGCGGGCCCAGGCCGACCCGCAGAACTTCCTGTTCAGCTCGGGACAGTCGATTCAGCCGTTCTTCGACGGCTGGTCGCACCATCCCGACGGCGGCTTCGACTTCCATTTCGGGTACCTGAACCGGAACTACGTCGAGGAGCTGCACGTTCCGGTCGGCGCCGCCAACCGGATGTCGCCGGGCGACCCCGACCAGGGGCAGCCGACCTACTTCTACCCGCGCACCAACCGGCGCATGTTCAGCGTGACGGTGCCGGCCGACTGGGGCGACCGGCGGCTGGAGTGGCAGGTCACGGTGGGTGACGAGACCTACCGCGCCCTC
>JAJEEA010000114.1 GCA_022821235.1 Vicinamibacteria bacterium
GGCCGGCGAGGTTGCGGTCTCGTCCGCCGGCCTCGAGCGCCCGCGCCAGGACCTGACCCCGGGCAGCGTCCTCCCCGTCGGCGTCGACGAGATCTGCGGCGGCGGCATCGCCGGCGTACCGGCCGTCGCCGCCCAGGTGCCCCGTCAGGTGTTCGAGGCCTACGGCGTCGACTACCGGCGGGCGGCCGAGTACGAGCTCGACTTCCTCATCACCCCCGAGCTGGGGGGCGCGCCCGAGCCCCGGAACCTGTGGCCGCAGCCCTATCGGGCCGGCGTCTGGAACGCCTACGTCAAGGACGAGCTCGAGCGCGAGCTCCAGGACCTCGTCTGCCGGGGCACCCTCGACCTCGCCACTGCCCAGCAGGAGCTCGCCGACGACTGGATCGCCGCCTACAAGCGCCGCTTCAACACCGACCGCCCCCTGCGCGACTACGGCCGCTTCCCGTTGACGCCGGACGACGTCGAGGCGTGGCGATCCGAGCTCGCCGAACGGCGCCTGCTGCCGGAAGGCGAGCCCGTGACGGTCGCGGGGCTGGACATCGCGGCGCCGTCGCGGCTAGCTGCAAGAGCGAGCTGACGCCGACCCGGCTGCGCCGTGACGGTGCCGCGCCCGGGCTCCTCGCGGCATCCCCGACCGATCGCTCTCTGCAACTCGTCGACGCGCTGTCGGCTATGTTACGCTGAAACTGTGAAACCGTGTCCGTGAGGAAACATCACGGTAGTATCTGTGGACGACGACACGTATAGGCGTTCCCGCATCCGGGCCGCGGAACTGGACACGTCTGTGTCCGCGCTGGTGCGTGGGTTTCTCGAGGGTTTCGTTCGGGAACCGGCCGGAGGGAGCGGCGAGCACGGGGTGGCGGCCGAAACGGGGCTGGAACGGCGTCGACGGCTTCTGGAGGAGGTCGTCGCCGACTTCGACGCGCGCGGCGTGGGGTTTGCGAATGGACGACAATCTGTCCCGGGAAGAGCTGTACGACCGCGGTCGCGCTCGGGCCGAAGCCGCCGCGGCGGCCGGGAAGCACCGGGGCAGCCCGGGGCCCGGCGGCTCCGGCAGACCACGACGGAAACCGCGAAGGAGCACACCTCGTGTTCCGGTGCCGTGATACGCTGTGGCTGTGAGATTGTGACGATGAAGAACATCACGGTATCCGTCGACGACGACACCTATCGGCATTCCCGTATCCGGGCCGCGGAACTGGGCACGTCGGTGTCCGCGCTGGTGCGTGGATTTCTCGACCGTCTCGTTCAACGCGGAGCCGAGGCGACGGGCGCGGACGCGCCGCGGGCGGAAACGGAGGGCGAACGCCGTCGCCGGCTGTTGGACGAGGTCTTCGAGGACATCTGCGCGACGCGCGGCGGATTCAGGGCGGCCGACAACGTCGGTCGCGAGGTCTTGCACGACCGCGATGCGATTCGTTGACACCAACGTCCTGATCTACGCGGTCAGTCCGTCCCTCGAAGACGCCGGCAAGCGCCGCCTTGCGCAGGAATTGCTGCGAGCGGGCGGCTTGGCCGCGTCGGTGCAGGTGCTTCAGGAGTTCTATTCGCAGGTCACGCGGTCCAGCCGCCGGGAACCGTTGACACATTCTCAGGCCATGAAGTTCATCGAGTCCATTCGCGAGTTCCCCGTCCAGGATGTCACCGTCGCGGTCTTCCGGGCTGGTGTCTCGATCAGCAGGCGTTTCCGGTTGTCGTATTGGGACGGAGCGATCCTCGCGGCGGCGCCGCCTGCGGTTGCGACGCCGTCTACACCGAGGACCTGAGCGATGGGCAGGACTACGAGGGCCTGCGCGTGATCAATCCGTTCCGCCAGCCCGCGGGTGTCCGGTGAGCCTCCTCGCGGCGTCCCACGCCTCCTCCAGCGAAGCGACGTCTCCGTCGAGTTGCCGCTCGTAGACGGCTTTTCGGGAGCCGGCCGATCTCCGGCCCCGGTGACAAGCCCGTCTGCAACAGGTGCCGTTCGAGCAGGAGGTCGAATCGATCCTGAGCCGCGTCCCGTGTACGATCGGAGCACAACCGGGCCTTGAGGCCTTGGCGCGCCACGACTGACGGCCCGAAGCGCGATGACGAGCAGCGCCGACCTGAACTGGATCGCGAACTATATCTGGGGCATCGCCGACGACGTCCTGCGCGATCTGTACGTCCGCGGCAAGTACCGCGACGTCATCCTCCCGATGACCGTCCTGCGCCGGCTGGACGCGTTGCTCGAGGATACGAAGCAGGCGGTGCTCGACATGAGGGCACTGCTCGACGAGGCCGGGGCGGTCGAGCAGGACAGCGCCCTGCGGGCGGCGGCTGGGCAGGCGTTCTACAACACATCGAAGTTCACGCTGCGCGACCTGCGCGCCCGGGCCAGCCGACAGCGGCTGGAGGCCGACTTCCGGGCCTGGCTCGACGGGTTCTCGCCAAACGTGCAGGACATCCTCGAGAACTTCGAGTTCCGCAACCAGATTCCCCGGCTCTCGAAGGCCGACGCCCTCGGCACGCTCATCGAGAAGCTCACCTCGCCCGACATCAACCTCAGCCCCGTCGCGGTGAAGAACGACGACGGCTCGGTCCGGCATCCCGGCCTCGACAACCACGGCATGGGCTCGATCTTCGAGGAGCTGGTGCGCCGTTTCAACGAGGAGAACAACGAGGAGGCGGGGGAGCACTGGACGCCGCGCGACGCAGTGCGGCTGATGGCAAGGCTCGTCTTCCTGCCGGTCGCCGACGAGATCAAACCCGCCACGTACCTGCTCTACGACGGCGCCTGCGGCACCGGCGGCATGCTGACGGTGGCCGAGGAGACCCTGCGTCAGCTCGCGGTCGAGCACGGCAAGCAGGTCTCCACGCACCTCTACGGCCAGGAGATCAACGCCGAAACCTACGCCATCTGCAAGGCGGACCTCCTGCTGAAGGGCGAGGGCGACGCGGCCGACAACATCGTCGGCGGTCCGGAGCACTCCACCCTCGCGAACGACGCATTCCCGTCGCGCGAGTTCGACTTCATGCTCTCGAACCCGCCCTACGGCAAGAGCTGGAAGACCGACATCGAGCGCATGGGCGGCAAGAAGGCCATGCGCGACCGGCGCTTCGTCATCGAGCACGCGGGCGACCCCGAGTACTCGCTGGTCACCCGCTCCAGCGACGGCCAGATGCTCTTCCTGGCCAACAAGCTCTCGAAAATGAAGCGGGACTCGCCCCTCGGCAGCCGCATCGCCGAGGTGCACAACGGCAGCTCGCTGTTCACCGGCGACGCCGGACAGGGCGAGAGCAACATCCGCCGCTGGATCATCGAGAACGACTGGCTGGAGGCGACCGTCGCCCTCCCGCTCAACATGTTCTACAACACCGGCATCGCCACCTACGTCTGGGTGCTCACCAACCGCAAGCCCGACCACCGCCGCGGCAAGGTGCAGTTGACCGATGCGACGAAGTGGCACCGGCCGCTGCGCAAGAACCTCGGGAAGAAGAACTGCGAGCTCGGCGACGAGGACATCGCGCGCATCTGCGAGACTTTCCTCGCCTTCGAGGAGACCGAACAGAGCAAGGTCTTCGACACGCAGGGAGAGAACTGGGACGATCTGAAGGAGATGGCGAGGGACGCCGTGCTCTGCTACTTCGACGAGGGCGAGGCGCCGCGCGTGATACGGCTGCACCTCGTCCGGGAGGAGGCCATCGCGGTATGAAGATGCCCCGCGACCTCTCCGGCGCCGAGGTCGCCAAGCGGCTGGCCCGTCACTGCCCGTCACTACGGCTACCGCGTGACTCGGAGCAGGGGCAGCCATATGACCGTGACGCTGACGGCGGGAGGCGACGAGCATCAGGTGACCGTGCCGCGGCATCGGGACGTGCGGATCGGCACGTTGGATGCGATTGTCGCCGACGTGGCGGCATTCCTCGGTCTGCCCAAGGAGGCTGTACGCGACACCCTATTCGGTTGATGTGATGGCTGTCGAACTCAAGCCGTATCCGGCCTACAGGGACTCCGGCGTGCTCTGGCTGGCAGAGGTACCGGCGCATTGGGAGGTGCGGCGGCTTCGCACGATCGCCGAGATGCGAGTCAGCAACGTCGATAAGCACTCAAGAGACGGCGAACGGCCGATACGCCTGTGCAATTACGTGGATGTCTACAGAAGGTTCCAGTTGATGTCAATCGGCGCTCCCACTCTGAGGCGATGGGGAACGCCCCGGAGGTCGGTCCGCTGCCGGATGTCGTCGAAGCGGAGCGGTGTGAGGCGGTGGCAGGGGAGAGAATGGGGGATGGAAGGTGAACGGATGGAGTGGGAAACCTGCTTGGCCGTCGAGCGCAATCCCGGCAAGATCAGCGGAGCCTGGGCCTTCACAGGAACAAGAGTGCCGGTATACGCTCCCTTCGAGCACCTCGCCAACGGCGCGACGATCGATGAGTTCGTGGAGTGGTTTCCAGGCGTCGACAAGCAACAGGCTCGGGCCGTGCTCGAACACGAAGCCAGAGCCTTGAGAAGAGCGCTGGCCGGTTGAGACTGCTGTGCAGTCATGGCGCCCGTGTTTGCGGGCAATGGCATCTTGGCAGTCGTGAGGCGATAGGATGCGGATAGGCGGGTCCGGGAGGAGACCATGAGCAACCAATCTGAGCTGCTCGGGCGCATCACCGTGCGGGCGGACGTCTTCGGGGGAAAGCCGATCATTCGGGACATGCGGATCGCCGTGGAGCATGTTCTCGGGATGCTGGCGGCAGGGGACACCGCGGAGACGATCCTGCGGGAGTACCCGGATCTGGAACCCGAGGACATTCAGGCCTGCCTGCGATTCGCACATCGTTCGGTGGCCGGCGAGCGCGTGTATGAGCGACTTCCGGTTCGAGAGGCTTCGTGAAGTTCCTTCTCGACGCATGCGCGGCTTCGCGGACACTGCGGGATGGCTTGCGCGGGCTTGGGCATGATGTGCGGTCTGCCCGCGGGGAGCTGGCGCGGGCCTCGGACGAGGCGCTTCTCGCGCTGGCATACGAAGAGCGACGCGTGCTCGTCACGGAGGACAAGGACTTCGGCGAGCTGGTTTTCCTGCGCCGCCTTCCGGACCCGTGCGTCGTGCGGCTTGTGGAGTTGCGGGTGGTGGATCAGTTGGATGCGCTGCGGGGCTTGATCGAGCGGCACGGCCACGCGCTACGGGTTGGCGCAATGGTGGTGATGACAAGAAGGCGGGTGCGGATACGGACGACGGGTTTCGGGGAAGAGGACGATGGCTGAGGCCAGCGACACCTCTGAGCGCGGCCTCGAGCGGCTCATCTGCGCGGCCTTGGCGGGCCACCCCTGCGAACCCGGGCAGGCCGGCAAGGTCGCGGAGGCGCGGCCGGGCTATGGCGGCGTCGGGTGGAGCGGCGGCGATGCTCGTGACTACGACCGAGAGTTCTGCGTCGATCGGGTGCAGCTCTCCGCGTTCGTGCACGCGACGCAACCGGAAGTTGCAGAATCGCTCGCCCTGGACGAGGACGGTCCGACGCGACGCAAGTTCCTGGCTCGGTTGCAGGGCGAGATCACGAAGCGCGGCACCATAGACGTGCTGCGGCACGGCGTCAAGGCCAAGGCCAAGGCCTTCGTGCGGACCTACGGTTTCCTGTCCTGCGTCCTCCCCTACACGAATGCCGAGTGGGAGAAGCGCTCGATCTTCCTGAACTTCCTGATCTCCAAGCTCCCGGCCCCCGACGACGAGGATCTGTCCAAGGGTATCCTCGACGCCATCGACATGGACAGCTACCGGGTCGAGAAGCGGGCGGTGCAGCAGATCATGCTGCCCGACCAGGACGCCGAGATCGAACCCGTGCCGGCCAGCGGTGGCGGACAGCGCCCCGAGCCCGAGCTGGACCGCCTGTCGAACATCCTCAAGACGTTCAACGACCTGTTCGGCGACATCGCCTGGCAGGACCGCGACCGCGTGGGTGAGCTCATCACCAAGACCATCCCCGCCCAAGTGGCGGCGGACGTCGCGTTCCAGAACGCCCGTCAGAACTCGGACGACGCCAACGCCCGCATCGAGCACGACAGGGTGTTGGCCCGCAGCGTGACCGGCATGGTCAAGGACGACGCCGAGCTGTTCAAGCAGCTCATGGACAACGAGGGCTTCAAGCGCTGGATGACCGACCGGGTGTTCGAGCTGGCTTGTGAGCAGCCGAGCGTGACATGAGGTTGTACGATGCCGATAACGTCCGTCAGGTTCAAGAATTTCAAAGCGTTGCGGAGCTATTCTGTTTCCCTACAGCACATGAACGTGCTCGTCGGGCCGAACAACAGCGGGAAGTCCACAGTTCTCAGTGCCTTTCGTGTTCTCGAGCAAGCGCTGCGCAGAGCCCGGTCTCGTAGCGCCTCGCGCGTGAGAACACATACAGGCAAGATGTCATGGGGACACAATATACCCATCAGCAACATACCGATTTCCCTCGAGAATGTGCACTCGGACTACGCGGACTCAGATAGCAGTGTTGAATTTCGCTATTCGCGAGACAATAGGATCAAGCGACGTTGGCTACCGAAGCGTTGGACATATTTGAAAGCAGTGGCATGCCATAGACTCCAGAATGGAGATTGTAGCGGGTAAGACCGTGCTGAGGGCGGTGCGGGAGCGATTGCAGGAAAGTCATGGCATAACATTGACAGATTGGAGAATAGTGGATTGCTATAGGGTTGATGAGATTCCGGAGGACTTGGTTGTGCTGCTGCGCCAGCTAGAGAGTTTTCGCAGTGATTCCGGCGGCGGTTAAGTTGGCGTGTTCGCTGACGGATGGCCGCTTCGGGCGCGGAGGGCGTTGGACGCGCGGTGCGGGTAACGAGTTGCGCAGGGGTGTTCCGGGTCGTGGGTCAGAATACTGCGGGTTGCGGAACGGGAATCGGGGTCAAGCGGAAGGCGGGGAGGGTGGGTCGGTGACTACGGGGCGTGCCTTCCGTGGTCCGGCGTGACGAGGAGGAGGTCAACGGGGGTGTTGTTCCACGACGCGGCGCGGGTCGCCATGGCCGGAGGCCGACCATGAACGGGTGGCGCACCACGCCGTATCTGCGGGGGCTGCTTCACGAGCTCCGGGCGTTGCCCCGGGAGACGGAGTGGGTCGAGTTCAAGGAGAACCGGGCCGATCCCCAGGAGATCGGGGAGTATCTGTCGGCCCTCGCCAATTCGGCGGCGCTGGTCGGGAAGGCGGAGGCGTATCTGGTGTGGGGCGTGCGCGGCGGCGATCATGCCGTCGTGGGGACGAGCTTCGACCCGGCTCGGGCGAAGAAGGGCGGAGAGGACCTCGGGAGCTGGCTCCTCCGCCTTCTCGAACCGAAGATCGACTTCCGTTTCTTCCGGCTGGACACGGACGACGGACCGGTCATCGTGACGGAGATCGCCCGTGCGGCCCGCCAGCCCGTGCGCTTCGCGGGTCGGGAGTACATCCGAGTCGGCAGCTACAAGAAACAGCTCAGGGAGTTTCCCGAGAGGGAAAGAGCGCTTTGGCGCATCTTCGATCAGGTGCCGTTCGAAGACGGTGTTGCCGCACAACGCGTGAGCGGCGAGGAGGTGCTGCTCGCACTCGACTATCCGACGTACTTCCACCTGCTCGGCATGCCTTTGCCGGACGGCCGGTCGGCCATTCTCGACGGGCTTCGGCAGGACGGGCTCATCGCGCCGTGCGCGGCCGGCGGCTTCGACGTCACGAACCTCGGCGCGATCCTGTTCGCCCGGGACCTCGGCGCGTTCCCGCGGCTCAGGCGCAAGGCGGTGCGGGTCATCGAGTACCGGGGCAGGGGACGTACGGAGGGTGTGGGAGAGCGGGAGTACGCGCAGGGGTACGCGCCCGCCTTCCAGGCGATGGTCGACTACGTCAACGGAAAGCTGCCCACGCGGGAGGTCATCGGCGACGCGTTTCGGCGCACGCTGGCGGACTATCCCCCGCTGGCGGTGCGAGAGTTGTTGGCGAACGCGCTCCTCCATCAGGACTTCTCGGTCACCGGCGCGGGGCCGATGGTCGAGATCTTCGAAGGCCGGATCGAGATCACGAATCCGGGCGAGCCGCTGGTGGATGCGCGGCGCTTTCTCGACCGGCCCCCGGTGTCGCGCAACGAAGCGCTGACCTCGCTGATGCGGCGGCTCGACATCTGCGAGGAACGGGGCGGGGGCATCGACAAGGTGGTCGCGGAGCTCGAGGCCCGGCAACTGCCGGCGCCGCTGTTCGAGGTGCCGCCCGGCGCGACCCGCGTGGTGCTGTTCGGCCCGAAGCCGCTCGCCGACATGGACCGGTCGGAACGCGTGCGCGCCTGTTACCTGCACGCGTGTCTGAAGTACGTGGCGCGGGACTTCCTGACCAACGCGTCGCTGCGAGACCGCTTCGGCGTCCGGTCGAACAACAAGGCGATGGTGTCGCGCTACATCCGCGAGGCGGTCGACGTGGGCATGATCGGTCCGGTCGACGAGCGGGCGCCGCCGAAGATGCGCCGCTACGTCCCGTTCTGGGCCGGCGCGGCAGCGGACGGTAGTTGACGGGCGCGGCTCCGAGCTGGCCACGGAGCGGCGTAAACCATTGCAGGGCAAGATGTTGGGGTAGTTGACGGGTAGTTGACCGGCTGGACGGCTGACCGCGGTATGCTTCCTTCGTGAAGATCTGCGAACTGCTGACGCGGTTGCGGCAGGACGGGTGGTACGAGGTCCGTCGCAGGGGCAGCCACCGGGTGATGCGGCACGCTGCCAGGCGTGGCATAGTCGTTGGTAGCCGGGAATCCGAACGCGGACCTCAAGGCCGGCACCCTCGGTCAGGTGCTCAAGCAAGCCGGCCTGAAGGGTCCGGGCGGGGAGCGTGCTGATGGCGCAGACTGAGTACCTGGTCATCGTTGAGAAGTACGAGAGTGGGGCCTTTGGAGCCTGCGTGCCGGAGCTTCCGGGCATCGTGTGGCCGGTGAGACCGAGGACGAGGTGCGTGACCTGGTCGGCGAAGCGATCAGGCTGTATCTCGATGAGCTCGATCGGGATGACGATCGCGGGTCGTAGTCGGTCGTCGTGAGCCACTACACGGTGGCGGTCTGACCACAAATCCTTTGGCGGCTTGCCGGACAGCAGTTCTCGCGAAGTCGGTCATGGCGGCAGTTTCGTCCGCGATTGCCGTCATCCACGATTACCGAGGAGCCTTCGCGCGGCGTCCATCGCGTGCCGTCATCCACGATTGCCGAGGAGCCGTCGCGCGGCGTCCATCGCGTCATCCAGCGACGTGACCTCTCCGTCGAGCTGCCGCTCGTAGACGGCCTTCAGAATCCGGCCGATCTCCGGCCCCGGTGACAGCCCCAGTTGCAGAAGGTGGCGCCCCAGCAGGAGCGGCGCCGGCGCCTCGTGCTCGACGCCGAGGGCGCGGGCGCGGTCGAGGAACCAGTCCAGCGTCGCGGCGCAGTCGAAGTCGCCGGTGCGGCCGAGGCAGTCGGCCGCGGACAGGCGGGCCAGGAGCTCCAGGTCGACCTTGCGGGCGAGGCGGCGGAAGGCGCCGTCGCCGACGGGGTCGGCGCCGCGGTGCCACATGCCGGGCTTCAGGTGGTGGGCGACGAGGCCGAGCACTTGGTGGCGGACGTCGTAGCCGGAGAGGGTGTGGACGTCGAGGCGGTCGAGGAGGGCGCGGGTGGGCGGCACGCCGGCCTCCTCGTGGCCGCGCGAGCGGATGCGGCCGTCGACGAACTCGGTGGTGGCGGGCTTGCCGATGTCGTGGCAGAGGGCGGCGAGCATGAGCGTGAGCTGCTGGGGGCGGTCGAGGTCGTCGATGCGGGCGCGGGCCTCGTCGACGACCATCAGGGTGTGCACCCAGACGTCGCCCTCGGGGTGCCACTCGGGCTCCTGCTCGCAGCCGACGAGGGCTTCGAGCTCGGGGAAGAGCTGCGCGATGACGCCCAGGTCCAGGGCCAGCTCGAAGCCGAGGGACGGGCGCCGGGCCTGCAGCAGCAGCTTCTCCATCTCGGCCCGGACGCGTTCGGCGGGGAGGTCGTCGAGGGCGATGCCGCGGCAGATGCGGGCGGTGGCGTCGTCGGGGGTGAGCTCGAAGCGGGCCGCGAGCTGCACGCCGCGCAGCACCCGCAGGCTGTCGTCGGCGAAGGTGGCGGGGTCGACCACGCGGAGCCGGCGCCGCGCGAGGTCGTCGCGGCCGCCGAAGGGGTCGATGTACTCGTCGCGCCGGGGGTCCCAGGCGATGGCGTTGATGGTGAAGTCGCGCCGGCGGGCGGCCTCTTCCACGGGCATCCAGGGGTCGCCGGTGACGACGAAGCCGCGGTGGCCGCGGCCCTGCTTCGACTCGGTGCGGGGCAGCGAGACGTCGACTCCCCCCACCTTGTAGACGGTGAAGCTCTGGCCGACGGTGTTGACGGGGCCCACCTGTGCGAGCAGCTCGCGCAGCCGTTCGGCCTCGATGCCGTACACCTCGATGTCGATGTCGTTCGACTCGTCGATGTCGTTCGACTCGTCGATGTCGTTCGACTCGCCGATGTCGTTCGACTCGCCGATGTCGTTCGATTCGACGTCGGTCGACTCGCGGCCGAGCAGGCGGTCGCGCACCCACCCGCCGACGTACAGGGCGCGGCCCCCGGCGTCGTGCACCCGGTCGGCGATCGCCTCCGCGAGATGGGCGTCGGTCATGGCGCGGGACTCTTCGTCGCGACTCGATTGACGGGCGGTGCGGCCGTCGCGGCGCGGACGGAACAGCTCATGACGCGGGGATCCTGGTCGCCACGCGACTGGCGCGCGGCGCCGGCGCACCGTCGCGGCGGGAGTCGCTCATGGCGCGGGTCGCGGTTGCAGTGCGACTGGTGCGCGGCGTCGGCGCGCCGTCGCGGCGGGAGTCGCTCATGGGTCGATGTTGTCGATCTCGACCGGCTCGACCGCGCCGGCCGGGCGGAAGCCGAAGACGCGGCCGTAGAAGTACAGCTCGGCCTCGGCCGCGCGGCGGATGTTCGCCGCCTGTCGGAACCCGTGCTGCTCGCCCGCGAACATCAGGCAGGCGACGGGGATTCCCTTCCGCCGCAGCGCGTCGGCCATGCGCTCGGTCTGGTCGGGCGGCACGACGGCGTCCTCGAGGCCCTGCAGGAAGATGACGGGGCACGAGAGGCGGTCGACGGCGTGGATGGGCGAGCGCTGCTCGTAGAGGTCGGCGCGCTCGGGCCACGGGCCGATCAGGGCGTCGAGGTAGCGCGACTCGAACTTGTGGGTGTCGCGGGCGAGGGCGGCGGCGTCCGAGACGCCGTAGTACGAGGCGCCCGCCGTGAACACGTCGCCGAACGCGAGCGCGCACAGCGTCGTGTAGCCGCCGGCCGAGCCGCCGCGGATTGCGAGCCGCGCGGGGTCGACGTCGCCGCGCGCGACCAGGTAGCGCGCCGCCGCCTCGCAGTCCTCGCGGTCGACGATGCCCCACGCGCCGCGCAGGAGGCGGCGGTAGGCGGTGCCGTAGCCCGTCGACCCGCCGTAGTCCACGTCGACCACCGCGAAGCCGCGCGTCGTCCAGTACTGGATGGCGAGCTGGAACCCCGGGTCGGTGCCGCCGGTGGGCCCGCCGTGGATGAACGTGAGCAGCGGCGGCCGCTCGCCGTCGGGGGCGCGGAACGCGGGGTTGCGGGGCGGGTAGTAGTAGGCGTGCGCGGTGCGGTCCTCGGCGCTCGGGCAGGCGATGGGTGCGGCGCGCGACACGTACGACGGGTCGAGCCCGGGCTCCGTACCCCGGCGCAGCGTCTCGACCTCGCCGCTGTCGGGGTCGATGGCGACGAGGGCCGAGCCGGTCTCGGCGCTGGCGGCCACGCACAGCAGCCGGCCCCGCGACGCGGCGGCGAAGAAGCCGAACGTCGTGAACGGCGTGGCGATCTCGCGCAGGCGTCCCGTCGCCACGTCGATGATCCCGAGCCGGGTCCCGTCGGCGCTCCCGTAGTGCGCGACGATGCGGTTCGCGTCGAGCACCGCGTAGCGGCACATGCCGAACAGCCAGGGCGGCAGGCCGAACTCGGCCTCCATTGCCAGCACCGGCGCCAGCCGCTCCCCGTTCCAGCGGTGGAGGTTCCACCAGCCCGAGGCGTCGGACACGCAGTACAAGGCGCCGTCGGAGCCCCACGCCGGCTGGAGCACGGAGACCTCGCCGCCGGTGCCGCCCGCGTCCGCGACGTCGCCCACGCCCCCGGTGCTGCCGGCGTTGCCAGTGCCGCCGGCATCCTTAAGGCCGGCGGCGTCCTCGGTGCTGCCGGCGTTGCCGGTGCCGCGGGTATTTCCGGTGCCGCCGGCGTCCTCGGGGCGTCCGTCCCTGGTGCCCCTGGTGCTTTCGGCGGTCCCGCGCGACGAGGAAGGAACGCCCCCCGCGATCCGGCGCGGCGACGACAGGGCGCCGTCGGCTCCCACGTCCGCGACCCACAGCTCCGTCGCGTCCCACGGCATGTTCGGGTGGTTCCAGCACACCCACGCGAGCTGTCTTCCGTCGGGGCTGAGGCGGGGCGAGGCGTAGAAGTCGAAGCCGCGGTGCACCGGCGACGGCTCGCCCCCGCCGGTCGGGACCGACACGAGCAGGTTCTCTGCTTCCCGGCCCGCGCGGCGGTGGTCCTCGGCCACGCAGATCAACCGGCCCCGGGCGTCGTCCACCGTCGCGTCGGCGTAGCGGACGGCGATCTCCGGCGTGATCGCGACCGGCGCCTCGGAGCCGTCCACCGGCCGGCGGTACAGGCGGTGGTCGGCGAAGTTGGAGAAGTACGCCACGCCGTTCGACACCGCCAGCGCGCCGCCGCCGTACTCGTGCACCCGCGTCCGGGCGTTGTGGGCGGGTGTGGTCAACTCCGTCATCGCGCCGTCCGCGGTCAGCCGCATCGCCGCGCACCGGCCGGCCTCGTCCGGACGCGACTCGACCCAATGGACGGCGCCGCCGTCGACGGCGATGCCCTCGAACCGCAGTGCCCCCGCCGTCAGCATCTCCGTGGTGACCGGCGAGTCCCACGCCCCGTACGGCGCGATGGTCGTTTCCGTGCTCACGGGTGTCTCCCCGGACATCGACGGTCGCAGATCGCCGCACCTTCAGTGGTCACGACGTTCGCGGGACATCGATGGTTCGTCTGTCGCGTCCTCCGCATGGGCGGCCTGTAGCCCGCCGCCGCGCGGGATCGTGCCAATGGACGGCACAGTCCCGGTCCTGGTGTCCCGTGCAGGAAGTTCCTTCGCGCGATGTTCCGCGAACCTGGGTGGTCCCTGGTTACCGCCCCTGGTACAAGAACATGACGCGCGGCACACCAGCCGGCCCGGTGACGGCCCGTCACCGCGACCCCGCGAGCCGGAACCCGTAGTCGGTGTAGCGCAGCGAAGGGTCGAGGCTGCTGCGGGCGGCGGTCCGGTTCAGGGTCAGCGCGTGGCGCCACGCGCCGCCCCGCGAGGCGCGCCGCCGGCCCTCCTCCGGCCCCACCGGGTTGACGGCGGGCGCGCGCTCGTAGAACTCGCGGTCGTGCCAGTTCGAGCACCACTCGTGGATGTTGGCGCCGATGCCGTAGAGCCCGAACCCGTTGGGCGTGCCGCGGGTGACCGGCCACGGGCCGTCGAGCGGACCCCGGCCGCGGTTCGGCACCCAGTCGGGAATCTCGTCGCCCCAGGGATACCGCTGGCCGTCGAGCCCGCCGCGGGCCGCCCGCTCCCACTCCGCCTCGGTCGGCAGCCGGACCGCGGCCCGGGGGCGCGAGCGCCAGGCGCAGTACGCGACGGCGTCGTGCCAGCTCACGCCGACCACCGGCAGGTCGTCCCGGCGGAACGCGGGGTTGTCCCACTCGCGCGGCGGCTCGCGGCCGGCCGCCTCCAGGAACCCGGCGTACTCGGCCCGCGTCACGGGATGGACGGCCATCCGGAACCCGTCCACCCATACTCGGTGCACGGGGCGCTCCGACGGCTGGCCCTCGTCGCTTCCCATCAGGAACCAGCCCGGGGGGATGGTGGCGAACTCGGACATGGGGGGCGGTCCGGCGGCCGGCGGGGGGAGCCGCGCTACATCAGCGGGACGACGACATCGACCAGGTCGCCGTCGCGCGAGACGGTCACCTCGACCTCGTCGCCGGGCTGGTAGCGGTCGAGCACGAGGCGCAGCGCCCGGAACGACTGCACCGGCTCGCCGTCGATGCGGACGATGATGTCGCCGATCTGGTTGGCGTTCGGCTCGGTGCCGCGCAGGCCGGCCCGGGCCGCGCCCGAGCCCGGGTTGACCTCGGCGACGACGACCCCGTTCACCCCGAGCCGGGCCGTGACGTACCGGTTCCACTGCTGGTCCGTCGAGATGCCGAGTCGGGCCGGCGTGTACTCGCCGTGGGCGATCAACTGCGGCACGACTCGCGTCACGGTGTTGACGGGGATGGCGAAGCCGATGCCGGCGGAGGTGCCCGACGGGCTCGCGATCTGGCTGTTGATGCCGATCACCCGCCCGCGGCTGTCGAGCAGGGGGCCGCCGGAGTTGCCGGTGTTGATGGCCGCGTCGACCTGGATGACGTCCTCGATGATGTCGCCGGTCAGGCCCTCGATCTGACGGCTGAGGGCCGAGATGATGCCGGTGGTCAGGGTGGCGCTGTAGCCGAAGGGGTTCCCGATGGCGTACGCGCTCTGCCCCACGCGCACCCGGTCGCTGTCGCCCAGCCGGACCGGCCGCAGCGAGTCGGCCGGGGCGTCGATGCGCAGCACCGCCAGGTCGTGCCGGTCGGAGCCCCCGACGTACTCCGCCATGTAACTGGTCTGGTCGTGCATGACCACACGCGCGTTCGACGCGCCTCTCAGGACATGGGAGTTGGTGACGATGTGACCGTCCCGGTCCCACACGAAGCCGGTCCCGGTGCCCAGCGGCACCTCGCGGCCGGTGACGCGGCCGAAGAAGTCCCGGCGGCGGGTGACGGTCGTGATGTATACGACCGACGGGCTGGTGCCCTCGAAGAGATCGACGATGGCCTGCTCGTCCGGCCGGAGGTCCGTGTAGGGCTCGGGGGCCGGCCCGCGCTGCGCCGCGAGCAGCGCCCGGGCCTCGCCGGGCTCGCCGGCGGCGTTGGCCGGGACCAGCTCGAACGTGCATCCGCCCGCCGCGACCGCGAGGAGGGCGATCGCCGCGAGGCTCTGCGCTGCCGGGTGGTGAGTGCGCCGATTGAACTTGTGTGCCATGACGACGTCCTGCGAATCCGGGGACCCGTCGTCGGACCCGGCCCTCGCTCGCGTCGTACACGGGGTGGGCCGGGCCGAGTCCTGGCCCGGAGATTGTCGCCTGCGGCTCCGATCCGCCCGGCCGCGGAACCTGCAGGGAGTCGGCGCCGCCGGACGGCGGCGCGCCTTCCCGGCCCGCTCATCGTTCGTCTTCGGCGCCGCCGGGCGTCCAACCAACCCGCCAAGGTTCCGCGCCGTTCCACGGCGACTTCTCGCCCGCCCGTCGTCGCCTCTTGCGGCTCCGCCGGGCGTCCAACCGACCCGCCAGGAGTCCGTGCCGTTCCACGGCGGCTCCTGGCCCGCCCGTCGTCGCCCTGGGCTCCGCCGGGCGCCCAGCCGATCCGCCAGGGGTCGGCGCCGTTCCACGGCGCAGACGCCTACGCGACCTTCGGCTCGACGTGCCGGTCGAGGAGCTCGGCCAACTGGTCCTTGCCGGCCACGCCGACCGTCGCCTCCACGACCTCGCCGCCCTTGAACAGCAGCAGGGTGGGAATCGAGCGGACGCTGTACTTCTCGGGCGTGGCCGGGTTGTCGTCGATGTTCAGCTTGCCCACGACGACGCGGCCGTTGTACTCGTCGGCGAGGGCGTCGACGGCCGGGGCGATCATGCGGCACGGGCCGCACCACTCCGCCCAGAAGTCCACCAGCACCGGTTTGTCCGACTGCAGCACCGCCTGCTGGAAATCGCCGTCGGTCAGGGTCTGCGTATGTTCCGAGGCCATCGTTGGTGTCTTCCTCCGTCTCTCCGGCGGGTGGATGGTCCGCCTTCGCCGGCCGGAGCGGGCCGGTCCGGCGGCCGGGTTCAACCGCTCAGTATACTTTGCTTGGACGTTGCCGCGCCCGTTTCGGTTCGCCGGACGCCCGGGCGACAGCGGCCGGAGCCTGAGCCCCGCGCCGCACATCGCGGTGCCGTGCACTCGCCCGCGCCGACGGCTCCCTGCCCGAGTCGCCGCCGCCGGCGACTCGGCCGGTCGCGAGCCCCGGGACGGGCCCAGCGGCCAGACCGCCAATCGTCGCCGGCGGCTCCGCCCGGCGCCGACCGACTCTCCAGGAGTCCGCGCGGTCCTGCGCCGCAGGGCTCCTAGCCGTTGCGCCCCGACTCTTCCGCGGACTCGTCGGCTTCCTCGAAGGTCGCCAGCCCTTCCACCTGCCACTCGGCCAAGGGCTGGGGCCCCGCGACGATGCCCTCGAGATCGGGGTCGCCGGCGGCGCGCGGCTGCGACGCCGCCTGCGCGCGTCGTTCCTTCGCTTCCTGCCGCCGCGCGTCCTTCAGCTTGCGCTGCTCCTGCCGGGCGCGCTCGCGCTGCCGCTTCTGCTGTGTCGGTCGTCCACGAGTTGCCAATCGTCACCTCCTTGGAAGGGGTGCGGATCGGCCTGAGCAGACGACAGGTCTGTCGAGAGTGACGCGCTGAGGGTAGAGCGGTTGGAGACCTGCCGGCTCGACGGATGGGGATGCCCACCCCGGGCCGATCGATATGTCGAATCTGTCTCTACAGCTTAGCAGCGCAGGGGTCGAAAGGCAAAGCGGCGTCAGGAGCCTGCGCGGAAGCGAGGTGCCGACTCCCGGCGGGGTCGGTCGGGCGGCGAGCGGAGCCGCAGACGAGGCTCCACGGGTTGGACCGGGTTGGCGCGAGGTCGCGGCGGCGGGACTATAATCTCGGTTCCGGCGGTTCGATCCGCGTCCCACCGGTCACGAAGGCCATCCCGCCAGTCATGGACGGACTCCGCGACAGCCTCCTGGCCCTGGGCATTCCGGGGCTCTTTCTCATCGCCTTTCTCGACTCGGCCGGCGTTCCCCTGCCCGGCGGGGTCGACGTGGTGGTGCTGCTGCTGGCCTGGCAGCAGCCGTGGCTCTTCGTCTGGATCGCGCTGGCCGCTTCGACGGGCTCGACGCTGGGATGCCTGGTCCTCTATCGCATCGGGCGCACCGGCGGAGACCGCGCCGTCCGCCGCCTCGACCCCGGGAAGCGCGAGTGGGTCACCCGGAAGGTCCGCGAGAACGACGTCGTCGCCATGCTCGTCGCGGTCCTCGCGCCCCCGCCGTTCCCCGCCAAGGTGTTCATGCTCGTCGCCGGCATCGTCGGCATGTCCTGGACCCGGTTCGCCGGCGCGATCTTCGTCGGGCGGATGATCAGGTTCACCGGCGAGGCATACCTGGCCGTCCGCCTCGGCGACCGGGCGGTCGACACATTGCAGGAGCACTATCCCACCATCGGCGCGACGCTGGCGCTGGCGGTGATCCTGTATCTCGCGGTGAAGTGGCTGCGGAAGCGCCGACGGCTCCACGCCGCGGGCTGAAGGATGCACGACGAGACAATGAATGGTGCGCCGCCACGCAAGCGGCGCAGAGCCTCGTGTGCGAGCGCCTCACCCCACGGCGGCGTGTTGGCGAGCGCCGGCCCTTTTCCGTGAACCGAGCGGCCGACAGGGCCGGGGCCGTCGCCTCACGATGGTGTCGTACGTCCCGGGATGAACCGGCGCTTGCGCGGGCGGGTCGACACGTCCTATCGTTGACCCATCAGAGGGCTCCCGGCGCCCCGGGGCGGACCCCGCATCGACAACGGGGGCGGTCGCCCTTGGCCGTCGGCGACCCCGGTTTCTTCCGGGAGGGGACGATGAGCAGGCGAAGCTTCGCGGCGGCGGTGGCGGCGTTGGTGCTGGCCGTCCCGGCGGCGGTGGCGGGACAGGGGCCGGCGCCCGAGGGATGGACCGTGCCTCGCACCGCGGACGGGCATCCCGACCTGCAGGGCATCTGGGCGAGCGACTCGGCGACGCCGCTCGAGCGGCCGGCCGAGCTCGCCGACAAGGCCTTCCTGACCGACGAGGAGGTGGCGACCCTCCGCTCTCGCGCGGCCGCGCTGTTCGACGGCGAGACCGACGCGGCGTTCGGCGAGAGCGTGTTCCGGGCCGCCCTCGCCGACCGCCAGGACTTCCAGTCGGGTGACGGGGTGACCGAGGAGAACCCCGAGGGGACCGGCAACTACAACCAGTTCTGGCTGATCGACCGCTGGTTCGACAACCGGACGTCGCTCATCGTCGATCCCCAGAACGGCCGCCTGCCCGCCCTGACGGCGGAGGCGGAGGCCCGGCGCGCGGCCGCGCGCAACCGCGAGCGGCCGCCCTTCCCGCGGGGGCCCGAGGACCTCGGCGCCGGGCTGCGGTGCAGCGGCGGACGCATTCCCATGACCGGCCGCGGCTACAACAGCAACTACCAGATCCTGCAGACGGCCGGCCACGTCGTCATCCAGATGGAGATGATGCACGACACGCGCATCATTCCCCTCGACGCCCCGGCCCCCGCGACCGCGCTCCGCGGCGACCTCGGCGTGTCGCGCGGGCACTGGGAGGGCGACACGCTGGTGGTGGAGACGACGAACCTGAAGCGGGGCGGCGGCGGATCCACGCCGGACCTGCGACTGGTCGAGCGCTTCACCCGGGTCGGCCCCGAGACCCTCGCCTACGAGTACACGATGGAGGATCCGAACACCTGGACGCGGCCCTGGACGGCGCGCATCTACATGCGGCCCGCGCCGGGGACCGGCGTCATCTACGAGTTCGCCTGTCACGAGGGGAACTATGCCCTCGAGCACAC
>JAJEEA010000113.1 GCA_022821235.1 Vicinamibacteria bacterium
GGTGATCAACGAGGTCCGCCGGCTCGACAGCCCCTTGGGGACCGGCGTGCGCAGCCAGATCTCGTTGTCGTAGTGGAGGTGATGACGCTCGTCGGGGGTGCGGTTGCCCTGGAACTTGTAGCGCTCGAGCTCCTCACGGTCGTCGATGTCGATCAGGGTGAGGATCTCGCGCGCCGACGGGTCGACGCCCTCGGCCGTGAGCGTGCCCGTCAGCCAGGCCGTCTCCTCTTCCGTGAAGAACTCCCTGTCCGCTAGATGCGCGGGCCGCTCGAGGGGCGTGAAGGTCTGGGAGGTCCAGTAGCCCTGGAGGTCGGGCCGGCCGCCGGGGGTGCGAGGCAGCGTCCACTCCGCGGCCCGGTCCGCTTCGTTGCGCACCGGATCCTGCGCAGGCGCGGAGACCGGCGCCAGAAACCCGATCGCGACGACCGCGACCGGGACGGCCAACGTGGCATGATGCATCTGTTCCTCCGAAGTCGGCGAGGGACCGGATGCCCCCATGATGGCTTACGACAGAGCCTCTTTCAAGTGACACGAACAGCCGCCGCGCGCCGCCAACCGATACGTCCCGGCGCAGCGATGCGCTGCCTCGTCGGCTACTACGGCGTCTTCCAGGCCGGCCACCTCGTCCTGAACCTCGTGCACCTCGGCGGGCTCCGGCCCATCCAGGACTTTCCGCCGCCGCCCGCCGGGGGCTGGCATCCGCAGGCGACCGCGTTCTGGACCGCCATGGGCCTGATCGACACGGCGGTCGTCCTGCTGGCGCTCTACTTCGTGGCGGCGTTCTTCGGCGGACGGCGCGGGGCGCTGTGGGCGGGGCTCGTCTCCCTGACGGTCTTCGTGTACAACACGTTCACCTTCAACTACACCGTGGTCGTCACCGGGGCCTGGGCACTGCATCCGCTCGAGTACGTCGCCCTGAACGCCGCGTCGATTCCCCTGCTCGTCCTGTTCGCCCTGGTCGTCGGCGTCGTCCGGGAGGCGGCCGTTGCCGCGGGGGAAGGAAGGACATCATCGCGATGAGACGAGTACTCCTCCCCCCGGTGCTGCCCACGCTCTTCACGATCGCCGGCGCGGTGGTGCATCGGGGCGCCTGGCGCGTCGAGCCCCTGCCCGCGTCGTGGCCCCTCGTCGCCGGCACCATCCTCATGGTGACCGCGCTGGGGCTGGCGGTCTCCGCGTTCCTCGTCTTCCGCCGGTACGACGAGAGCCTGGACCTCCGAAAGCCGACCCGCCGGCTCGTCTCCGCGGGCCCCTACCGAATCTCGCGCAACCCCGTCTACCTCGCGTTCGTCGTCTTCATCGCCGGGCTGGGGTGCGCCAACAACGCTGCCGCCGTCATGCTCGCCGTCGTCCCCGCCTTCGCGACCCTCAACTGGTACACCATCCCCCACGAGGAGGCATATCTCCGCCGCACACTGGGAGCCGACTACGACGACTACGCGGCGCGGGTCCGGCGCTGGATCTGACTTTCCGATGACGGGATGGTGGAAGAGCAGACGCACCGAGTCAGGGGGTCACGCCCGCCGTTCGGCGCTCTCGTTCAGCCGCGTACGCCAGGCAGGCTCGCACGTCTTCGCGTGACAGTTGGGGGAACTCCGTCAAGAGCTGCTCCTCGGAGGTACCGCCGGCCAGATACCCGAGCACGTCACCGACCGTGATCCGCGTCCCTCGGATACAGGGCTTCCCGAATCTGATAGTGGGATCGACCGAGATTCGTTCAAGCTGCTTCACAAGATTCAGTGTACGCCAGTCGAGTCGTCCCCGACACGGGCGCCACCTGTGATGGACCCACGCCGCCCACGGGTTGGCCATTCAACTCGCGTCCTCCGCCCCGGTGCGGAAGATCCTGGAGCGGTGCCACGACAAGTAGCGCTCGTGATCGCGGTGGAGTCCGTGGACCCTCAGCCACCCGTCGAGTCCGAGCGAGGATCGGGCGCCCGGTGGGAGGGCGTCGGAGACGCGCACGGTTCCGTCCGCCGAGATGGTGATGAAGCCGGCGTCGAACGTGGCATCGAGATGAGGCGCGAGCAGGAGGCCGTTGAAGACGTCGAGGCGCTCCGCGTCCGTGGTGCAGGCAGCCCACGGCTTGATGTGGCTCGCGCGCAGCAGCTCGGGCACGTCGAGGCCGGTCATCGGGCAGCGGCCATCCCAGTACTCCAAGAGACCTGCTCGGAAGACGTCCTGGCCGACTCGCTGGACGACCAAGCGCTCCGCCTCCGTCGTCCGCGGCAGCCTCGACGTGGCGCCTCGAAGGCATGGAGCAGCGCGTCGGGCAGCGTCCGCGAAAGCTGGAACGCGCGGCGCAACAGGCGATGCAGGGCGGCGATGTCGCTGACGGCCACGGCGCCGACGGCGACGCTCGGGAGCGGGTCGGTGCACGCCGCGCCGAGGCCGGCCAACCCGTCGAGGACGTCTGCCCGCGAAGCGGCCGCGAGGAACCGGGATTCTCCGACGGCACCGAGCCAGATGCGCATCCGCGTCTGGCTGCTGCCGAACGAGAGCCAGTCGACCGTGCGCTCCCGCTCCAAGTCGAAGCCGTTGTCGGTCGCGGCTTTCTCCAGACGGGTGACGGTGACGGCGGTCAGCATCGTCGGCCTCAGGTCGGCATCCGCCGCAACCACCAGACGCGGATACTCACGAATTCAGGAAGCGGACGCCTACCGAGGAGCTCGGAGACCCGCTGCTCGCGCTCGTTCCTGGTCGCGGTCCCGTTCTCGAAGTCCCTCTCCATGCGCTTGCGCTCGCCACGGGCCGCGGCCACCCGTGCCTTGACCAGCGCCGGGTGGTTCAGGTTGACGATGCTGCGACGCGGTCGATCGCCATCCGTGCCATCCGCGATCGCGAGCTCCAGCGCCCGGCGAATGGCATCCGCCATCGTCACATCCGCGCGGACGTAGATCCGGCCGTCGCTCGTGAAGCCAACGACGTCCTCATATCGAAGGTCCACAGGCCAGGGCACGTGGGAGTCGGCACCCCACCGGAAAGGGTGGTCGGCCTTGGCCGAGTCGCAGGTCTCGGATTTGGCGCAGGACAGGTAGAGATTCCTCCAGTGAAGCGCGAGCCGCCGCTCGCGGCTGAGGGGATACCAGTGGTCAATCCGAGGCGCCGGATGGCCCTCGGCGATCCGCCGTTCGCAATAGATGCAGAGGGAATGCTGTTCCCTGTACATCACGGCTCGGAGCTTCTGCTTCGCAAGACCGTCGAATTCCGAGCGGGCGAACGACGCCTCGTCAGGAACCGCCGGCAACCTCGTCAGGTACTCGTCCTCGGCCTCGCGGAGGCTCGCTGACGGCTGGCAATCCGGGCGGACATCTGTCGGAGGCCGGGGCTTCGAGATACCGCGCAAGCTACTCCTCCAGGTCCAGAAGCACCCTGGCTTCGATCAGGTCGGGGTCGAGGTCGCCCCAACGAGCAAACAGCTTTCTGTACAGCTCCTCCGCTTCCTCGCGACGACCCTGATCGATGAGTTCGTGAAGCGTCCGCAGCTCCCGCGCTCCCTCGCGGTCGCGGTCCTCCGTGTTCATGTGCTCGCGCAGGATCGCGTTCGTGTCCCTGCCCTCGACGAACACTTGGCCCTCCTGAATCTTCCCGTCGACGAGGCGCCGGACCTGACGGTTCTCGGCGCTGCTCAACACCTGTGGCGAGTGCGTGGTGACGACGAGCTGCAGTCTCGGGAAGGCTTCGCGAAGGCCTGGAAAAACCACCCGCTGCCAGCGCGGGTGCAGGTGCAGGTAGATCTCGTCGATGAGCACCACGCCCTCCACTCTCGCAGGCGCGTCGGCACCGTCGAACTGGTTGAGCATGACCGCGCGGCGGGCGATGTCGGCGACCAGGGCGATGAAAACGTGGTAGCCATCGGAAAGCTCCAACCAGGGAGCTACGTGCCCGTTCTCGAAGTGCACTACCGGACCCTGCGCCACTGGGTCGTACCAGGCCCTCTTGACACCGGGTGTCGCGCGGACCGTTGCGTCCATCACGGCCTGCTGAAAAAAGCGCTCCGGTTCGTCCTGTTGCCTCCGGACCACGTCACCAAGCACCTCGTCCTGCAGCCACTGCAGCAGCGCCTCGTCGTCGAGATTGGGGTCGAGCGAGCGGTCGTAGGCCTCCCAGCGATCCCCCTTACGCTCGATCTTCCGACGCCGCCCGCGCTGGCGTCCCAAGCGATCGACGCCGTACCACGCGAACAACGGCCACGGCTCTCCGGGCGCCCGACCCCTTTCCAGCGCCTCAAGAATCGGTCGATGCCGGTTCGTGGCGCGTCCCGATCCCGGTTGAGATGCCGTCGACCACCCGACGGACTCGCTCTCGCCCACGTCGGCAGTCCACGCAAGCTCGCACCGACCGACCGGCTCCCTTCGACCCTTTTCGTCGAGCGTGCGCAACCTGATGTCCCGCGCCGGGCTGAACCGCGCGGTCTTCGGGGCCCCCCGCTGGAACACGGCCAGGCCCATCGCCAGTGCGCTGAGCAGCGCGGTCTTGCCGCCGCCGTTTTCGGCGAACAGGACCGTGGTGTCTTCCTCGAGCGGAAGCGTCAACTCGTCGAAGCAACGGTAGTTGCGGGCACGGATCTCGCGGAGGCGGAATCGGCTCATGTCGCCCTCCTCGGCGGTCCGAGCGGCGAATCGTAGGGTACGCCCGTCGCGACGGCCGTTGCCAGCGCGTCGTAGGTCTCCAGCACCACGCGTTTCGTGCGGTACTCGCCGTGCTCACGCGCCTCCGTCCGCGCAATCACCAGAAATGTGTCGAGGATGTAGCCGGCGTCGTCGCGCGAAATGCCGTACAAGTGGAAAAAGGCGGCGTCGATCTCGCACCGGAGCCGGAAGCGGCGCTCGGGATCCCAGATGAAGGGCGGGCCGTCGTCACCGCAGTCCTCGGCGAACGGTTTCAGGTTCCACGCGGTATAGGTGAGCTCGAGGACACGTGGGAGGAGCCAGTCGCGAATCCGCGTCGCAGGCGCCCAGGGTGTGGGCGTCGCGTAGGTGGCCGGACCAAACGCAGGAAGCTGCCTCATGGTGAAGTACTTCAAGTGAACCCCACCGACCTTCTGTCTGGCGCAATAGTCAAATGGTAGGGTCGACAAGTTCGCGTAGAGAGCGACAGCTAGTTGCGGATCGAAAGAAGGCAACATCAGCAGCATCGTATCGCTCACGGCAGTCCTTGGCATAACGCTCGCGATGACAGTTCGGATATTCTCCGCGCCGGTGAAATCCCTCCAACCGAGCAACCAGCGTCTGTCCCAGATGTCATCCAGCTTCGTTGCCACCTCATCGCCGTGGACCCAGTACCTCGGTAGCGTTACCCGCCCGGGATCCGCATGGGCAACGTGGTCGAGCTCGGGAAGCTTCCCCTGGTTCGCCTGGGCCTCGCTCTGCCCCTCGTAGGTCCCAAATCGGTGGTCAAACTGGTGGACCATCTTCGCCTCGTACAGAGGCAACATGACCTCTCCGTCCTCTTCCAACCGGCCTCCGTTCCCCCCGAGCCCGTCTCCCGCGCGCTCGAACCGATCTCCGTCCAGCCTCCACCCGGCCGACACCAGCTCCGCCCGCGTGCGGAACAGCCCGGAATCGTTGGCCATGTGGAACATGCTCAGGAATCTCAGTCCCCACGGATTCCCGTCCGGATCGGCCTCCTGCCACAGGACGCCCGCACGGCGGTACATCGCCAAGTTGATGTCTGCGTGGCGCTGCGATCTGAACGTCGGGCAGGTCCGCGTATTCGGGTTCAGCGTGGCGAAGTCGGCGGGGGTCAGGGCGAAGTGCCGCCACCGGTCGTCGAGATCGACCGCGCGCCGCGCGTAGAAGACGAGGTCGGCGCGACGGGACTGCCTGATCGTGAAGAGCACGAACCGATATGCGTGGTGGAGACCCTTGAAGACGAGACTCTCGTTCTCGAAGTGGTGGACGCTGCCCAGGGCGCTGCGGTCGAGAAGAGCCTGGAAGTACGCCTTGGTGGTATCGTCGGTGACGATCCCGCCGGGCACGATGAATCCCGCGCACCCGTGCGGCCCCAGCACGTTCCAGTTGTGCTCGGCGAACAGCGCGTACGTGTTCACGTCACCCTTCCCGCTCAGCGGGTAGCGCCCGGACTGCCGCGCGAAGTGGCTCTGCCCCTGCGCGACGCGCGTTGCGCCGGCCCACGCCTTCCAGAGATCCGGGTTGGTGGCGGGAAGCGCCGCGATCAGCTTCTTGCGCTCGGCCGCGTTCCGCGCTCCTGCGATCGCCGGCTCGCGCGTGGCGAAGAACTCCTGCTCCTGGAGCTTCACCCGCTCCCACGGCGGATTGCCGAGCACGACGTCGAAGCCGCCCCGCGCGAAGACGTCCGGAAACGCCAGCTCCCAGTGGAAGAGGCCGTAGTCCTCGGCGATGCGCCGCGTGGTGTCGACGAGGGTCGGGGACGGCACCCCCTCCCCGTCGCGCAGCGCGAGCCACGCCGCCGTCGTCGGCGCCGCCTCGACGACCGGGCTGGGTGCGTCCTTGGGCCAGAGGAAGGCGGCGCACCACGCGTCGGCCACGAGCTTCTCATGCTCGTAGGCCGGCGACGCGAGGAGCGCGTCCCACCCTCTCTGCTTCGCGGCCAGGGCGGCGGCGTCCGCGTCCGGGGCCTGCTCGACGGCGCGGATGGCGTCGCTCAGCTCGGCCGCCTCGCTCCGAGGTTCGAACAGCAGCCGGCGCTCACCGGCGATCTCCTCGCGGTTACGCTTCTTGAGCGACCTGGTGATCTTCTTGTCGTCGCCTTCGAGAACCGCCCACGCGGTGTCCGGCACCTGATCGCCCATGAGCGCGCGGGTCGTGCCCACGAGGGAGTTGCCGCAACGCACATGGCTCTCGAGGAACGTCAGCGGCAGCCCCGGGTCGATCGACTCCATCCACAGGCTCACCTTGCAGAGCTCCACGGCCAGCGGGTTCCTATCGACGCCGTACAAACACCGCCGCACGACGTCGCGGAGCGCGCGCTGGTAGTCGTCCGGCGCGGGCGTACCCCCCGCCCGGATGCGCGCGACGCGGTCGGCGAGGCGGCGCGCCGCCGCGAGCAGGAAGTGCCCCGACCCGCAGGCGGGGTCGACGATCGCGAGATCGAGAAGTGCGTCGTCCGGACGCTCGGGATTCGCGTCGACGGAACGTTCGACCACGGGATCGAGGGCACTGTCCAGGAGGACCTGCACTAGCTCGTCCGGCGTGTAGAAGCTGCCGGTCGTCTTCCGCGCGTGGCCCCGGCTCTCGCCGGCACCGGCGAACGAGAAGGACCGGCCGGCCCCGGTGATCTGCGGGACGAGTTCGAGGAGCCCCTCGTAGACGTAGCCCAGCTCGTCGGCCCCCATGTCGCGCCAGTTCACGCGGACGAGCCCGGAAGACTCGCGAAGCCATGCGAGGCGGAAGAGCGCCCCGAGCAGTGCGCGGTTCTCCAGCTTCGCCGCGTCGAGGTCGGGGCACTCCTCGGGCGCGAACAGGCCGGCGAGGGCGGGCAGGCCGAGACGCGGCTCGCTGCCGGCGAGGCTGCCGAAGACGATCCTGACGGCCTCCCAGAGATCGCCTTGCCGGTCGTGGGCACTCGGGCGCACGGCCCGGTCGCGGACGCGGCGCAGACCGTAGCCCTCGGCATAGAGGCGGCGGGCCGACTCGGACGCGTCCCTCGGGTGCAGCAGGTCCCGTTCCTCGACGGTCAGCAGGAAGACGAGCCGGTAGACCAGTCGGAGGAGCTGCCCGAAGTAGCTATCCTTCGTGAGATCCCCCGCGTGCAGTGCAGCCCGGAGCCTCCGGTTCGCAGGATGCGAAAGAAACCCTTCCCCCAGCGCCTCGAGCGCCTCCTTGAAGCCCGCGCTCAACTTCTCGCGCGCCCGAGTCCCCTCCTCGCGGCCCGCCTCGCGCCACGCCTCCAGCGGGCAGATCCCGTCGGGGTCCTCGGCGCGGCCGAAGCGCGACTCGTGCGCGAGCAGCCAGAGCGCGGCGAAGTCGGGATACAGGTCCTCGGTGAAGATTCGGCCGAGGTCGGCCTCGATCCACGCCGGTCGGGTGAGGCTCGCGTTGTCGCGCGCGATGCGCAGCCAGAGCCCGTCCGTCGCGAAACCCCAGAGCGTTGCGCCGGACGCGTTCAGGGTCTCCTGCAGCAGGCCGAACGCGCTCCGGCGGCGCTGATCGTCGCCGAGCTCGGGCACGGGGGCATCCAGACCCAATCCCGCCGGAGCCACCACGACGGGAACGCGGCCGCGGAGCGCGAAGAACGGAACCGGATACACCCGGTCGTCGATCGTCGTCGGCTCCGCCCGCGCGAGGGACGCAAAACCGAACGCGTCGCGCAACAACGGCTCCACGAAGAGCTCGGCGAGCGTACGGGCATCGCCTCCCGCGGCGCGGCCCGATTCCAGCTCGCGGAAGCACGCCTGGGCGATGCGCCAGCTCCGCGCGATCTCGTCTCGGACGTCGAGGCCCTTCGGAATGCGGTAGTCAGCCGGCTCCTGCTTGCCCGCTTGGCGCTGCGCCACCCGGCCGAGCCAGTCCGCTCCGAGGAGGCCGCCCTCGATCGAGAGGGTGTCGAAGGCGATCCGAGCCTCGGTCGTGCGGCTTCCGCGAGGCGCCATGGTCAGGCCACCTTCGGCAGGAGCACGTAGACGCCGATCACGTCGGGGCGCGGAACGGCTTCTACGGCGATACTTCCGGTCGCCCGGCTGGCTTCGCGGACACGCGAATGGTCGGCGAGCAGGGCGCTCGCGCGCGCGTCCGCGAAGGCCTCGATGTCCGCCGCGCGCTCGGGAAGCGTGGCAAGGGCTCGTGCGACCTCCCGCTCTCGAACGTGCCGCGGGGGATCGTCCGCGGGCGGGAGCGCCAGCAGGGCCAGCGCCTCCGGTCCGGTAATCGGCCCGGCCGTCCGCGGGCCGGCCCAGGCCAGGGCGGTCGCCTCCTCGACCATCAGCGGCTCTCGCCTGCGCGACAGAAGCTGGTGGCGCAGCCGTAGCAGCACTACTGTGGCGCGGGCGCGCACGCCCTCGGAGATCCAGCAGCCGGCGCGCCCGAGGACCGACGGGTCGCCGGCCGTGGCGTCGCCGTCGTCTACCGAGAGGGTCCGCCCGAGCAGCGTCTCGGCGAGCACCGCAACGAGGGGATGGCTGCGCTGCACGGGGCGGCATCCCGGCGCAGGCGGGTACGCGAAGTCGATGGCGACCGTGCCCGCGATGTCTTCGGCCGCCAGGCGCTCCCGAACCTCGGCCGGCAGCGGTGCGGTCGGAACCTTGAACCCCCGCCCGAGCGATTCGAGCCCGGAACCGAGCCGGGCGAGAGCGCGGCTCGCGAAGCGCTGCACGTCGTCGCGGCCGCCGAGCGCGGCGAGGCTCTTGTGCCACTCGGGCAGCACCTCGTCGGGCTTGAGGCGCCGCTGGGCGAACACTGTCCGGCTCTTCTTCGCCTTCGCCTTGACGTCCTCCCAGTGACTCTCGAACAGCTCGAGCTGTCGGCCCTCATGGACGGCGCTGCGACCCCGCCGCCGCAGGAGCACGGCCTTGAGCAGCGCCTGCGTGAGCGAGTGGCCTTCGTCGGGCACCGGTACGGGCACGCCGAGCTCTTCCCGGATGCGCGCCGCCTTGCGCAGGATCACCTGGAGCACGGCACCGTCCACCGGGTTGTCGCCGTAGAGGAGCGTCGCGCGCACGGTCCTGCTCGGCTGGCCGAAGCGGTCGACACGACCCTCGCGCTGCTCGTGGCGCGTCGGGTTCCACGAGAGATCGTAGTGAACGACGGCATCGAACTGCTCCTGCAAGTTGATGCCTTCCGACAGGCAGTCGGTGGCGACGAGAACCCTGGCGTTCTCGGTGGCGCCGAACCGCGCCACGCGCTCCTCGCGCTCCTCGGGGGGCATCTCACCGGTCACGGCGTCGACGGCGGCGCCCGTCAGGCTCGCGCCGAGGTGGCGGGCCACGTAGCGCGCCGTCGCGATGAAGCGACAGAAGACAACCACGTTGAACCCGTCCTCGACCAGTTCCGTGACCTCCGCCGCGGCGGCCCTGAGCTTCGGGTCGCCGCTCCGGCCTGCAAGCCTCTCCGCCTGCTCGACGAGCCGTGCCAATGCAGGGTTGTCGCCGCCCGCCGGGGGCTCGACGTCGTCCGCGATCAGCGCGTCGGCCTCGCCGTCGAAAACGCGATTGAGAAGGTCCTCGCGGGCCTCGTCGTCGAGATCCTCGCCCGCGCGGGTACGCAGGGCGAGCACGGCCGCGGCGGGGCTCGACGCCGCGCAGCGAAGGAGCGCCAGCGTTCCCCAGAAGTTCAAACGCTGCCGCCGCTCGTCGCCGGCGCCCGTCTCGACCACCTCGGCGCAGTAGTCGAGGACATCGTCGAGGAACGCCTCCCAGGCGCCGCTGAGCTTGTACGTCACTTCCTTCGTTTCGCGGCGCGGGAAGATGTCGCCGTCGCGCCACTCGGCGATGTCGGGACGCCGCCTCTGGACGAAGTGGCTCGCGAGGCGTTCGCGAAGCCGCGTGCGCTCCGCGCCCGCGACTTCCGCCAGGCACTCGAAGTCACGGGCGAGCAAGCCCAGCAGCCGGTAGAAGGCGGCGTCATCACCGCTGTGCGGCGTAGCAGTGAGCATCACGAGATGCCGCGACGCGCTGTCGGCCAACCCCCGGAGCAGCTCGTACCGCTGATGCCGGCCCCGACCGGCCGAGACGCAGGTATGCGCCTCGTCGACGATCACGAAGTCGGGGCACGCCTGGAGGAAGTGGTCGCGCCTCTCCCGGGTCTTGATGTAGTCGAGACTGACGACGGTGTGCGGGTGCACCGAGAAGATGCTCACGCCCGGCGGAATGCCCCGTTCCAGGCGGCGCGCGCTCCGGGCGGTGACGGGCGCGGCGCGGATGTTGAAACGAACGTCGAGTTCGGTGACCCACTGGTCCACGAGATGCGGCGGACAGAGGACGACGGTGCGGTCGATGTCTCCGCGGTCGAGCAACTCGCGTGCGATGAGTAGGGCTTCGATCGTCTTGCCGACACCGACGTCGTCGGCGATGAGCAGGCGCACCGGGTCGAGTTTGAGCGCCATGAGCAGCGGCACGAGTTGGTAGGCCCTCGGCTCGACCGAGATCTGTCCGAGGCTCCGAAAGGGCCCGGCGCCCCGTCGCAACGAGAGCAGCAGTGCATCGCGAAGCAGGAGAGCAGAGTCGTGACCGCCGAGTTGGTCTGCGCCGGGCAACGGAAACCGTGCCTCGCGAACCGGCTCGATCTCGAGCGGCAGGTGGATCAGCGTCCGGTCCTCATCCGATCCCGTGACAGGACGGACGCAGAGCGTCTCTGCCGAGCTTCCGGTGAGGACGACCCACTCCCGCCCGCGGGCGCTGACGAGGCTTCCGGGCGCGTAGGCGAGGTCGCTCATGACGCCTGCCCCAAGGCGGAAGCCAGCCGCGCGAAGGCGGCAAGCCAGTCTGCGGGGTCCTCGAATCGGACTACCTCGAAGCCCAAGTCCTCCAGTGCCTGCAAAGCGGGACGCTCGGCTTCGTCGACTACGGCCGCCACGTAGTGCCTGCGCCAGACACGGCGCAAGGAATGCTCGCCGGCCTGGAGCGGTTTTGGATCCGGCGCGGGAATCCCACGCCGCTCCGCCTCCGCGAGCCAGCGACTCTCGTGCGACACCGTCACAGCGGCGGTGATGTCGCCGACCGTGACGCCGTCGAAGGTAGCGGTCGCTGACTGCACCGCCCGCGTGACCGTGCGGGCGCGAGCCAGCCGCAGGAGCATGGTGCGAGCCTCCTCATCGCGACGATCGAGATTCTCGTGGTCGGGCTGGTTGTAGTACGACATCAGGCAGCGATAGCAGGCCGCCACGCAGGCGGTCCCCGGCTGGTCCGAGAGAGCCGTTGCCGAATCGGGCCGAGCACTGTCGACGGCCAGATGCATGATCTCCAGCGCCTTGTTTGCGACGTTCGCGAGGCTCGTCTCCTGGCTCACGAGCCGCGTGAGAACGCCGGCGCCGCCCTCGGTGGCCTCGTAGAGCAGAAAGCCCCTGCGGACGTCATGCGTGGGCATCGGCTCGGCGAGCATCTCGCCTTGCTCGAGCTGGAACACCGCCTCGATGCCACGCAGAATCGCATGCTGCACCGTGGTCAGCGTGACCTCCGAAGGGGCGTCGCCGGCGGGCTGGAAGAGGAGTGCGTTCTTGCGGTCCTGAACACTGGGGACGATCCACTGGCGAGGCGAGGCCGTGGGATCGACTGGACCCTCGTTGGCGTCTTCGTCCTCGCTCTTGGCCCAGTACCCCGATACCGGATCGATGCGGAAGCCGAGGATCTTCTTGTCGGCTCTCCGGCGCAGGCCCTTGTTGAGTCGCGTGATCGTCGCGCCGGTGCCGTACGCCAGCCGCACCATCTCGCCCTCTTCGTCGGAGACCGACGCGTGCCGGACGTCGATCTCCTGGTCGCGGATCGCCCATTCGAACGTCGTCTGCAGGTCGAAGCCCTGGCGCTGCCGTTCTTCGTCGTTCGCGGTGATCTGCTCGGCCGGCTGCGTGGCCACGTTCTCGATCCGATACGTGTTGCCCACCACCTCGGCGTCACCGAGCGACGTTCCGCAGGCGTGGCACATCGACAGGTCGTCGCCGAAGTGCCCTCCGCCGCAGCTCGTGCAGATTCGCACCGCCCTCGTGGGCAGTTGCGAGTCGGGCGTTGCCGACTCCCGGTGCCCGAGCGAGAGGAGCGCCCGCACGACCCGGTAGGCGCGCCCCTCGTGATAGACGAGGCTGCGAGGGCCGAACTCGGCAAGCGCGAGGAAGCGCGGGCGCTGAAGGTAGGTCTGGCGCCCGCGGCCGTCCCGGCTCGCCGGGATGTACGCGAAGAGGGGCAACCTGGGGAAGTTGTACCCCGGCAGGAAGCCCTCGGTGGCGAGGTAGCGGTACGTGTAGAAATCGCTCGAGAGCGCGCTCGTGCCACGCTGCAGCAGGTTGAGCTGGTCCACCGCCTGCGCGTGCCGGCTCTGCGCGGCCCGCTTCTCCCGGTAGGGGGTGGAGTAGTCGTCCATGGTCCGCCGCGCGGCGTCCCGCTGCTCCTCGGCGGCGGCAAAGAGATCTCGCCAGCGATCGAAGGCCTCGTCGAGGCGCCCCGCCGCCGACGCCACGATGGCATCCGAATAGGCGTCCCGGCCGGTGTACCAGGGTGCGAACTCGGGAGTGAGATCGTCGGCGACCAGGTCCAGAACCCGGCGAGTCCGCTTGCCTGCGTCTTCAGCGGCCTGCTTGTCCTGGAGTGCGGCCTTGATGTCAGGAATGAGCGGACGTCCGGCATCGTTGAGGAGGAGCAGCTCCGCGATGCACTTGTCGAGCGGCTGGTCGACGCACGAGAGCCAGACCGCCTGGAGGTGGCTGTCGATGAGGTCCCGGTTCGTGAGCTCGAGGACCGGCGCGCGCACCTCGCCATGAACCATCGCCCTGGGGTCGCGGAAGAAGTACTGATCGTGCGGGCTCTGCGAAGACGCGTAAGCGACGACCAGGGCGGCCTGTCCGTTTCGGCCCGCACGCCCGCCGCGCTGCGCGTAGTTCGCGGGCGTGGGCGGCACGTTGCGCATGTGGACGGCGTTCAGGGCCGAGATGTCGACGCCGAGCTCCATCGTCGGCGAGCAGAAGAGGACCGGCAGGAACCGGTTGGTCTCTCCGACCTCCCGGAGTCGCTTCTCGTCCTTGGTGAGCTCGCCGCGCTCGCGCTCTCCGAAGCGGAACCGCTTCTCGCGGATCTCCCGGTTGTCGGGATCGACCTGGGCGGTGTGCTCACGGGCCTCGAACCCGAACAGCGGGTGCGTCGGGGCGCGAAGCATCCCGGCGAGATTCTCGTACAGGTCCCGGAAGAACGCATTCTGCTTGGAAACTCTGTCGTCCGTCGGCGCGTTACCCAGTTGGAACACGACACACGCGTCGTTGAGCCGCCACCCAGGTTGGTCGAACGGGGTGTTCTCCTCCGACACGAGGCCGTGCGTCGCCCCCGCCCGGAGGAGGTCGTTGACGAGCCGGTCGAAGTCCTTCGAGCTCAGGTCTCGGATGGTCTTGTCGCCGCCCCAACGGCTCGACGACCGTAGCGTTCGGCCGAGACCGCTTCGTGAGCCGCCGCGCACGATCAGCTCCTGGTCGCGAAGCGTGCTCGCGCGGCGAGTGGGGGCGACGACCATCAGCCAGCGCGCGCCTCTCGGCTTCTCGTCACCGCCGAATCCCCAGGGCGGCCGGAGACGGCTGTGCGACTTCGCGACCAACTGCTCGAGGACGGCGGCATCCAGAACCTGGCTGCGGATCGCCATCCATTTCCGCATGTGGTCGAGCAGCGCGCGATAGACCCGCGCGCGGACAGTGTGGCTGGCCCGCTGCAGCAGGGGGTGCGAGCCGGCGAACAACTCTTCGTCCGCCGCGAGCTCCTCGAGGCCGAGATACTCCACCCGCACCATGCCGAGCTCCTCGAGGTTCGGGTTCGTGTACCGCCAGCCGCGTCGCTGATCGAACCAGGCGCGATAGGTGAGCACTTGCCGAAACGTGCGCTCGGCCTCCTGCAGGTTGAACCCGCGCAGCGCGGGTTCGAGCAGCCACTCCGTTCGGAGCTCCGGGTCCGGCCGGTCAAAGCCGAGCGTCCGCTGTACCCCGGCGCCCAGCTCGTCGCTGCGGAGCCCGCTCGAACCTGCGTCCTGCAGCGCACCGAGGAAACCCGCGCGGACCAGGCCCACGAAGAGGAAGTCGTTGAAATGGCCGGCCTGGAGCGCGGCGTCCTGACGGTTGTCGGTAAAGCCGAGGAGCTTCCGCGTGTAGGGGCCCAAGCCCGACTCGGCACCGTGCATCCAGCGCAGCGCGCTGGCGACGAGTACGGTGGTGGCCGAACTGCGACCCTCGGCCGAGAGGGAGGCGAGACGCGTGCGATCACGGGCCGCACCGCGATGGGTGTTCCCGCAGCGCAGACAGAGTCGGAACTTCCCGCGCAAGAACCACACCGTCGTCCCGGAACCGACTCGCCCATCGGCCGCCACCTCGAAGCGCAGAGCACGGGCGTTGCGGTAGTACCGGTTCAGCCGCAGGTTGCCGCCGGCGTCGAACTCGACCCACGTCTCCGGGTAGTCCTCGTCGCGGTCTTCGAAGGTGAACTCTGAATCGTCGACCGCATGTGGTGTCAGGAAGCCGAAGACCTCCTTCTCGGGCCCCGCCTCATCTTCCTCTCGCTCGGCCTCTTCCTGCCTGGTCGGCGGCGCGTCGTCAATGTCCCGCGCGAGGAAGACGAATGCTCCGTCGTCCCGCCGCGCCAACCGCACCGGGTGATACTCGTGCCCGCACTCGCGACAGAAGTGCACCGCGTACAGGCGCTTGTCCGCATGGCCCGGCAGGAACTGCTGACCATCGACCGTCACCTTGCGGATGCCGGGCGGCTCGACCGTCGCGTAGGCGTGCCCGGCGCCGGAGATGAACTGGTGGAGCTTGAAAGCGAAGAAGCTCTTCTCGCTCCCGCGCGGGTTCAAGGTCCGCGCCCGCTCGGGGACGCTCGACACCAGGAGAAGATCCCGTAGCGCCTTGCCGCAGGCGTCGGAGGGCCGGCCCGACTCCTCCGAGAGCCTGGTCTCCGCCTCGGTCACCGTCATGGGCTTCGCCCGAACCCAGCGTTGGTCGGTCTCGGAGAACGAGATGCCGAGACTCGTCTCCACCCACACCGCAAGCGGGTGCTCCCTGAACTCGGCGTCGGAGATGTCCGGCGTTACGCCGGCATCGATGGCCTCGCCAAGGTGCGGCCTCACCGAGTCCGCGGTAACGGCCGAGTCGGTGATTCGCTCGAGCGTCTCGACGATGACGTTGCTCTCGGTGATCTCGCTCCCGAAGAGCTTCGACGCCACACCTGCCACCACGCGGTTCCTGTCGCCGATGGACCCCTCGCTCGCCATCGTGGCCGACGTGCCAATGCACAGAAGGCTCTCGGGCTGGAGGCGCTCGCGGACACGGCGCACGAGCAGCGCGACGTCCGCACCCTGGCGGCCGCGATATGTGTGGAGCTCGTCGAGAATGAGGAACCGAAGGCCCTCGCAGTTGCCGATGACGCGTCGGTCGGTCTCCTGCTGCCGCGTCATGAGCAACTCGAGCATCATGAAGTTCGTGAGGAGGATATCCGGAGGCTCGTCTGCAACCCGCTTCCGTTCGTCTCCGTCCTCCTGCCCCGTATAGCGGGCGAACGTGACCGGCCGGTTTCCGGGCACTTGCCCGATGAACTTGTCGAGCTCCTCCAGTTGGGAGTTGGCGAGCGCGTTCATCGGGTAGACGACGATGGCGTGCGTGCGCGGCTCTGCGCTCCTCTTCCGTGCCGCCAGCACGTGGCTGACGATGGGGATGAAGAAGCAGAGCGACTTCCCGGACCCCGTGCCGGTCGTCACCACGAAACTCTCGCCGTCCGCCGCGAGCGCGATGGCCTGCTCCTGGTGCTTGTAGAGAGACAGCGGCCGACCGTCCGCGCGGAAGATAGCGGCGCACCCGGGGTCGACGACACCGCTCTGGGCCAGGGCGCCAACGTCGGTCGATTGCTTGTAGCTCGGATTGATCTGGATGAGGGGCTCGGGCCAGTAGCGCTTCTCGGCGTAGATGGCCTCGACCTGCTCGCGGATGTCCTGAGCGTGGATCGTCGTGAACGACGTCGCGAAGCGCTCGTACTCGCCGACGACGCCGTCGCGCAACGCGAAGACGTCGAGCGCCGGCGCCTTTCCCGCCATCGCCGCTTCCGAACTCGGCCGCGCTGCGCTGGTCCCCGTCATGGTTCAACCGGCTCGAGGCGCAGAATCGCCCCGTCGTCGGCGTCGGTCAGCACGTAGAGGAGCCCGTCGGGGCCCTGGCGGACGTCGCGGATGCGCTGGCGCAGCTCGGTGAGGAGCCACTCGCGGCGGGCCTCCTGGCCCTGCTCGTTGAAGACGATGCGCTCGAGGTGGCCGGTGTTGCGGATCATGCCGGTGCGCAGCGAGCCGACGAAGACGTGGCCGCGCCAGTTGGGGAAGCGGTCGCCGTCGTAGAAGGCCATGCCGGACGGGGCCACCGAGGGCAGCCAGACGATCTCGGCCGGCTCCATGCCCTCCTGGAAGGTGCGGTCCGCGACCCGCCCGCCCGAGTACTCGCGGCTGTAGGAGACGACGGGCCAGCCGTAGTTGGCGCCGGGGCGGATCAGGTTCAACTCGTCGCCGCCGAGGGGGCCGTTCTCGTTGGCCCAGAGCATGCCGGTCCCGGGATGGATGGCCGCGCCGAGCTGGTTCCGGTGGCCGAGGGAGTAGATCTCGGGCCGGTAGCCGTCGCGGCCCACGAAGGGATTGTCGTCGGGGATGCCGCCGTCGTCGAGCAGGCGTACGACCTTGCCGACGGTGTCCGCGGGGTCCTGCGCCCGGGGGCCGCCGGTGGCCGCCCCGAAGGCGCCGCCCACCGTCATGTAGAGGCTGCCGTCGGGGGCGAAGACGACGCGCGAGGCGGCGGTGCCGCCGACCGGGTCCGACCGGAACAGGTCCTCGACGTCGGCCAGCCCGTGCTCCGTCAGTCGCCCCCGCGCCAGGGTCACCCACGCGCCCTCGCCGGCCGGCTTCGAGTACGTCCAGTAGACGAGCCGGTTCTCGGTGAAGTCGGGATGCAACGCCACGTCCATGAGGCCGGCCAGTCCCTGCGAGTAGACGGCCGGCACGCCGGTCAGCGGCTCGGGATCGAGGACGTCGTCGCGGACGATGCGCAGCCGCCCCGGCCGCTCCGTCACCAGCAGGCCGCCGTCGGGCAGGAACGCCAGTCCCCACGGATGCTCCAGCCCGCGGGCCACCACCACCACGCGCACCTGCGGCTCCTCGGCCGTGGCGAAGACGACGGGCTCGTCGGGCAGGGGCACCGGCGGCAGGCCGGGAAGCTGCGCAACGGCGTCCGCCGCCACGGCCAACGCGCACAACAACGCGAGGGCGATGGTCACCCTCGGAGGTCTACTTGAGCCGTCTGTATGCAGTTTCATTGGCTGCCTCCGCCCGAGAATGCCGGCCACGACGAGGTTGCGGTGAACCGTCCGCGTCCCCGCCCACGTGTCGGCGCATCCCGGCCTCGCCTCACCGCGACATGTCCCCGCCGCCGCCATCACCGCCTCCGCCGCGGCGCGTTGCCGGGGTGGGCGCCGCCCCACGTCGCCGCGTCCCCCCGGCCGGGTCGTCGACCAGCGGCCGAGCCGAGGCCGACGCAACCAGGAGCTCGATCCGGTCTCCGGGCGCGCGCTCGTCGAGCCGTCAGGGCTTGCCCCCACCCGGCGTTTCCCCCTCCCGCTCGACCCGCCGCAGGCCGCGCAGGAAATGGTCCGGCGCGACGTAGCGGGTGTGCCAGTTCAGCCAGTCGTCCTCGTGCCGCCGGTACACCGGATCGTTCTCGAGCACGGCCGACGCATCGGGGTCGTAGACGGGCTGGTCGTGCGACGGCAGCGGCCCCACCGTCTTCGCGTGGGTGGTGTTGAAGTCGCCGTCCTTCACCCAGCCGTCGCCGATGAGCACGTAGTCGCGCCGCCACCCCGGCTCGGGCGGGGGCGGGGCCTCGAAGCGGAGCCGCATCTCGTCGCCGGCGTTCATGATGACGTAGCGGTCGTCGACGGTGGCCAGCAGCTCGCGCACATCGCCGAGCCGGGTGTGGAAGCCGACGAGATCGCGCCACCGGGGGCGGTGGTTGCCGATCTCGTAATCCGGCAGCTCGAGCCCGCGCGGCCCGAGCAGCTCGGTCCGCGAGTAGCCGCGGTAGCCGAGGTCGGCCACGGCCGGGTCGAGGCGCGTCTCCCGTGCCAGACCCGTGTCGAGCCGCGGGGCCTGGGCGATCCAGTCCCAGTAGATCTCCAGGTTGGTCCGCAGGCGCAGCCGCCGCGGGCGCGTGCCGTCCGGGAGGCGCGGCACGTCGACCACCATCGTCTTGAGCTTGCCGGCCGGGAAGCCGAGGTCGGGGTGCAGCACCACCCAGCTCCCCTTCGCGTCCCGCCCCTCCATCGCCACCCCGCTGGGAATCGGGTGCTTCCCCTGCCCGAGGGCCACGTTGATGCTGCTGTCGGTGGGATAGACCCAGCCGTAGGCGAGCAGGGTCACCGCGTCCCACGTCTCCGTCGCCTCGTCGAGCTCCAGCTCGAGGTAGTGCGGCTCGGCGACCCCCTGGTGGGTGCCCTCGGCGAACGACGCCACGTAGCGGTTGTCCCGCTTCGCGACGAGCTCGCTCACGTCGGCGCCGGCGTCGTCCCATACCTGGGTCACGGTGCTGGCCGGGCCGGTCACCACGGTGTCGAGCGGCACCGGGTCGCGGGCGAAGCGCTCGTCCACCCACACCTCGGTGTCGGGCGGATGGTCGACCACGAGCAGGGACACGTGGTCGAAGAAGTGGGTCTCCCACAGGTCGGCGGTGATGCGCAGGTCGTACTCGCCGCCCACGGCGGCGAGCTGGTCGCCCCGGACGAGCACCCGGTCCTCGGTGAAGGCGATGTCTGCGGTGTCCTGGGCGTTGATGCGCAGCCCGAGAGGCGAGCGCCAGATGAAGTCGGTGACGAACCGCATGCGGCTGCCGTCGTGGGCGAAGAGCCACGGGCACGAGCCCTTGAGCCGCTGGTCGGCCACGACGACCTGGTTGGCCGCGAACTCGAAGTCGGCCTGGGTCACGCCGTTGGGCCAGCTTATGCGGGTGACGTCGGCCTGAGTCTGCACGCCGAGACCGAAGTGGGCGGGCGCCCCGGTCAGCACCTGCTTCTGGACGAGCAGGCCGGCCCGCACCTCGATCTCGCCGCCCACGCCGAACGCGTTGATGCGCTGGTCGCCGGCCGCGGTGTTGGCGCGGGGTCGGATCTGTTGCCAGCCGTAGCCGGCGTCGGCCTGTGCGGTCAGCCGCACCGGCGTGCCGTCGTCGACGCCGACGAGGTCGAGCAGGCCGTCGCCGGTGAGATCCCGGGCGGCGAAGATCTCGGCATCGACGCCCGCGTCGAGCGGCTCGAGGCGGGACGCCTCGTCGGCCAGCCACAGGCGGGTGCCGGAGGCGCCCGACGCGAGCACGTCGAGGGCGCCGTTGTTGTCGAGGTCGGCCAGCAGCAGGCGGTGGGAGCCCGGGGCGGCCCCGGTGGGGAACGCGACCCAGGCGGCGACCTCGTCGGTCTCCCACGCCGTCCCCGTCCAGCCGGCCCGCCACAACTGGCCGGCGGCGTCCAGCAGCGCGAGATCGAGCCGGCCGTCGGCGTCGAGGTCGCCCACGGCGAGCGCGATCGCCGCCGCCGGCAGCTCCAGGAGCCCGGCTGGATCGAACCGCCCCGCCTGGCGGTTCTCGAAGAGGTGCAGCACGCCGTCGCCGTCGAGCAGCACCGCGTCGGGGTCGCCGTCGACGTCGAGGTCTCCCCAGCCGAAGTCCCGGAGGGCGGTCACGCCGGGAAACGGATCCTCCCGCCGCCACGTCCCATCGGCGTTGTTGCGCAGAACCGCGGGGGCGCCGGCGGCGGCAGCGAAGACGATGTCGAGGTCCCCGTCCATTTCGGTGTCGGCGGCCCAGACCCCCCAGGCGTCAAGGGCGGCGGCAGCCGCCGGCGCCGCACCGGCGGAATCGGCGCCGGCGGGGGCAGCCGGGGCGGACGCGGGCGTCGCCTCGGCGAAGCCGTCGCCCTCCTCCTCTCGCGCCCACAGGCGAAGCCCGCCCGGTCCGGCGAGGGCCAGGTCCATGCGGTAGTCGCCGTTCCAGTCGAGGGCGAGCAGGCCGGCGCCGGTCGGCGGCGCCCCCGCCGGCCCGGCCGGGAAGGGGAAGCCGGAACCGCCGGCCGGACCATCGACACGGCGCGCCTGCTGCCCGTTCGCGGCGAAGACCATCGGGGCCTCCTCCCCGCCCGGCACCACCGCCACCACGGTCTGATCGCCGGCTGCGGCGGGGTCGATCGGCTCGGCGACGTAGGCGAGGCTCTCGTCCCGTGGCGACGCGGTGGCGGGCGGCGACGGCAGCACGAGGAAGCGCATGAGCGGCTCGGCGATGGCCTCGGCGCTGACGCTGACCCGGGCCTGGTCCTCCCGGAACGCGGGCAGGCGCACGAGGACGTTGCGCAGGAGCTGGGCCGGCCTCCGGGCGCGAACCAGGTCCGCCTCGTCGACCGCCGCCGCCAGCCCTTCGAGCTGGGCGACGGCGAGATCCGGCCAGCCGCCGGTCATCCCCTGCAGGCGCTCGACGGTGTCGGTGAGGGCCGGCGCGTCCTGCCGGCGGGCCGCCACCCGCGCGTGCTGCACGAGGACCGCGAGGTTGCCGGGCTGGCGGTCGCGGATCGCCTCGAGCTGGGCCTGGGCCTCGGCCGCCTCGGCGTCGCCTCCGGCCCGGTCGAGCTCCTGGGCGAGGGCGTAGCGGGCCCGCAGGTGGTCGGGATCGAGCTCCACCACCTGCCGATACCCCGCGACGGCTTCCTCGAAACGGCCCTGGAAGCCGGCGAGCTGGGCCTCCAGGAAGCGCACCTCGGCGCTGTCGGGGGCGAGACCGCGGGCCGCGTCGATGTGCCCGGCCGCCTCCGCCTCGTTGCCGAAACCGACGTGCACCACCGCGAGGTTGGCCCGGATCGCGGGCTCGTCCGGGGCCAGCGCCGCGGCCCGCTCGAACGCGGCCTGGGCGTCGTCGAGCAGCCCTACCTCGAGGGAGGCCAGGCCCCGGTAGAACGCGCGCACCGTCTCGCGGTACTCGGGCGATATCTGCGACGAGACGCCGGTGGGCATGCCCCCGCAGCCAACGAGACCGAAGGCAAGCGCGGCCCCGCACGCCGCGAGCGTTCGAGATGCAGCTACTCTCATCATCGTCCTGGTCGAAGTCCGGGTCGCCGAAGAGCGGCGTCGTGCAAGACGATGCCGCGGCGGCATGATAACAGGGACGCGCGCCGGAGACGGAGGGATTGGCGCGGGCGAGACGGCAGGCGTGGCGAGGCTCCTCGGGAGGAAACCGGCCGCCTGCCGTGACAACCCGGGTTGACGACCCGCGCGACCGGCGCCCGATCCGGGTGTGCCGGACGCCATTCGCAAGCGGAGGGCGGGGCTGTCCGGCGGCCGCGGCGCCTGCAGTTTCCGTTCACGTCCGGGCACCGTCGTCACCCGCCCCGCCGCGAGTTCTTCATACCGCCGGTTCGGCGGGTTCCCCCACATCGCGACCCGATGGCACGACCGTTGCGATCCATACCGGACAGGAGCTGTCCGGTCGGCTCGGACATCCGACAGCGCGACATGGGGTCGCGCATATCTTCGAGGAGGTCACTCATGAAGACGCGAAGACTCATGGCGGCGGCGGTGCTGGCGGCGCTTCCGCTCGTCGTCGGCACCCTGCATGCTTCCCCACCCCGGTCAACCGACGTCACCGCGTCTGCGCTCTACGCGCTCGGCGTGAGCTGGGACACCGCGTGGGCAATCGGCGAAGCGATTGGCTGCGGCTGGTCGTCCTTCGACATCGCCCTCTAGTGTCCCGAACCGTGATTCGTGAAACGCCTCCGCGCGGAATGCTCCCGTGTTTACGGGCACTTGCCCGGATTCATGGCGTTCACGAACTTCACGGCCGGGACACCGGTAACTCGCGGCGAAGTCCCCGTGCCGTTGCTCGTCCATACCGCTGGCGCGGCGTCGGGTCGCGCGCATCACAAGGAGGTCATTCATGAGGACACGGAGATTCCTGGCGGCGGTGGTGTTGGCCGCCCTCCCGCTCTTGGCCGGCGCCCTGGACGCGACGCCGGCGCGGCACGTCATCGAACGTCCGGACGGTCCCCGGTGGCTGTACTCGCTGGGCGTCGACTGGGGCTACGCGCTCGCCCTCGGCGAGATGCTCCTGGGCTGCAGGGGCTGTCCGGAAGCGCTCGCCGTCGCCCGGTAGTGCGCCGCCCCGACGGGTCGCGACGACGCGGTGCCCGAGGCGCGGCGAGCCGAGAACGAGAGGGAAGGGGGCTCCTGACGGAGCAGCGGCAAAGGGGAGGGGGCGCTACCGCGGGGGGTGCGGCCCCCGCGGGCGGCGTGCGCGGCGCCGCCCGCGGGAGGCCGCTCACACGTCGCTCAGCTCGGTCAGCCGGCCGGTGCTGTCCCCCACCCGCTCGGCCGGCACGTCGAGCTTGCCGAGCAGCGACAGGTAGAGGTTGGTCAGCGGGGTCCCCTCGGCGAAGCGGATGTGCCGGCCGCCTTGCAGGCGTCCCGCCCCGCCGCCGGCGAGCAGGATCGGCAGGTTCTGGATGTTGTGCAGGTTGCTGTTGCTCATGCCGCTGCCGTAGAGAACCATCACCTGGTCGAGCAGCGACCCGTCGCCGTCCGGGGTGGCCCGCAGCCGGTCGAGGTACCAGGCGAAGAGCCCGGTGTGATAGGTGCCGACCTTGATCAGCTTGGCGAGGCTCTCGGGCTTGTTCTCGTGGTGCGACAGCGCGTGGTGCGGGTCGGGCACGCCGATCTCGGGATAGGTCTGGGCGGTCAGCTCGGGGGTCATCAGGAAGCTGACGACCCGGGTCATGTCGGTCTGGTAGGCGAGCACCTGCAGGTCGAACATGACCTTGACGTACTCGCTGAACGAGGCCGGCACGCTCGCCGAGGGGCGCTCGACCACCGGCAGCTCCTGGTCCGACTGGGCCTCGGCCCGCTGGATGCGCCGCTCGACGTCGCGCACCGCCGCGAGGTAGTCGCCGAGCTTGGCTTGGTCGGCCGACCCGAGCCCCTTGCGCAGCCGCGCCACCTTGCGGGTCACCGCGTCGAGGATGCTCTGGTCCTGCCGCCGCCGCTCGCGCCGCGCCTCGGGGTCGGTGGTGGCGCCGTCGCCGAACAGCCGCTCGAAGAGTGCCCGCGGGTTGCTCTCCATCGGCAGCGGGGTCGTCGGCGTGCTCCACGACAGGGTGCTGATGTAGGCGCAACTGAAGCCGGCGTCGCAGGCGCCGGCGAACTCGGGCAGGCCGATGCCCACCTCGAGCGAGGCGAGCTGGGTCTCCCGCCCGAGCACCTTGGCCGCGATCTGGTCGACGGAGGTGCCGGCCCGGAAGTCCGCCCCCTCGGTCGGCTTGGCGTGCACCCCGGTGAGGAATGCGCCGGTGATGCGCCCGTGGCCGCCGGCGGGGTCGCCCGGAAGCTGGGCGGCGGGGGCGTGGTCGAGCCCGGTCAGCACCTGCAGCCGGTCGCGGAACGGGGCCAGCGGCTGAAGGATCGGGGAGAGCTCGAACCCCTTGCCTTCGGCGGCGGGGGTCCAGTTGTTCATGACCGCCCCGTGCGGGACGTACACCACCCCCAGCCGCGGCTTGGCCTTCGCCGCCGTCCGCTCGAGCGCGGTCAGGGCCGGGACCATCCCGTCGAGCAGCGGCAGGGCCACCGCGGTCCCGAGGCCGCGGAGCACGGTGCGTCGGGGAAACGCCTGTCTGGTGATGATCATGACTCCGATCTCCTCAGTTGGAACGGGAGACTGCGGGCGATGCCGAGGATTATAGACGACCAGCGGTGGTCGTCGGCGGCGGCCTCGCGCACGATGGCGCGGATGGCCGGGCGGTCGTAGTGCTCGACGCCGCGCCCGAGGGCATAGGTCAGCAGCTTCTCGGTGACGGTGGCCACGAACTCGTCGCGGCGGCCGTGCAGGATGTCGCGCAGCTCGGGCAGGCCCTCGAAGGCGGCCCCGTCGGGCAGCACCCCGGCGGTGTCGATGGGCGCCCCGCCGGCGTCGGCGTCGCGCCACTGCCCCACCGCGTCGAAGTTCTCGAGGGCGAAGCCCAGCGGGTCCATGCGCGAGTGGCAGCCCGAGCAGACGGGGTTGGCGCGGTGCGCCTCGAGCCGCGCCCGCAGCGACGTGGCCTCGCCGCTCTCCGCCTGCTCCTCCAGCTCGGGCACGTCGGGGGGCGGGGGCGGCGGGGGCGTGCCGAGCAGGTTCTCGAGAATCCACTTGCCCCGCACGACGGGCGAGGTGCGGGTGGCGAGCGAGGTCACGGTCAGGATGCTGCCCTGCCCCAGCAGCCCGCGCCGCCGGTCGTCGTCCCACTCGACGCGCCGGAAGCGGGGGCCGTACACGCCGGGGATGCCGTAGTGCCGGGCCAGCCGCTCGTCGACGAACGTGTAGTCGGCGGTCAGCAGCTCGACCACGCTGCGGTCGTCCCGGAGCTGGCTGCCCACGAACAGCTCCGTCTCGCGAATCAGGGCGTCGCGCAGGTTCTCGTCGAAGGCGGGAAAGGCGTTGACGTCGGGGGAGACGGTGCGCATGCGGCGCAGGTGCAGCCACTGCGCCGCGAAGCTGGTCACCAGGGTCCCGGCGCGCTCGTCGGCGAGCATGCGCCGCACCTGCGCCTCGAGCACCTCGGGGTCGCGCAGCCGGCCCGCCTCCGCCGCCTCGAGCAGCTCGTCGTCGGGAATGCTGGCCCAGAGGAAGAACGACAGGCGCGCCGCGAGCTCGACGTCGCTCAGGCGGTACGCCGTCGCGGGGGCGGCGCCGGGCGGGTCGCGCTCGATGCGGAACAGGAACTCGGGATCGACGAGGATGCTCTCGAGGGCGCGGCGCACGCCGGCGCGGAAGTCGCCCTCCGCCCGCCCCTCGCGGTAGAAGGCGAGCAGGTCGTCGACGTCCTCGCCGGTCACCGGCCGGTGGAACGCCCGCCGGGCCAGCGTCCCGACGATGCGGGCCGCGCACGCCTCTTCGTCGGCCGGCGACGCGGGCTCGCAGACGAAGATGCGCCGGCGGCTGGGGGTGTCGCTGGCGGCGGCGCCCGGAGCCTCGACCGTAGCGGCGACGCCCGAAGCCTCGACGGCGGCGCTTGTAGCCCCGACGGCGGCGCCGACGCCCGAAGCCTCGACCGTGTCCGCCGCCGACGCCTCGACGGTGCCGGCGACGCCCGAGGCCTCCCCGGCCGCGGCGGCCGCCTCCCCGTCGTAGGGCCCCTCGATCTCGAAGGCGTCGAGGGCCATCGGCTCGACGTAGCCGCGGCCCGTCGAGAACGTCCACAGCGGCAGGCGGGCCGGCGCCACCCCCTCGGGGGTCATCGTCCGTCCCGTGAACGAGACGGACACGAGGCGGGTCCCCGCCCGGGCCGGAAAGCGCACCGCGAGCCCCTCGTCGGCCGAGCGGGCGCCCGGCGACCCCGCCGGCGCGTCGTCCGGCCAGCGGCCGGCGCGGAGCAGGGCGACGCGCTCGCCGTCCACCCGGACGTCTATCTCCTGTGGCTAGTTGCGCCCCCCGGCCCGAAGCTCGATGCGCAGCACGTAGTCGCCGTCACG
>JAJEEA010000042.1 GCA_022821235.1 Vicinamibacteria bacterium
CGTCGAGAGCTGGGCCATCGAGTGCGGCGCGCCCAACGCGCTCATCCGCCGCGGCCTCAACAAGAACTCGATCCCGGCCGGCACCGAGCTGGTGGTCGACGGTTACGGCGCCAAGGACGGCTCGAACACCGCCAACGCGCGCGACATCACCCTGCCCGACGGATCGCAGTTCTACGTGGGCTCGTCCGGCACCGGCGCCCCGGGGCAACCCTAGCAGGCGTCCGTCGGGTCAGAACCGGAACAGCCGGTTGAACTTGACGATCAGCGCGCGGTTCTCCAGCTCCGGGAACCGGCGCCGGAACGTGTCGCGCTGCTCGTTGTAGACCACGAACAGCTCGCTTCCCGGCTGGTACTCCCAGCGCAGGCGGACGTTGACCGACGTCCCGTGGCCGAGCGTGTCGTACTGCAGCAACGCGCTGGTGAACATCCTCGGCGACAGTGAGTAGATGACGCGCGAACCGGCGAGGTTCGCGACGAACTGTCCTTCCGCCAGGTCCACGACGTTGATCGAGTAGGCCGGCTCGAGCGCGAACCGCGGCGTGAAGGCCAGGCGTCCCCGCGTGACGGTCACGCCGGTCTGCCGGCCGCTGTAGAACGTGCCGTGCTCCACCAGCACGCTGCCGGATACGGCCCGCTGCTGGCCGAACGTGAACCGCGCGCGCACGGCCTCGAAATCGTACCCGCCCGGCGGCAGCACGACGCCGGGCGCGATGTCGAACGGCTCCGGCAGGTATTCGAATATCCGCGTGTAGATGAACAGGAACCGGTCGCCGTTCTCGAGCTCGATGCCGAACTCGGCGTCCTGCTCCCTGGTCTCCGGCCGGCCGGCGGTGTTCTCGAAGTAGTCGACCGAGCCCGACCAGGACAGCTTGCGGATGGCGTCGACCCCCGGCAGCCGCGGGCTGAAGCGGAACCGCGCGGCGCTCTTGCGCATGTCGCGGCGGCGCACGAAGCCGACCTCGGGATTGAAGTCGTCGCCGACCAGCAGGTGCTCCAGCGTCATGCCGTAGCGGTCGCCGTTGTAGTCGACGCGCCCGCGGTAGCTCGACTCGTCGCCGGGCGCCGCGTGCGACCACGTCCGCGCCCAGTAAGCGTCGATCGCCAGCCGGTTCTCGAGGAACTAGAAGGCGCCGTCGGCGCCGAACGTGCCGTTGCGGCCCGGGGCGTTCAGCCCTACCGAGCGCTCGGCGAACAGCACTCCCACGCTGCTCTGGCGCAGCACGTCGCGCTTGAGGCGCGCCACCGAGAAGCCTGTCGGCCGGGCGCCGGACACCGCTTCCGCGCCGGTGCGGATGTGGACGAGCCCCAGGTCGTAGCCGCCGACCCGGCCGGTCATCCGCCCGCCCGCGGTGAGCGGCACCTCGCGGCCTCCCTGCAGGCCGATGCGCCGGCTGTAGAACAGGATCGGCGTGTCGCCGCCGCCGCCGCCGAACTCGAACGTGCGCCGGTTCTCCAGGAAGAACTCGCGCTTCTCGGGAAAGAACAGGCTGAAGCGGGTGAGGTTGACCTGCAGCTCGTCCGCCTCGACCTGCGCGAAGTCGGTGTTGGCGGTGAAGTCGACGGTCAGGTTCCTGCCGAGTCCGTACTTGACGTCGATCCCGCCGTCGCCGCCCGGGTCGTTCCGCAGCGGCGGAAGCTGCGCGATGTCGGTCTTCAGGTCGGCTACGACGTACGGCTTCACCTCGATGTTGCGGGCCGCGGGCGGGGCCTCCAGTCCCACGACCGGGGCCATCAGCGCCGGGCGCAGGCCGAGCCGCCCCACCCCGGCCGCTATCGGCGAGAGGTACGAGAACTCGTTCTTCCAGACGTTGGTGCGGCGCATGTTGAAGCCCCACACCTGCACCGGTCCGGGACGGTAGCGCAGCGACTTGAACGGCATGGACGTCTCGACGGTCCAGCCTCCCTCGAACCGTCCGACCGCCACGTCCCACACCGGATTCCAGTCGAAGTTCGTCTGGCCCTCGTTCGTGGACTGGCCGTCCAGGCGCCCGCCGATCGGATTCGCCTCGAAGAAATAGCCGGTGCGCCGGTCGAAGAACGTGTCGAGGCCCCACGCCAGGTTGTCGCCGAGGCCGACGTTCAGGTTGTCCCGGCGCATCTCGCTGGACCGCACGCGGTCCGGCCGGCTCTCCCAGCAGCGGGCCATGACGTACACGTTCTCGTCGTCGAACAGCAGCCACACCTCGGTCTTCTCCGAAGCCGGGGCGCCTTCCGCGGGCTCCGTCTGCACGAAGTCGGACATGGGCGGCACGGTTGCGTAGACCGCCTCGTCGAGCTGCCCGTCGATGCGCGGGGGCTGATCGACGCGGACGGCGCGCATGGTGATCCGGCCTTCCGCGTCGCGCGCGATGACGTCCGGCGCGACGGGCGGCGGCGGGCCGTCGATGGTGGCGAGCAGGTCGATGCCGAGCCCCGCGCGGCCGCCCGGAGCCTGCTGGGCCGCCGCCGCGGCCGGCAGGAGCAGGCCGACCGCGGCCAGCGCCGCGGACCGGCGGAAAAGGCGTCCCGACTGCGGCGGCGATCCCTGGCTGGACAAACGCGCCAGTGTAGCAGTCCCCCCAAGCGAGTGATATGCTGCGCGCTGCAAGGAGGAACCCGATGAACTGGATGCTCAAGAGCGTTGCGCCCCTGCTCGTGCTGGCGCTGATGGCCTGCGGCGGCGCGCCGCCCGCCGAGGAGTCGATGCCGGAGCCCGAGGCCGCCCCGGCGGCGTCAGGTCCGAGCTATCCGATGTTCGAGCTGGATCCGGACTGGCCGCAACTACCGAACAACTGGGTCACCGGCGAGGTTTCCTCCGTCTCGGTCGACGGGCGCGACCACATCTGGGTCCTGCAACGCCCCCATACGGTGCCGGAGGAGAATCGGGAGAACGCGGCGCCGCCACTCCTCGAGTTCGACGACACGGGCGCGTTCGTCAACGCCTGGGGCGGCCAGGCGGACGGCTACGACTGGCCCTGGAACGAGCACGGCCTGTTCGTGGACCACGACGGCCACGTCTGGATCGGCGGCAACAACCCGACCGGCCGCACCCCGCAGTCGCAGGTGGAAGACAACATGCTGCTGAAGTTCACCAACACCGGTGAGCTGGTGCTGCAGATCGGCGGGCGGGACCTGGGCACGGGCAACCTGACCACCGACAGCGTCCGCAAGTCGGCGGAGATGTTCGTCTACGAGCCGACGAACGAGGTGTTCGTGGCCGACGGTTACGGCAACCGCCGGGTCATCGTGTTCGACGCCGACACGGGCGAGTTCAAGCGCATGTGGGCGGCGTTCGGCAAGGAGCCCAGCGACACGGAGCCGGAGGCCGATCCGGACGACCCGAACGGTCCGCCCTGGTTCGGCACCGTGCACGCCATCGAGGTCTCGAACGACGGGCTCGTCTACGTGGGCGACCGCAACAACAGCCGCATCCAGGTCTTCGACCTCGAGGGGAACTACCAGCGGCAGGTCTTCGTCAACCCGGACGAGGGGCGCTCGCTGACCTGCGCGGGGATGGCGTTCTCACCCGATCCGGAGCAGCGCTTCCTGTACGTCGCCGACCAGGCTAACCTGCACATCCACGTGCTGGACCGCCAGACGCTCGAGGTGCTCGACACCTGGGGCGAGCTGGGCCAGGCGCCGGGCGATTTCGACGCGCTCCACCACATCGCCGTCGACAGCAAGGGCAACCTCTACACGGCCGAGGCCCAGCGCAACCACCGCGCGCAGCGGTTCCTGTACACGGGGATGTCGCAGTAGAGGACCGCGGGACAGCCCCTACAGGTGAAGTACGGAGGGGACGGGGCGCTCGATGTGCCCGGCCCCAAGGCGCGCACGGCGCGCCTCGGCAGCACGGCGCGGGGCGACGGGGTCCCCGCTAGTGCTGCCGGGGGGTCAGGGGGCGCAGCCCCCTTCTAGCAATGATTAACCAGTGCGGGCACTTGGCGGTGTCTGCGTATAGCCGCTCGCAGTCGTCGCAGCGCACGCACTCGGTCATGACGATCTCGGGGCCGCGGATCGCGCCCCACTCGCACGTCTTCTCGCAGATCTTGCAGGTGTTGCACTCGGACCAGCGCTTGATCCGGAACACCGTCAGCTTCGAGATCAGCCCGAGAAAGGCGCCGACCGGGCACAGGAAGCGGCAGTAGAGGTTGCGCACGAAGACGGTGGCGACCAGCAGCGCCCCCAGACCGATCCACATGCCCGTGGACGCCTGGCGGGTGAACATCCAGAACGGCTCCACGTAGCGGTAGGCCGCGATCTCGGACGTCACGAAGAAGTAGAGCAGCGTGGCGCCGAGCAGCCCGTACTTGATCAGCGCGGCGCGCTGCTCCAGCCACTTCGGCACCTCGACGCGCAGCCGCGCGGGGACGACGCGGTCCATCAACTGCGTCAGCGCGCCGAACGCGCAGACCCGCCCGCAGTAGAGCCGGCCCCACAGCACGGTCGTGACGACCGTGAAGCCGGCGAACAGGTACCACGCCAGGCTGTACCTGAACACCGGCAGGTTGCCCGTCATGAGCCCGTAGACGTTCACGATGGAGATGAGCTGGCTCTTCGTGAAGCCGAGGTAGACGAGGGCCGCGGCGAGCGTGACGTACTTCAGCCGGACGCTCTTG
>JAJEEA010000276.1 GCA_022821235.1 Vicinamibacteria bacterium
GTCGCCGCGGTGTCCGCGGCCGCCGCCGCAGCGCTGTCGGCCGTTGCGGTGTCGGCCGTCGCCGGTACCGCCGCGCCGGTATCGGCCGCCGCCGGGGGCGACGGGCCGGCCAGCAGCTCGGCCACGACGCCCCGGGTCATGACGCGGCTGGCCACCGCCTCGACGACGACCCCGGTGGCGAGGGCGATGGTGCCCACGTGCACGCCCTGCAGTCCGGGCACCCGCGCCGCGGCGAGGGCGACCGCGCTCATCGCCGCGAGCCGCACGGCGGTGCCGTAGGTGACGAGGCGGGTCAGGCGCCGGCGTATCAGCAGCCCCTGCCGGAACCGCCGGTAGCCGATGGCGACGGGCCACGGCAGCATGATGGCGAGCCCGTGATGGGTCAGGCGGGCCACGTCGGGCGGCAGCCCGATGAGCGAGAGGGCGAGCCGGTCGAACACCGGCGGGAGCACCACGACGACCTGCACCAGGGTCAGCGCCGCCGCGAGCGTGTAGGTGAAGCGCCGCAACGCCGCGTAGCTCGCGGCGTCGGTGACCAGCGCCGTCGACGCGGCCATCAGCATGATGACCGGCGCCTCGATGATGATCGCGAGCGCGAACGCCACCCCGAACGCGGCGAGGTTCTCGGTCGGCTGAGGGAGCCGGGCGATGATCGCGGCGAGGTACGGGCCCTCGGCCGCCATCATCAGCCACGTGCCGGCCAGCGGCAGCCAGAACGCCGCGATGCGGGGATGGGTCAGGGGCTCGGCGGGCACGGCAAACGATCCATGTTACCGCGCCGGGCCCGCTTGTGGGATCATGCCGGCGTGCCCGAATCCCCGTCGCCAGCAGCGGTGGCTCGTCCCCACGCCCGCTCCATCCTGCGGCGAGCCGTCGCCTCCATGAGAATCATCGGCGAGATCGCCGGCGTGCTGGTGTTCGCCTGCGCCCTCTTCGCGTTCGCGGGCGGCCTGGGCATGCTGTTCTGGTGGCTCGTGACGGCGTTGGCGAGCGGATTCGACCGTCCGGCCCAACCCTGAACCTCGGGCGCTTCCGAATGTACCCCTCTCGCTCGCTTGCAGCCCACCTGCGGCCGTTCCGGGACGTCGCTCCGGGTGCCTTTCGTCCCCTCCGGGGAAGGGACTGCTAGGATCACCGCGTGAGCGACCAGGCTGCCCGCGGGCTGATGGCCGGCGCATCGCGCATCGTCGGCTTCACCGGCGCCGGCATCTCGACCGAGTCGGGGGTGCCCGACTTCCGCAGCCCGAACGGCGTGTGGGCGCGGAACCGGACCGTCGACTTCCACGAGTTCGTGTCGAGCGAGCCGGGGCGCGTCGAGTACTGGCGCCAGAAGGCGGAGGCGTGGCCGGCGATGCGCGAGGCGAAGCCCAACGCGGGGCACCGCGCGTTCGTCGAGCTGCACCGGCAGGGCCGGCTCCTCGCGCTGGTCACCCAGAACATCGAGCGGCTGCACCAGCGGTCGGGGCTGCCCGCCGACATCGTGCTCGAGCTGCACGGCACCACCACCGAGGCCGAGTGCCTGACGTGCGGCGACCGCATCACCTCGGACGAGGCGTGCCGCCGCATCGAGGCGGGCGAGCGCGCGCCCCGCTGCCGCGCCTGCGGCGGCCTGCTCAAGCCGGCGACGATCTCGTTCGGCCAGGCCATGCCCCTAGAGGTCATGGCGCGGGCCCAGGAGGCGGCGGAGACCTGCGACCTGCTGCTCGCGGTCGGCTCGTCGCTGGTGGTCGAGCCCGCCGCGTCCATCCCCCGCCTGGCGAAGGCGGCGGGGGCGCGGCTCGTCATCGTCAACCGCGAGCCGACCCCGCTGGACGGCATCGCCGACGCCGTGGTCCGCGGCGAGATCGGCGTGGTCCTGCCGGCACTGGTCGGCGCGAACGGCTGAGGGGAGAACAGGGAGAACAGGTCGAGGGGAAGAGGGATGAAGTACCATGCGAAGTAGGCCGGCATGACCAGATTCACCATCGAGCAGTCCGAGATCGAGCTCGAGTCCAAGTTCGCTTCGCGGCTGTGGTCCGTCGTCCATGACGTTCCCGTGCTCTACGAGGCGCTGCTGGAGGAGCTCGCCTACGTCGGCCTTTCGAGCATGGACCTCCGCCCGGACGCCGGCAACGGCTCCGTGGGCGGCGCCGGTCTCGGAGTCTGGCTGTTCGGAGGCAAGGCCAACGTCAGAATCGGCCTGGACGGCGTTCGCTTCCAGACCTCTTCGCCCGAGCGCCAGGTCGTGGACACCGTCGACGGCGTGATCGGCGCCGTGCGGCGGGCGTCGCCCGAGCTTCGCTTCCGGAACCACGCGGTGTCGTACGCTTGCCACGGGTCGATCGAAGGCATGAGGGCCGCCGAGTTCGTCCGCCGGTTCGTTCCGAGCTCGGTGAACATCGACGGTTTCGGAGACTGTCTCGGCGCCGGGGCCGCCCTGTACTTCGGCGAAGCTCCACCGATGATCAGCTCCACGTTGACCCTGGACGTCTCTCGAGTGGTCCAGGATGGTCTCTTCGTCCGGGTGTTGATGGTGATGGACGGAGGAGTCGGAACCGGCGCGGCGATCCGGGCCCTGGCGGAACAACGGACAGGGGCGGCGCTGAGGGCCGTGGGGCTGGAGAATTCCTGACAAGGCCATGTTCGGACAACAGCTTGGATGTCTCGACATCGACAGCCCGGTGAGACCGCCGTTCGCCTTGGCGACGGATGTCGGACACCTGAGGCCGTTGGCCGACAGTACCGGATTCAGTGAGGGTCCGTGGCGGTTCGCGACGGGCCCTCCGCCAGTCGATTCGGGTGCGTTCGCCCGAGGAAGGGACGCCTGGGGGGTTCCCCAGCCCCTTGAGGTTCGCCCTGCCCCGCCGGTCGAGCGCGGCGCGAGCCTCCAGTCGACCGCGGATCTGGCTTCACGCCGGCCGGCGGCGGCCATCGAAGCGATGCTCCGCCAGCTTCTGGCCGACCATCGCGTCCTGGCCGCGCGCAAGCTGGCCGATGCGGTTCCCCTGGATCAGGCCTTGGACGAGTCGCTGCGCCGTCTGCTGATCGTGCTGGCGGAGCCGGTCGTCCGGCGCAGACTGCCTGCAGGGCCGAAGAGTGCCGACAACATCGAGTGGTTGCGCAGAAACGCCGGAAGCCATGCCGGCAGGTGGGTCGCTCTCGCCGACGGCGAGCTCCTGGCGGCCGATGAGTCCCTGGCTGCCTTGCGGCGGAAGCTGCAGCAGTTCGCCCCGCACGTCGAGCCGTTGCTGCATCGCCTGTAGCGACCACGATGCTCCATCGGCCTGACGGCTCCGTCTTCGCGTCCGGAAGATCCCGCTTCTTCGACGAGGCCCCGGGTCATCCCTCGGAGACTGCGAGCGTGCATGTCCAGGTCAAGTTCGGCGGCATCCGCGTTCTCGCGATGCTCGACACCGGAGCCTCCTGGTCGGTGCTGAGCGCCGATCTGGCCGATGAGCTCGGACTGTTCGACGGAGACGGAGAACCCATGACCGTCAGCTCCCGGATCGGAACGGTCCAGGGGAGACTCGTGAGAGCGAAGACGACCTTGGTGGCCGACGATGGCGATGCTCTCGATGTCGACTCGACCGTCTTCGTATCGCGTCAATGGCCTGCAGGGAACTTCATCGGCTATACCGGCCTTCTGGAGAGGATTCGATTCGCCATAGATCCGCAGGACAACGCGTTCATCTTTGGCGGACTGTGACGGCGACCAACCGGTTGGGCCGCCGGAGCGCTGTCGGCGACGCCGTTCTTCCTGCGCGGCTCCGGCTACGCCGAGGGACGCTGTTCCCGTGGACGGCGAGTGGCTCTCGCTGATGGATGCCATGGAGGGCGGCATCCTCAAGCTGCCGCGCGTGCCGGTGGCCGACAACCTGCCCGCCGGCGAGGTCAGAGTCCGGGTTTCGGAGACCTGCGACCTGCCGCTCGCGGTGATTTCGGGCTGGTGGTCAAACCCGCGGCTTCGATCCACGGCTGGCGAAGGTGGCGGCGACGGGGTTCGTGATTGTCAAACGGGAGCCGAGCCCGCTCGACGGCGTCGCCGACGCCGTAGTTCGGGGGAGCTGCGGGCGGTCCTGCGGTGCTGGCCGGGTCGCTCGGCTGAGGGTTGCGAGCCTTGCTAGCCCTGCTAGCCCTGCCAGCGGGGCTTCCACGCGGGCGAGAATGAGGGTGAGCAGATGCAGTTCCCACGCATTCTGGCGGCGGTCGCGGCGGTCGTTCTTGCGGCGGGGTCTTCCGTACCGGCGCACGGGCAAGCGGTCACCACGGGCGATCTGGAGAACGCGGCCGGCGACACCTCGTCGTGGCTGATGTACGGCCGCGACTACCACGGCCACCGCTTCGTGGAGCTCGACGAAATCACCCCGGACAACGTGGACCGCCTCCACCCCGCCTGGGTGTTCGCGACCGGGGGCGAGAACCGCGGCCTGGAGGCGACGCCGCTGGTGCACGACGGCGTCATCTACCTGTCGGCCGACGAGTCGCGCGTCTTCGCCATCGACGCCCGGACCGGGGCGAAGTTGTGGGGCTTCGAGCCGGAGATGTCCGACGAGGCGGAGCGCGTCTACTGCTGCGGGTCGAACAACCGCGGCGTCGCCCTGTACGCCGATCTGGTCTACGTCGGCACGATGGACGCGCGGCTGTTCGCGCTCCACCGCGACACCGGGGCCGTCGCGTGGGAGGCCGAGGTCGTCGACTGGCGGCAGGGCTACAGCATCACCGGGGCGCCGCTGGTCGTCAACGGGCTCGTCCTCACCGGGGTGGCCGGCGGCGAGTACGGCATCCGCGGCTTCGTCAAGGCCTACGACGCGATGAGCGGCGAGCCGCGCTGGACCGCCTACACCATTCCCGGCCCCGGCGAGCCCGGCAACGAGACGTGGCCCGGCGACACCTGGCGGCACGGCGGGGCGCCGACGTGGACGACGGGCGCCTACGATCCCGAGCTGAACCTCGTCTACTGGAACACCGGGAACGCCGCCCCCTGGAACTGCCACGTGCGGAAGGGCGACAACCAGTGGTCGGCCGCCACCGTCGCCCTCGACGCCGACGACGGCGCCATCCGCTGGGGCTACCAGTACACCCCCTGGGACTGCTGGGACTACGACGCGGTGAGCACGCCGGTGCTCGCCGACGTGACCCTCCGCGGCCACGGCCCCGTCAAGGCCCTGTTCCACCACGACAAGAACGGCTTCTTCTACGCCCTCGACCGCACCGACGGCCGGTTCCTCTACGGCGAGCCCATCGTGCCCGGCATCAACTGGGCCTTCGGGCTCGACCCCGAGACCGGCCGCCCCGAGGTGAACCCCGACATGCTGGCGCAGTCCGGCGGGCCCGAGGTCGGGCCGATCATCCCCAGCCTCGAGGGCGCCATCGACTGGCAGCCGCTCGCCTACAACCCCGACCTCGGGGCGCTCTACTTCATGTCCAACCAGTGGGCCATGGGCTACCGGTTCTGGGCCGAGGACGAGTTCGAGCCGCCGACCAACGGCGAGGCGTACCTGGGCGGGGACTACCAGCAGTACCTGACGAGCGACGACCCCGGCAACTTCGTCGGCTTCGACGTGGTCGAGCAGGAGGTGCTGTGGCGGGTGGTGAGCCCCGCCCCGTTCTGGGCCGGCGCCGTGGCCACCGCCACCGGACTGGTGTTCACCGGCGACATGCGCGGCTACTTCATGGCCATCGACGCCCGCAGCGGCGAGGTGCTGTGGCGCTTCCAGACCGGCTCGGGCATCATCGGCAGCCCCGTCACCTACGAGCTCGACGGGACGCAGTACGTCGCGGTGCCCTCCGGCGGCATCGGCGGCGACATGACCTTCTACTACACCGAGCCGAAGGCCGGGAACCTGTGGGTGTTCGCGCTCGACGGGGGACCCCGCGCCGTGCAGCCGGGCACGAACCTGACGCCGCTGCCGGGCGGCCTCCCCCGCGTCGGCGAG
>JAJEEA010000034.1 GCA_022821235.1 Vicinamibacteria bacterium
CCGCGGCCGGCCGGCGTCGCGGCGCAGGTATACTCTGGCCAGCCGCGCCCGCGGCCGAGCCCCTGGCCGGCCCCGGCTCGCGGCCGCCGCGGCCCGCCAATCGTCGCCTGCGGCTCGGCTTGTCGCCCAGCCAATCCTCCAGGAGTCCGCGCCGTCCACGCCGCAGACCCTGGCGGCGGTCGTGATGCGAACGCTCAAGCTGACCGTGGCCTACGACGGCACGGAGTACGTCGGTTGGCAGCGGCAGGCGGCCGGGGTTTCGATTCAGGGGTGGCTCGAGACCGTGCTTCGCGACATCGAGGGGGCGCCGGTCCCCGTCGTGGGCGCGGGGCGGACGGACGCCGGCGTCCATGCCCTCGGCCAGGTGGCGGGGGTCCGCCTCGAGGCCGGCATCGATTCCGGGGCGCTGGCCCGCGCGTTGAACGCGAGGCTTCCCGCGGACATCCGCGTGCTCGCGAGCGAGGAGGTCGCCGACACGTTCCACGCGCGCTTCGACGCCGTCGCCAAGTCCTACCGCTATCGCGTCGCCCACGGCCCGGTGATGAGCCCCTTCCTCCGGCGATACGCTTGGCACGTCCGAGAGCCGCTCGACGTCGAGGCCATGACCGAGGCGGGCCGGATGCTGGTCGGCGAGCACGACTTCGCGGCGTTCCAGGCTGCCGGCGGCAGCGTGCGCACCACCGTGCGCACGGTGTTCGGGCTGACGGTGCGCCGGGCGTCGCCCGCCTCGGCCGGCGCGGAGGCGGGCGGGGCGGACATGACCGTCATCGAGGTGCGGGGAAGCGGCTTCCTCCGGCACATGGTCCGGACCATCGCGGGGACCCTCGTCGACGTGGGCCGGGGCCGGCGGGGCCCGGGGGAGGTCGAACGGGCTCTGCGGGCCTCGGATCGCGCCGCGGCGGGGCCGACCGCGCCCCCCCGGGGCCTCTTTCTGCTCGGGGTCGAGTATCCGCGGTGACCACGTCCGGTGCGGCGCCGGCCCCCGGACTGGGAAGCGGGCGGACCCACGAAGGCGGCCGTGGCTCAATCCGGCCGTGGAGCTCGATGACGCCGCCCGGGCCGGGCGGCGCGGCGAGCCCGCGGCGAGCACGCCGCCGCATCGACCGGCGATGCGTCCCGCCGGGCGTCTTGCAGCCCGCCGTGACCCGCGCCCGCTTGAACGGGGCGCGGGCGGTTCCGTATCATCAAGCGTGGGCGGTTGCGGCCCGCGGTCCGGCCGGACCGCGCGGCGGCCCCCGAGTAGTGCGCGGATGAGTCTCCAAGATCTCCTGACCTGGGCCCCGGCCGGCTCGCGGGAAGCCTCGCTCGCCCGGGAGGTGGACTTCGACCGCCTGCCGATGCACGTCGCCGTCATCATGGACGGCAACGGCCGGTGGGCGGCCCGCCGGCACCTGCCCCGCGCCGAGGGCCACCGGGCGGGCATCGACTCGGTCCGCGACGTCGTGGAGGCGTCCGCCCGGCTGGGCATCCGGGTCCTGACCCTCTACGCGTTCTCGGTCGAGAACTGGAAGCGGCCCCCCGCCGAGGTGTCGGTGCTGATGGGGCTGCTGAAGAAGTACCTGTGGCTCGAGCTCGAGAGGCTCCACGACAACGACATCCGGCTGCAGGTCATCGGCTGCGAGGACAGGCTGCCGGCCGACGTCCGGCGCGAGCTCGACGCGGGCCGCGAGCGCACCCGCGGCAACCGCGGCATGCTGTTCAACATCGCCCTCAACTACGGCGGGCGGGCCGAGATCGTCGAGGCGGCGAGGCGGGCCATCGAGAACGCCGTCCGTCCGTCCGACCTCGACGAGGGGCGCTTCGCCGAGCTCCTGTACACGGCCGGGCAGCCGGACCCCGATCTGCTCATCCGTACCAGCGGCGAGATGCGGGTCAGCAACTTCCTGCTGTGGCAGATCGCGTACTCGGAGATCTGGGTCACCGACACGCTGTGGCCCGACTTCCGCGCGCGGCACCTGCTCGAGGCGATCGTCAGTTACCAGAAGCGCGACCGGCGCTACGGCGGCATCACCCAGCCGGTGGCGGCCGGCGGGTAGAGCGGCAGCCCATGACTTTCCCCGGATCGGACGCGAGGGGTCCGGCGAGAGTGCTCGCGGGATGAAGCGCGTCCTGAGCGCCCTGACGCTGCTGCCGGTGGTGGTCGCCGCGATCCGGTTCCTGCCGCCGGTGGGTACGCTGGTGCTGGCGGAAGTGGCGGCGCTGCTGGCGCTGCGCGAGTACACGGCCCTCGCCACCGCCTTCGGCGCCCGGGTGTTCGGCGGGGTGGCGGCGGCGGGCGTCGCCGCCACCGTAGCCGGGGTCGGCCACGGGGCGACGACGGCGGTGCTGCTGGGGGCGCTGCTCGCCATCGGCGTGGCGAGCCTGTCGGTCGGGCGTCGCGGCGACCGGATGCTGATCGACGCCGCCGCGTCGGCGTTTCCGTTGCTCTATCTCGGCCTGTCGCTGGGGGCGGTCCAGGCGGTGAGGACATCGGGCGGCGCGGGGGCGGTGCTCCTGCTGCTCGGGCTGATCGTGGCCAGCGACACGGCCCAGTACTACGGGGGGCGGTGGCTGGGGCGCACCCCGCTGGCCGCCGCCATCAGCCCCGGCAAGACGGTCGAGGGGGCGTTGTTCGGGTTGGCGGCGGCGGGGGGCGTGATGGCGGCGGCGGGACCGATCGCGTTCAGCACGTTGGGCCGGTCGCCGACCGCGGCGGCGGCGCTGCTCGGGGTGGTCATCGGCGCCCTGGGCATCGCGGGCGACCTCTTCGAATCGCTGCTCAAGCGCGGGGCCGGTGTCAAGGACGCCTCGACCCTCATTCCCGGTCATGGGGGAGTGCTCGATCGCATAGACAGCCTGTTGTTCGCCGGGCCGGGCTTCTACCTCATGCTGCAGTTCCTGTGATCCGGCCGGCGGTGAGAGTCTGCGCTGCATTCGGGCGGCGATGCATCCCGCCTGACTGCGGGGTCAGGGCGGACTGCGTTGCGGTCCGCGGTCGACGCATGCCCAATCTGCGTTCTCCTCGCGTCTCGTCCGGCGCGGACGCCCTGCCGTCCGCCGGCGTTCTCGCCGCTCGCCAGGTGTTGCGTATCTCCGGCCGCGCGGGGCAATCCGGTGGCGGGGCGCGGGGCGGCGACCGCCCCGGCCGACCGAGACGGGTGGAGCAGCGCACGTGAGACGCATCGCGATTCTCGGGTCGACCGGCTCCATCGGCGTCAGCGCGCTGTCGGTGGCGGCGGCCCATCCCGATCGCATCGAGGTCGTCGGCCTCGCGGCCGGCGCCAACGCGGCCCGGCTCGCCGAGCAGGTGGAACGCCATCGACCGCGGGTGGTCTCGACCGCGGCCGACGCGGGGCTGGCCGCGGTGCG
>JAJEEA010000421.1 GCA_022821235.1 Vicinamibacteria bacterium
TGAGTGAGCGATCCCGTTGAGCTGATCCCGCTGCTCGTCGGTGAGTGTGAGCGGCGCGAGTTTGGGTCCGCGTGCCATGGCAGCCTCCTTTGCATGAAGCCTGCCAAGTATGCCATGAATTTAAGGGACGAAACACTAGGGCATGGTCAGGAGTTCTTCGCGCCAGGGCCGCCTGTGGCAGGCGACGGGCGGGCGTGGTTCATCCGCCGGGCGCCCCGTCGGACTGCCTTTCGGCCATGCGGCGGAACGGTCCGTTCACTGCGAGCAGCTCGTCGTAACTGCCACACTGCGCCACCCGCCCCGCCTCGAGCACGTAGATCCGGTCCGCTTTGCGGATCGTGGACAGCCGATGCGCGATGACGATGCGCGTCGCAGCCGACCGCTCGATACCGGCCATGGTCCGCGCCTGGCTTGCCGCGTCGAGCCAGCTCGTGGCCTCGTCGAGGAACAGGATGCGCGGATTGCGAACCAGTGCGGCCGCGATGCGGATGCGCTGCATCTGCCCGCCGGAGACCACCGCCCTGTCGCCGAGCGGCGTATGCATGCCCATCGGCATGGCCTCGATATCCTCGGCCACGCCGGCCTGCTCCGCGGCCCGCCAAGCGTCGTCCAGCGAGAGATTCTCGACGCCCAGGATGGTGTCGGCGATGCTGCCGGGCAGCAGCGCCTGGTCCTGGGCAACCACGCCGATCTGTCGGCGCACCGCGCGGTGATCGAGATGCAGGAGGTTCCTGTCGTCATAGTAAACGGCGCCCGACAACGGCGAGTCGAGCCCGAGGCCGAGGCGAAAGAGCGTGCTCTTTCCGGCGCCGGACTCGCCGATGATGGCCACGAACTCGCCCGGGCGGGCGTGGATCGAGACGCCGCGGAGGATCTCCGGCCCGGTGTCGGCATATCGGAAGCGCACTTGATCGAACTGAATCTCACCCGATAGCGTGAACGGCGCGGCGGTCGAGCCGGAGCCGGGCGCGGGCGCCTTCTCGAGAACGGGACGGACCTGTTCGCAGGCTGGCAGGATTGCGGCGGCGGTCTCGAACACCCCGCCCAGCGCTGCGATCGCGGCGAAGAAGACCGCGGCCGCCATGTAGATCAAGAGAAAGTCGCCCGCGCCGGTCACGGCGCCGTCCGCGCCGGAGGCCAGCCAGAACAGAGCCGCCCCCGCAAACGCGGGGAGGGCGGCGCAGAACGCGGCGAGGTGTTCATTGAGGGCGGCTATGCGGATCTCCGATTCCTTCTTCTTTCGGTACCGCCGCGCCCAGGCCGCGAAGGCGAGGCCTTCGGCGCCGCTCGAACGCAGCCTGCCGACCCCGGCGATGAACTGGAGCAGGTCGCCGGCCAGCAGGCGCGACACGTTCAGCAGCCGGCGCTGTGGAGCGATCTGCGCCGCGCCGAGCCACGCCGCCACCCCGAGCCCGGCGATGCCCAGGCCAAGGATCAGCCAGCCGAACGCGGGCGCGACGAGGAACAGCAACGCCAGCGCCGGCAGCAGGAAGAAGGGGGCGAGCAGCGCCGACGCCACGGCGCCGCCGAGCTGGTCGCGCAGCGTCTGGAACACCATCGCTCGAGCCCAGGTGTCACCGCCGGTACGACCGGGCTCGCTTGAGCAGCGCAGCAGCCGGTCCCACAGCGCCGCCGTCAGCCGGGCCGCGACGCGGCCCTCGATGCGTATCAGCGTCATGCCGCGGAGCGTGGTGGCAGCCGCCGCGAGCAGCGCCAGCGGGAGCAGGGCGGCGGAAAGCGCGACGAGCGTCCACGGATCGCCGGACGGCAGCACCTCGCCGATGAGCACGTTCAGGGCCACCGGCGGCGCCATGGTCAAGAGCCCGGCGCCGACGCCCAGGAGAACGAACTGCACCATGTCGCCGAGGAGGTTCCGGGCCGCCATGCCGGCGAGATCGCTGCTTCGTGCCGCGCGCCCCGCGGGCAGCGGAGCGTAGGGGAACCACGCGAACTCTTCCACCTCCCGTGCGAGCGCGGCATCGACGCGCCGTGCGACGCCGGTGGTCGGGTCCAGCAGACGGTAGCCCCCGTGGCGTGCGGGCAGCAACGCGACCGGACGGCCGTCCCCGCGCTGGAAGGCCAGCATGGCGCCGCCGCTGCGACGCCACCAGTGCTCGGCGGAGCGCAGCCGTACGCGCCGCGCGTGGACGCCGGACGCCTCGAAGACGCGCTCGGCGTCCACTGCCTGGCCCTCGGGCGCGGACGGCGCACGGAACACGATCCCCTCATGGCGCCCAACGGCCGCGAGCGCCGCCGGCAGCGCGTCCTGTTCGGCGGCGACGTGCCCGCCGAACAGCGCCGACAGCTCTCGTCTCGCGGCTTCCTCCGCGTCAACGCGATGCCGCGCGCCCTGGTTCTGGAGATTGAAGAGATCGGCGGCTGCGAGCTGGCGGTTGATGCTCTCGGCGCCGAGCACCAGCACGTGAAAGCGCGCCAGCCCCGTGTTCAGCAACGTTGCCGGGTCGAGCTCGGCAGAGGTGCGGGCGGTCGTCTCGGCCGCTTCGGCGAACGTCAGCCAGGCATCGCGCGTGACCGGCGCCGGACCGTCGTCGCCCGCGTGCTCGAAGTCGAGAAAGACCGGCGCGGCGCCGGGTGCGGGCTCCATCCAGAGCACGTCCCGCGCCGCGGTGATCCGCTCCCCCGCCTCGGTCCGGACCGGGCCCGCGGCCACCCGGTGCTCGATGCGCGGCCTGGGCACGATGTCGCCGGCGACGACGGCTGCGAAGGCATCGATCCAGGCGTCGACCAGGGCGGCGAGCACGACACGACCGTCATGGCGCCGGACCGCCTCGATCAGGCGGCCGGTCGGCACCTGCCGCACAACCGTCCCGGCGACGCCCTTCGCCATGAGCCCGAGGCGTCCGCCGGCGCCGCCGCGAGGCGCGGCGGCGAAAGCGAGCTGCCTCTCGGGGACTCGGACGACGTGCCGGAAGCCCGAGGGCGTGCCGTCGTCGCCCCACGCCGCGACGAACACGTCGAGCGCGCCCGCCTCGACCAGCCAGCACCGGGCGGGGTCGTCGAGCACCAGCGGCCGGTTGGCCGCGGCCGGCACGGTCGGGCCGGCCGCGGCCGCAACCTCCTGCAGCCAAGCCGGGGTCGGTTCAGACGTCACGGATCAGCTCCTGGTAGATGCCGCCCGCGGCCGCGAGCTCCTCGTGCGTGCCCCCCTCGACCTGCCTGCCCCCGGCCATGACCACGATGCGGTCGCTGTCGCGTACGGTCGACAGCCGGTGGGCGACGATGAGGCAGGAACAGCCGCGCCGGCGCACGGCATCGTCGATCGCGTGCTCGGTGCCCGCGTCGAGCGCGCTCGTGGCCTCGTCGAGAATCAGTACCGAGGGCTCGTAGACCAACGCCCGCGCGATCTCCAGGCGCTGGCGCTCGCCGCCGCTGAAATTGCGCCCGCCTTCCTCGACCGGCGAGTCGTAGCCCTGCGGCCGAGCCAGGATATCGTCATGGATCGTCGCGTCCCTCGCCGCCCCTACTACCATCTCTTCCGGCGCCGCCATGTTCCACAGGGTGAGGTTCTCGCGCACGCTCGCGGCGAACAGGAACGGGTGCTGATCGACGATGGACACCGAGTGGTGCAACACGATGTCGGGGATGTCGCTTCGCGGCGCACCGTCGAACAGAATCTCGCCCGACCAGGGTTCGTACACGCCGGCGACGAGAAGCGCGAGGGTGGACTTGCCCGAACCGCTGGCGCCCACCACCGCGACCCGCTGTCCGGGTTCGATGCGGAGCGAGAAGTTCTCGATCAGCGGCGGCTGGTTCCGCTGGAAGCCGAAGGTGACGTCGCGCAGCTCGATCCGCCCGGCGAGGCGCAGGTCGCCCGCGCGCCCCGCGGCGCCTCCCGGC
>JAJEEA010000446.1 GCA_022821235.1 Vicinamibacteria bacterium
CCGCGGCCAGCGCGACAGCCAGACCGCGATGGGCGGCGGCGACGCCACGCTCTTCCGCGCGAGCGACAACCTGGAGAGCCTGTACGCGAAGATGGCGCTGCGCCAGTTCTACATCGCGCTCTCGCTCGGGCACATCGCGGACTGGTCGGTCGACCGATTCCAGAAGGCGACGGGCTTGAAGCTCGTCCACGAGGGGAGCCTCAAGGAGGAGCTCCCGCCGATGTCTCGGTTCCTCAACCGCCTGCTTGCCTTGCCCATCGACGAGCAGAACGCGCTCTTCGCAGCCCTCGAGACCCGCATCGAGGCCAACATCGAGCAGGCCGTCGAGGCCGGCGTCTTCGAGGTCGGGGTCGAGACCGTGCGCGCCGACTCGCTCATCGCTTCGGACCGCGAGACGCTCTACGCGCATCCCGGCACCGGGGCGGCCACCGAGCTCGTCGAGATCCTGCGCCGAGATAGGCTGGAGCCGGCCACGGCCGAAGCGGCGCTCGGGCTTGCCACGCGCGAGCCCGGCCCCGACGGCAAGCCGAGGCTGGTGGTCAACGCGCGCTCCAAGCGCGCCGCCGTGGTCCTGTCCGCGACGTCGCGCATGCTCGACGACGGAGGCGTGCAGGGGCGCGTGCGCCTGGTGCGCCCCGCCACGCGCGAGTCCATAGCGGTAACTGAGCTCGACGCCTCGCACTGGCAGCCCGCCGACGAGGCGACCTGGCGCGCGCTCTGGGAGCACGAGGTTTCCGAGCTTCCGACGCACCGGGAATCGCGCTTCTGGCTCGCGGCGGGCCTGCTCCTGCCGGTCTGGGACCGGCTGCCGGCGGAGAACATGCGGGTGCGACGGCTCTCGACCGACGACGGCGACGCCCTCATCGGGCGCGTGCTCGACGCCGAGCAGGTCCGGGCCGTGCGTGCGAGCTTCGGCCTCGACACCGCCTTCGCCATGACCGGCGCGGAAGCCTTCGAGGCGGTCATGGGCCGGGGCGCCGCGCTTGCGCTGACCAACGGATGGCGGCTCGCCCGCCGGCGCATCATGGGCGCGGACCGCATCGAGATCGAGGGGCCGGCCGACACCGACACCGCGACCCTCCGGCGCATGGGCTGCAGCGTCGAGATCGTCTCCTGGCGCGCCCGCGCCTTCGCCCCCGGGGCGCAGGTCCTCGACCGCATCCTCGAGCGCTGGCCGCTCGCCGCGTGAGCCGCGCCCGCCCTATCCGTATCGCCGGCCCGCCGCTCTCCGGCGACGCCGGTCCGTCCGCTACCATCCCCCGCGCCGCCGCGCGCGGGGCACGTGCCGCCGGCCCGGCGCCCGCCGCACCGACGCCATGAGGAGGAGCCCCGACATGACCGCGCAGACCCTGCCCGACGAACCGAACTTCTGCTTCGTGCCTGCCTACGACGTCGAGACCGAGGTGCAGCAGATCCGCATCGTCATCGAGGGCCTCTCCGGCCACGTCCCGACCGCGCTCATCGCGCTCGATCTCGACGATGCGCTCTCGATCTGCGACAAGCTCAACCGCCGTCTCGGGCTCGACCGCGAGGCGTGGACGGCGATGGCCGCCGCGTCCATGCGCGCCGAGACGCCCGAACCCGGCGATCCCACCGAGCACTGAGCGCCGGGCCGCTGCCGTACGCCTCCACTTGAACTTGTCCAAAATATTGCTATATTTTCGGACAAGAGAGGGTCACGTCATGTCCACCGCTAAGGCCGTTCGAGCCGCCATCGGCAAGCTGCCGCGAGGCAAGCCCTTCACCGCTGCCCGCTTCCTCCAGCACGGCACCCGCGGCGCCGTCGACCGGACCCTTTCCCGCCTCGCCGCGGAGGGCGAGATCCAGCGTCTCGCCCACGGCGTCTTCGTCCGCCCGAGGACCAGCCGGTTCGTCGGCACCGTCGCCCCCGACATCCACGAGGTGGTCGAGGCCATCGCGCGCAGCAACGGGGAGACGGTCCAGATCCACGGCGCCGAAGCCGCGAGGCGCTTCAGGCTCACCACCCAGGTGCCGACCGCGCCCGTGGTCCATACCAGCGCGTCCAGCCGCACGATCACGATCGGAAGCGTCGCGGTCAGGATGGTGCACACCTCGAACCGTCGCCGGCTGCAATTCGCCGGCGAGGCGACGGGCGCCGCGCTCTCGGCGCTGTGGTATCTCGGCAAGGACAACGTGACGCCGGAAACCGTCGCCACGATCGAGGCCGCGCTCGGACCGGCGGAGTTCGAGAAGCTGCGCTCCGCCGACATGCCGGCCTGGATGCGGAAGGCGTTCGCCGGCGCCGCCCGGGAGCCGGCCCATGGCTGAGCCGTTCCTCTCCCTCGGCGCCGGCGAGCGCGCCGACATACTCCGGTCCGTCGCCGCCCAGTCCGGGCGGGCGGCCATCATTCTGGAGAAGGACATCTGGGTCTGCTGGATCCTCCAAGCCCTCTTCTCCATGCCCGACCCCCATCCGATGGCCTTCAAGGGCTGCACCTCGCTCTCGAAGGTCTACGACATCATCGACCGGTTCTCCGAAGACGTGGATGTCACTCTTGACTACAGTGCCTTCAACGACGGTTTCGACCCCTTTGCAGACGGCGCCAGCCGGAATCAGATCAGGCTCTTCA
>JAJEEA010000216.1 GCA_022821235.1 Vicinamibacteria bacterium
CTGATGGCCCGCGGCCGGGGGCGCCGCATCCTGTGAGCCGCATCCGTACATCAAGGTGGTCTGCGCGATGCGGGGAGAGCCGGCGCGGCCGTGATATATTCCGATGAGATATATCAATGCTGGCGGCCTTGGCGGGGCGTCGCGGGGAATCGGTGCTCGCGGTTTCGGCCGGGCATCCCGAAAGGAAAGGACGTGCGCATGAAGAGAAGCGCCAGGGCGGCGGACACCGATGGCAGCGGCGCGGAGGAGTGGCGCGCAGGATCGGCTGCGGACGGCGGCGCCGGGAACAAGGTCAAAAGACAGTCCCGAGCCGCGGAGACGCCGGCGCCCGGGCCGCGGGACGGTCGCAAGTTCGCCCGCGTGTTCATGTCCGGGCGCTCGCAGGCGGTGCGGCTGCCGAAGGAGTTCCGCTTCGACGTCGACCGCGTGATCATCCGGCGCGAAGGCCGCCACGTGGTGCTGAGCCCTCCGTTCAAGGACTGGGACGACTACTTCAAGAACAGCACGCCATTGCCCGACGACTTCGAGGAGATCATCGCGGAAATGCGCCGGGAAGAACTGCCGCTCGAAGAACGGGAGCCGTTCGATTGAAAGTAATGCTCGACACGAGTACGTGCATCTACGCCATGAACCGGCGCCGGGGCTTCAACGCCCGGCTGGCGCTCGGGGATTGTGGCGTGTCCATCATCGTGCTGGGCGAGTTGGAGTTCGGTGCGCAGCTTTCGAATCGCAGCGCCCAGAGCTTCGCGTCCATACACGACTTCGCCGGCACCGTGCAGGTGGTCGACGTCGGCACGGAGGTGGCGCGGCGCCACGGCCAGCTCCGCGCGCACTTGCGCCGCATCGGCCAGCCGATCGGCCCCAACGACCTGTGGATCGCGGCCCACGCCCTGGCCCGGGACCTGCCGCTGATCACGCACAACCTGTCCGAGTTCCGGCGCGTGCCGGGCCTGTCGGTCGAGACCTGGATGACCGCGTAGACCCATGCCCGCCGCGTTCACCGGCATCCAAAACGAGAACGAGCGACAATCTGATGACGTCGCTGGCGGATCTCCGGGGGACACGCTCTGAACGTCCGCTCCGCCCATCCGCGCCAACGCCCTCTCCCGGGTCCGGGAGACCGCCGCGGCACCTGGGCTGGCTCGCCGAGGGGTGAGAATCCAGACTTCTGCCCTTCCGGAAACCGGGCGAACCGCCCTTGAATCATCGGCAAGCCCAACATGGAAGCGGCGCTTCCCCTCTTCGAGCACGACGAAGGCAAGGAACCGTGAGTTGAACTGGTCACATCTCAAGACCACTCGATGCCCGATCACCGCAGGCCCACGATGCCCCTCACCGACTCGGCGAGGGCGGGCGCGTCGTAGCCGACGCCCTCCTTGAAGACCAGCGTCACGTTGCGTATCTCGGCCGGGCGGCGCACCGGGTCGCCGTCGATGACGATGAGGTCGGCGAGCTTGCCGGCCTCGACGGAGCCGAAGCGGGCGTCCTCGCCGAGGACGCGGGCGCCGTTCAGGGTCATGACCTCGACGACCTCCTCGGGGGTGAACCCCGCCTCGAGCAGCAGCTCGTAGTTGCGCTGGTCGCCGTAGCCGGGCAGGGCCCCGCCCATGCCGGTGGGGTCGACGCCGGCCGCGAGCAGCCCGCCGGCGTCGGCGAAGAGCTTCTCGAACCGCTGCGCCTTGGGGAACAGGGTGGCCATCGGCGCGTCGTCGCGCGACGCGACGTCGGCCCGCGACGCGAGGTACTCGTCGCGGGCGCCGGGGGCGAGCATCTCGAGCACGCGGTCCTCCAGGGGCGGGCGGTTGGGGACGCCGAGCTCGTAGACGGCGAGGGTCGAGGTCATGGCGACGCCGCCCTCGACCATGGCGCGGATGGTGTCGGCGACGGCGTCGCCCTCCACGTCGACCTCGAGCAGGCTGCGCTGCACGCCGGGCGGACAGACGCCGGGCTCCTTGCCCGGCACGTAGTCGCTGTTGGTGAAGAAGCCGTGCTCGATGTTGTCGATGCCGAGGTCCACCGCCTCCTGGAACGAGATGGAGCAGAGGTGGCCGGTGACCCTGACGCCGCGTCGGTGGGCCTCGTCGATGGCCGCGGCGAGCTCCTCGTCGCCGATGCGGGTGTAGGCCTTGAACCAGTCCACGCCCTCGTCGGCCCAGTACGCCACGACCCGCCGCGCGTCCTCGGGGGTGCCGACCTGGAACATCTGCGACGACGCCCCGGCGCCCGACAGGTAGGGCCCGGTGATGTACATGCGCGGCCCGAGCTCGCGCCCCTCCGCGATCGAGCGCTTGAGGTTCAGCTCGCTGTAGGGCGAGAAGGCGCCGGTGGTGCGGATGGTCGTCACGCCGCTCGCCAGGTAGAGGCGCGGCGCGCTGAAGTTGAGCTGCACGCGGCGGCCGCGGGTCATGTAGAACGTGTGGTCGTGGAGGCCGACGAAGCCGGGGAGGACGGTGTGCCCGTCGAGGTCCAGGGTCCGGGCGTCGGCGGGGACCGCGACCTCGGCGTCGGGCCCCACCGCGGCGATGCGGCCGTCGCGGATGAGGACGGTCTGCCCCCCGGCGGCGGCGCTGCCGGTGCCGTCTACCACCTGCACCCCGGTCAGCGCGACCACCGCGTCGTCGACCTCGACGAACTCCCGCACCGCGTCGGACAGCGAGCTTGCCGGCTGGGCCGTCGCGAAGGACGCCCCGAAGGTCACGAGCGCGAACGTTGCGATCAGGTTGCGCATGGTTCTCCTTCCGTCACGGATCCGTTCTTCGTAGTCGCGTTCCCACGTGGTGAACTCGTACCCGGGCGCTTCGTGAGCCCGCACGAGGCTCCATTCTGCGCGGTCCCGGTCCGCATGAGCGCCCCACTCGCGCCGCCTCGGCCCGCATGAGCGGCCGGATTCGCGCGTACGCAAGGACGGTGACGGGAATCACCTTGCCACGGCCCAAGGCAGGCCCCCCCGAAACGGCTGCATTTGGGAACCTCTCGGCGCCCGGCGACGGACCGGCCGCGAGATCATGGCACGCGCCGGTCACGGACGGGAACGACCTCACCCCTCTCGGCGCGCGGCGGCGGACCCGCCGCGACGTCGAAGACCATCTTCATGCCCGACTCGAGGTGCTCGGCGATGTGACAGTGCAGCATCCACCGGCCCGGGTTGGACAGCTCCAGCAGCAGGTCGGCGGTCGAGCCCGCCGGCAGCAGCACCGTGTCCTTCCACACCAGATTGTCGTTCGGCACGCCGTCGCGGGCAAGCACGAGGAAGCGCTGGCCGTGGATGTGGACCGGGTGCTGCATGGCGTGGACGGCCTCGCGGTCGTTGCGCAGGCGTATCTTGACGACGTCGCCCCGCCGGAAGCGCCAGTCGATGGCGTCGTTCTCGAGGCCGGTGTCGAGGTCGCGCAGGACCCAGCGGACGGGGCCGGCGGTGGTGACCCAGTTCATGCGCGGCATGGTGCCGCTCCACTCGACGGGGTTGAAGAACGAGCGGTCCAGGTTGAGCAGCGGCTCGAGGGGATCGGGCAGCCCGCCGAGCTCGAGGGTCAGCAGCAGCCGGTGGTCGACCGGCCGGTCGAACGCGTCGCGGTAGCGCTCGATGTCGGCCGCGACGTCGGGGTGGCTGCGCAGCTCGCCGAAGCTGTCTCCGTGGTCCGGCGCGGCCGGCGTGTCGGTGACGGAGACCGTGCCGAGCAGCGCGTCGGCGGCGAAGTAGTTCCCGTAGACGTGATCGATCGCCCGCACCCGGTTGGCGAACCGCACCTCTCCCGGCGCGTCGAAGCGGACCTCGACGATGTAGCGCTCGGCCGGCGCGATGACCACGCTGCCGACCCACGCCTGCCGCT
>JAJEEA010000519.1 GCA_022821235.1 Vicinamibacteria bacterium
ATGCCGACGATGGCGATATCCAACGCGTCGATCTCTTCGACCACCGCATCCACGCGTTGCTGCAGTGAGGACACCATGTGCTCGGCGGCGCCGTCGGTGACGCTGGCGTGCAGGTCGGCCACGGTGGTGACGTCGTCGCGCAGGGCGGCGAGGGGTCCGGCGAACCGCTCCAGCACCGGCACGCCGTACTTGGCCCTGAAGTAGTCGGGCCGCACCGAGCCGAGCTTGAGCTGGAGCACGAACTCGCGGATCAGCCGCTCCTCGGCCGTGGGGCGGTAGGCGCGGTTCAGGGGAATCTCGCCCCGCTGGATGGCGGCCGCGTAGCGTCCCCAGCCGTCGAAGCTCTGCATGTGCACGCCGTTGACGTGCCCGAACGAGGCGACCCCCAGCGGCGCGAGGTCGGCCCCGCGCCAGAGCTGGTCGCGGTAGACGAACCGGGTCGCGGCGGGGTCCTTGACCGCGGTGTAGGCGCTGCCGACCGTGTAGCCGGCGTCCTCGAGCGCCGCGAACGCCTCGTCCACCCAGCGCCGCTTCGTCGGCCAGCCCGCCACCGCCTCCGTGAACTGCCCGGTCTTCTCGATCAGGTCGTGGCTGATGGTGGTGTTCCAGGGCAGCTCCATCTGGTAGATGGTGACGCTGTCGGGGTCGAGCTCGATGGTCTGCTCGATCGCCGCCCGCCACTTCGCGTCGTCGTCGCCGAGCATGCCCGCGATGAGGTCGATGTTGATCTGGGGGAAGCCCAGGGACTGCGCGAACCGGTAGGCCCGGAACACCTCGGCGGAGCGGTGGGCGCGGCCGTTCAGCTCGAGGATGCGGTCGTCGTAGTGCTCGATGCCGAGGCTGAGGCGGGTCACCCCCAGCTCGCGGATCTGGGCCAGCTTCGACTCGGTGAGGGTGCCCGGCTCGCACTCGAAGGTGATCTCCTCGGCCCCCGTCCACGGGGTCACCGCCGAGAGCCGGTCGACCAGCCCGCGGAGCTGTCGCACCGACAGGAACGAGGGCGTGCCGCCCCCGAAGTACACGAACCGCAGCGGACGCCCGGCGATGGCCGGCTGGGTCGCGTAGAGCTCCCATTCGCGGTGCAGCAGGTCGAGATACTCCGTTACCTCGCCGGCGTTCTTGCCCGTGTACACGCGGTAGTAGCAGAAGTGGCACCGCTTCCGGCAGAACGGAATGTGCAGGTAGAGGCCGAGGGGGACGTCGGCCGGCGGTTGGGCCAGCGCCGGCAGGGCGTCGGCGGTCACCGCCTCGTGGGTCCACGTCGAGAACGGGGGGTAGTTGGCGACGAAGTAGCTGCCGACCTCGGTCTGCTCAGCCACCGCCGTCCGGGTCGTCTCGGTCATCCGTCTTCACTGTCCCTGGGGAGCCGGTGGTCGCCACGGTCCGCCCGGCGCGGCGGGAGCGGCACCCGCCGCCGCACCCATCGTCCCGGCACCGGCCGCCGCGCCCATCGTCCCGGCACCGGCCGCCGCGCCCATCGTCCCGGCACCGACCGCCGACCCATCGTCCCGGCACCGACCGCCGACCCATCGTCCCGACGCCCGATGCGGCAGCGAACCGGTACGTTGGGCGGCGCGGGGCTCTCACCCGAAGCAGTACAGCACGCCGTCCTCGGACCCGATGACGAGCCGCCCCTCGGCGATGGCCGGCGACGCCACGAGGGGGGCGGCGGTGTCGAACTCCCAGAGCTTCTCGCCGCTCTCGAGATCCAGCACGTAGAGGCGGCCGTCGCTCGACCCCGCGTAGACCCGGCCGCCGCTCGCGGCCGGGGACGAGTCGACCCGGGCCCGGGTCGTGAACGTCCACCGCGCCTCGCCGGTGGCCTGGTCGATGGCGTGGATCATCTTGTCGCGCCCGCCGACCACGATGGTGTCGCGGGTCGCCAGGGCCGACGAGTAGTACGGGAAGTGCCGGCGCGGATGCTCGTAGCGCCAGATCAGCGACTGCGTCGCGAGGTCGATGCCGATGACCTCGTTGTCGTAGGTGCCGAAGAAGACCTGCCCGTCGTCGATGGCGGGGGAGGAGATGGTGTAGGCGCCCGCCGGCAGGCTGACCATCTCGGCCCCGTCGCTGACGCGCACCCCGTGGAACACCTCGTCGCAGCCGCCGAAGTAGGCCACGCCGTCCCACACCGCGGGGGTCGCGTGCACGTAGTTGAGGGTCTCGTATTGCCAGACGAGCGCGCCGTCGGCGACGTCGAGGGCGTACAGGAAGCCGTCGTACGAGCCGATGAGCACGCGGTCGCCGACGACGACCGGCGACGACTTGATCTCGCCGAGGGTCTCGAACGTCCAGCGGGCCTCGCCGGTCGCGGCGTCGACGGCGTGGAACACGCCCCCGAGGTCGCCGATGAACACGAGGCCGCCGGCCACCGCGGGCGACGACTCGCCGATGCCCATGTCGCCGGTCGAGTACTTCCAGCGCTCCTCGCCGGTCTCGAGGTCGAGGGAGATCAGGTTGCCCGAGTAGCTGCCGACGTAGACGGCGCCGTCGGCGATGGCCGCCGACGAGTCGATGATGTCGTCGGCCTGATAGGTCCACTGCAGCGTCAGCTCGGCCGGCAGCTCGGCCTCGGACACCCCGCTCAGCGACGGGGTGCCGCGGAACTGCGGCCACGCGTCGGCCGGCGCGGCGGCGGCCTCGCCGGCGGACTGGGCCGGCGCCGGGACGGGCGCCAGCGGGAGAACCAGCAGGAAAACGAGCGGGAGCATCGGAACGAAGCGGGTTGCAGAGCGCATCGGCGATCTCTCCAGTGCGTCGAGCGGTGGCCGGCCGGGAAGCGCCGACCGGGCGCGGCGAGCCCTCCCGCCGCCAACCTCCTATCGTATCAGCCACCGGCGGGCCGGCGCCACCGCTTGCGGCGCCCCGGACTCGCTCGCGTCCTGGCCTCCCCCGGGTGAGATTCCGCTTCGCATCGAAAGCGTCGAGGCGCGGGTGGCATCGCCGCTCGAATGCTGCCGGGATTCTCGCCACGACCGCCGGACTCGCCGGTGGATTGGGATGGGCTCTCGGCGGCCCCGGTGTTCCGGCCTTCCGCACCCCATCCATCGACGTGACCTCGTTGATGGATGGGGGTCGGTTCTCGGCGGCCCCGGGTGTTCCGGCCGGCCCCGTCACACGTCGAGGCCGTCGGCGTCCTCGGCCCGGTCCATGATGAACCGGAACCGGGCCGAGGCGTCGCGCCCCATCAGGTCGGCGATGACGCGGTCGGTCCGGATCTGGTCGGCGACCTCGACCCGCAGGAGGCGGCGGGTCCTGGGGTTCAGCGTCGTCTCCCACAGCACCTTCGGCATCATCTCGCCGAGGCCCTTGAAGCGCGTGACCTCGGGGCGGACCCGCCCGTTGCCCTTCGCGACGGCGGCCAGCGTCGCGTCCCGCTGCCGGTCGTCGAGGGCCCAGTGCGTCTGCTTGCCGGCGTCGATGCGGTAGAGCGGCGGCTGGGCCAGGAACACCTTGCCGCTCGTGATCAGCTTCGGGAGGTGCCGGTAGAGGAACGTGAGCAGAAGCGTGGCGATGTGGTTGCCGTCGGCGTCGGCGTCGGCGAGGATGATGACGCGGTCGTAGCGGAGCCGGGCGAGGTCGAACGTCTTGCCGAGGCCGCAGCCGAGGGCGGTCACGAGGTCCGAGAGCTCCTTGTTCTCGAGCACCTTGGCGAGGGGCGCGCTCTCCACGTTGAGGACCTTCCCGCGCAACGGCAGTATCGCCTGGCGGGCGCGGTCGCGCCCCTGCTTGGCCGAGCCCCCGGCCGAGTCGCCCTCCACCACGAACAGCTCGCTCCCGGCCCTGCCCGGCGACGTGCAGTCGCTCAGCTTGCCGGGCAGGTTGAGGCGGTTCGAGGTGGCGCTCTTGCGCGACACCGCCTGCTGGGCGGCCCGGCTCGCGGCGCGGGCCCGCGCCGCGAGGACGATGCGCGCCACGATCGACTCGGCGACGCTGATGTTGTGGTTCAGCCAATGCTCGAGGGCGGGGCGCACCAGTCCGTCGACCATCGACGTCAGCTCGGGGTTGTTCAGCCGGTCCTTGGTCTGCCCCTGGAACTGCGGGTCGGGGACGAAGACGCTGAGCACGCCGACGAGGCCCTCGCGGATGTCGTCGGTGGTCAGCGCGACCCCCTTGGGGGTGAGGCCGTGGGTCTCGATGAAGTTGCGGACGGCCTTGCCGATGCCCGCCCGCAGCCCGTTCTCGTGGGTCCCGCCCGAGCCGGTGGGGATGCCGTTGACGTAGCTGCGCACGTGCTCGTCGGTGGCCTCGGTCCACTGCAGCACGAGGTCGACCCGGGCGCCGCCGGCGTCGTGGTCGCGGGTGAGCCCGAACGGCGCCTCGTGCACCGGCGCCGCCTGCCGGTCGCCGACGATGCGCCGCGCGTAGTCGGCCAGCACGTCCTCGTGATGGAAGCGGTGGGTCCGTCCCGCCGCCTCGTCGGAGAAGGTGACGGTCACCCCCCGGTGGAGATAGCTGGCCACCTTCAGCCGCTCGGCGATGACGTCGGCGTCGAAGGCGGTGGACGGGAAGATGGTGGCGTCGGGCCGGAAGAAGACCGTGGTGCCGCTGCCCCGCGCCGACCCGAGCCGGCGCAGCGCGGTGACCGGCCGGCCCCGGGCGAAGCGCTGCTCCCAGCGCGCCCCGTCGCGGGTGGAGGTGGCGACGAGCTCCTTCGACAGGGCGTTGACGACGCTCGCCCCCACCCCGTGCAGCCCGCCCGCGGTGCGGTACGTCCGGTGCTCGAACTTGCCGCCCGCGTGGAGGGTGGTGAGTATCACCTCGAGGGCGCCGCGCCCGCTCGGCGCGTGGGTGTCGACGGGGATGCCGCGCCCGTCGTCGGTCACCGTGACCGACGACCCGTCGGCGTGCAGGGTGACCCCGATGCGGGCCGCGTGCCCGTTCATGGCCTCGTCGATGGCGTTGTCGATGATCTCCCAGACCAGGTGGTGCAGCCCGGCCGGCCCGACCCCCCCGATGTACATGCCCGGCCGCCGCCGGACCGGCTCGAGGCCCTCGAGAACGGTGATGTCCTTTGCGGTGTAGCTGTTCGCCATGGATCGTCGGTCGTCATCCGATCGACGGGGTCGATCGAGTCGGTGGTTGCTTCGGCGCGCCTCGTCTCGTCGGCCCGCCGGTGCCCTCGGCGTGCACCGGCGCCCTCGGCGAGCAATGCGATGCGGGGTTCCGCCACGGGCTCCCGATGGTGCGTCACGTCCTGATCGTCGGACACGGACACGGAACCACGGTGCGCGATGATCCACGAATCGGACGACCGCACACCCGAACGTCCAGTCATGGCGCACCACTAGTCGCCGAGCACGGGCACCGTCACCGGCGGTGGGATCACCCGCCTGAACTGCCCGCGCTGCAGCAGCTCGCGCCCCTTGCCGCCCCGGCTCGAGACCCCGTACTTCGCGGTGCTCACGGTCTGGCTGGCCCCCCGGCTCGTCTCGACCGTCAGCAGGTCCCGGTCGCCGGTCGAGGCGATGAAGCCGAGCACCCGGTCCGCCCCCCGCGGCAGCTTGATGAGGATGACGCCCTTCCCCGGGCCGGACAGGAAGTTGATCTCCCCGGCCGGGCACAGCATCGCCCGCGCCCGCGCGGTCACCGCGATTATCGTCTCGGCCCCCGTCGTGGGCGCCACCCCGACCACCTCGGCCCCCGCCGCTGGGCGGGCGAACCGGCGGCCCGCGCGGGTGCTCGGCTCCGCGAACGGCTCTAGGCCGAACCGCAGGCTGTAGCCGTCGCTGGTCACCGCCACCGCGTGCCGGGGCGGGGCCTCCCCCTCGCCGGCCGCCGCGATGCCCGGCGCGGCCCGCTCGTCGAGGCTCATGGCGGCCACGACGCGCTCGCCGTCCCGGAGCTTGAACAGCCGCTGGACGGGCTCGCCGTGGCCGGTGGTGGCGGGCACGTCGACGATGCGCGCGGTGTAGGCGGCGCCGAAGTTGCTGAAGAAGACGACCGTGGCGCGGGTGCTGCCGGCGAGGGCGGCGAGCAGGGCGTCGCCCTCCCGGAGCCGGGTGGCGGCGAGATCGCGCACCTCCTTCTGCCGCTTGATCCAGCCGTCGGCGGTGACGAGGACGATGGCGTCCTCGGCCACGATGAAGTCGTCGGCGCTGTACTCCGCCTCCTCGCCGGCGCCCTCGATGAGCGTCCGGCGGGGGTTGGCGGCCTCGCCGTAGGCCTCCCGCATCGCGGCAATCTCCTCGCGCACCAGCCCCCATCGCCGGTCCTCGTCGCCGAGCAGCTCCGCGATCTCGTGCGCCCGGTGCCGCTTGGCGGCCAGCTCCTCGCGGATGACGACGATCTCGAGGCGCGCCAGCCGGTACACCTTCAGCTCGAGGATCGCGTCGGTCTGCTCGGCGTCGAGCGCGAAGCGCCCCATGATGCGTCGGGCCGCGTCGGCCTTCCCGTCGGACCGCCGGACGATGCGCAGCACCTCGTCGAGCGCGTCGAACACCGTCTCGAAGCCCTCGAGGATGTGGATGCGGCGCTCGAGGGCCCGCAGCTCGTGCTCGAGCCGCCGGGTCACCACGTCGAGCCTGAACTGCAGGAAGTACGAGAGGACCTCGTGCAGGTCGAGGCGCTGGGGCCGGCCCACCTCGGGCTGCTCGGTCGGCACGAGGCAGGTCAGGTTGACCGCGAAGCTGGTCTGCAGGGGCGTGTGCCTGAACAGGTACGCCATGACCATCCGCTCGTCGGCGTCGCGCTTGATCTCCAGCGCGATGCGGACGTCGTCGGTCGACACGTCCTTCACGTCGAGCAGGGGCGGGAGCTTCCGGGCGAGGATGACCTCGGCGATGCGCTCCACGAGCTGGGCCTTGTTCACCGCGTAGGGGATGCTCGTGACGTGGAGGGTCCGGCTGCCGCGGGTCTTCGGCCCCGGCTCCCAGGTGGCGCGAATGCGGACCGCGCCGCTGCCGGTCTCGTAGATGCGCGCCAGCTCTTCCGGCGAGTTGAGGATCTGCCCGCCGGTGGGGAAGTCGGGGCCCTTGATGTGGCGGCACAGCCGGGCGCTGCTCAGCTCGCGGTCGTCGAGCAGCGCGAGGAGGGCCGCGCACACCTCGCCGGCGTGATGCGGGGGGATGTTGGTGGCCATGCCGACGGCGATGCCGGTGGCGCCGTTGACGAGCAGGTTCGGCAGCCGCGCCGGCAGCACCACCGGCTCGGTGCGGGTGCCGTCGTAGTTGGGCCGGAACGGCACCGTGTCCTGATCGATCTGGTCGAGCAGCTCGGCGCTCGGCGGCGCGAGGCGGCACTCGGTATAGCGCATGGCGGCGGCGGCGTCGCCGTCGAGCGACCCGAAGTTGCCGTGCCCGTCCACGAGCGGATAGCGCAGGGCGAAGGGCTGCGCCATGCGCACCAGGGTGTCGTAGAGGGCGGTGTCGCCGTGGGGGTGGTAGCTCCCCATGACGTCGCCCACCACCTTGGCCGACTTGCGCGGCTTGGCGTCGGCGTTCAGCCGCTGCTCCCACATGGTGTAGAGGATGCGCCGCTGCACGGGCTTCAGGCCGTCGCGCACGTCCGGCAGGGCCCGCGCCGTGATCACCGACAGCGCGTAGTTGAGGTACCGCGCCTGCGCCGCGTCGGTCAGCTCGACCGTCTCGATCGGGGGCAGTCCGGGGGAATCGGTCCCCCCGCCGGGCTCCGGACCGTCGAACAGCGGGGTTTCCCGGGTCTGTCTCTTGGCCATCGGCTGCTGGCGAGCGTTGTTCGAGCCTGATGCCCCTACATGTAGGGGTACCAGTCACTACAGGCTACTATATCTGGTCCTGCAATCGGGCGCCCGAATCGCACCGCGTGCGGCGCGGAGCCGGTTTGCCGATCTCTCGCCGCGGGCCGCCAAGGACAGTGACGGACATCGCCTTGTCACGTGCCAGGCGCAGATACCCGCAGAAACGGGCGCGTCCGGGTGCGGTTGGCGGATCCGTGACGGTCACTGTCCTGGCCCGCCCATCGTCGCTTTCGGCGCCGCTTGGCGCCCAACCAAGCCGGCCGGGAGTCTGCACCGTTCTACGGCGCAGACTCCCTGGCGCGGCCTTCTTCCGTCGCGCGTGTCGCGCCGCGTCCCCCGCCGTCCCCTTCCAGCAGGTGGATCAGCTCGCCCAGCACCATGGCGGTCGCCCCCCACACGCGTTCCCCCTGCGCCTCGAAGTAGGGCACCTCGATCAGCTCGTCCCCGCGCCAGCTCCAGCCGCGCCGGCGCGACCCCGCCCCGCGGAGGTCGTCGAGGGCCACCTCGAGCACGTGGGCCACCTCTCCGGCCGCGGCGACGAACCGGGGGCGGCGGTCGGCGACCGCGACGACAGGATGCAGCGCGAAGTTGCTGACGGGAATGTGCAGCGCCGTCAGCCGCCCGACCACTCGCGGGTCCGTCCCCACCCCGACCTCCTCGCGCGCCTCGCGCAGGGCCGCCGCCTCGATGGTCTCGTGCCCGTCGACGGCGCCGCCCGGCAGGGAGATCTGGCCGGCGTGCCGGCCCAGGGTGGCGGCCCGCCGGGTAAGCACCAGGTGCGCTCGCGCGTCTATGGGGTAGAGGAGCACGAGGGCGGCGGCGGGACGGGTCGGCGACGGGACGACCCCGGCCCGCCAGCTCCGCCGGGGCCGGGGAGCGAGCGCGTCGTGGACGTCCGGGCGCGGCGTCGGGTCGGCGAGGGCGGCGCGGAGCCGATCTTCGATCTGATACAGTGTCGGGGCTGCTTCCACGATCCGGGCTTCTATCCTAGCCCGAAATCGTCGCCTGCGGCTCCGATGGCCGCCCAGCCAATCCTGCCGGAAGTCCGCACCGCTTGCGGCGCAGGCTCCCGGCGCGTCCGATGAGGGTACCCGACACGAGTCCGTTCCCGCGCTGACCGGCGTGCGGCGGACGGTCGCGCATCGCCGCAGTCAGCCCCGGTCCCGCGCCGGCCGTTCCTTTCCGGGACGGCCGCCGTTCGACCCCTCCGAGCGCCGCATGACCGAGACCGCCGCCAAGTCCAGGTTCGACCGGTCCATCGTCGAGGGCCCGCTGACCCCCGCGGTCTGGCGGCTCGCGTGGCCGACGATGGTGCAGAACGTCATCGGCGGGCTGCAGGGCATCATCGACCAGGCGATGGTGGGCAACTTCGTCGGCCACACCGGCAACGCCGCCATCGGGGTCAGCCTCCAGATCTTCATCCTCGTCATCGTGTTCGTGGCGTCGGTGTTCACGGGCATGGGGGTGCTGGTGGCGCGGTTCGCGGGCGCCGACGACCCCGACAAGGTCAACCAGTCGGTCTACCAGGCGTTCATCGTCGCCGTCGCCCTCGCCGTCGGGGTCATGGCCCCGATCGGCTACTGGCTCGCGCCGCGGCTGCTGACGCTGATCAACGCGGCCCCCGAGGTGCAGGTCGAGGCGCTGCCGTACATCCGCATCCTGTTCGTGTTCAGCATCGGCATGCTGCTGTTCTTCATGTTCGGCGGCGCCCTGCGGGCGGCCGGCGACGCCAAGACCCCGATGCGCCTCGGCATCGCGATGACCGCGATGAACATCGTGCTCAACGTGGTGCTGATCCGGGGGCTGGGGCCGATCCCCGCGTTCGGCACCCGCGGCGCGGCCATGGGCACGGCCATCGCGAGCGGCATCACCGCCGCCGTCTTCCTGTGGCTGCTGTTCTCGGACCGGCTCGTCATCCACTTCTCGCGGACGATGTCGTACCGGCCGAACCTGGAGATCATCCGGTCGCTGTTCCGGTTCGGCCTGCCCGCCGGGTTCCAGGGCATCGTGATGAACCTGGGCGGGGTGCTCATGCTCCGGTTCATCGGCTCCCTCCAGGAGAGCGCCGCTGCCCAGGCCGCCTACGCGGTGGGGTACACCGAGCTCTTCTCGTTGATCACGTGGACCTCGGTCGGGCTGATGGGGGCCACCGCGGCGGTGGCCGGCCAGAACCTCGGGGCCGGGTTTCCGGACCGCAGCGCCCGGTCGACGTGGGTCGCCTCCGGGATGGGCCTGATGGTCGCGTGCGGGGTGGGGCTGCTGTTCGTCACGATACCGCGGCCGCTTCTCGCCATCTTCGGGATGCACGAGGGCGCGGTGGTCGACATCGGGGTCGAGCTGCTCGGCTATCTCGCGATCTCGGGCCTCTTCGTCACCGTCGCGCTCGCCCACACCGGCGGGCTGCAGGGCACCGGCGACACCCGGAGCCCGCTGTACATCTCCATCGTCTCGCAGGTCATCGTGCCCCTGGGGATCTGCGCCGTCCTCCAGGCGACCTCGGGGCTCGAGTCGCGCGACATCTGGCTCGCCATCGTCATCGGCCACATGACCCGGTGCGGGCTCAGCGTGGTCCGGTTCCGCCAGGGCAAGTGGCGCCACATCGCCGTCGACATCGGCCCGGCCCGCGCTTGAGACATGGGCCCGGACCGCCGGGGAGCTGCCGCGGACCTTCGTGTCCAGGTATAGAATGGCCTCAGGATGCTCGACACGCTCTCCCTCGCCCGCGAGCTGAAGGACGCCGGCGCCGAACCGAAACAGGCCGATGCGATCACGCATGTCGTCCAGCAGGCCGCCGAGCACGGCGATCCGGCCACGCGGGCGGATCTCGACGCCCACGGTGTCGCGGTCCACAAGGATATCGACGGCCTCCGTGCGGACTTCGACGTCCACCGTGCCGCAGTCCGGGCGGACTTCGACGTCCACCGTGCCGCAGCTCGGGCGGACTTCGACACGTTTCGCGCAGAGGTCAGAGCGGACGTGGCCGCCCTCGAAGCCCGCCTCATCAAGTGGATGATCGGAATCGCGCTCACGGCCACCGGCATCGTGGTCGCCGCTGGCACGGCGGTCGTCGTGGCGGTGTTTCGGGCCCTCGGGTGAACGGATGCCCATGCCCGGCGACCTCCGCGACCGCCCGGAGACGCTGGCCGCGCAGGCGCTCGGGTGGGTCGAGCCCACCACCCGGTCGGTGGTTCCCGTCATCTACCCGTCCACCACCTACGAGCGGGCGGCGGACGGCAGCTACCCCGGCGGCCACACCTACACCCGGGACCAGAACCCGACCTACGACCAGGCGGAGGCGCTGCTCAACCGCCTGGAGGGCGGCGAGGGGGCCCTGCTCTTCGCCTCGGGGATGGCGGCGGCGACGACGGTGCTCGAGACCCTCGACGCCGGCGACCACGTCGTCGCCCCCGAGCAGATGTACTGGACGATCCAGCGGTGGCTGGAAGAGCTCGCGGGCCGCGGGCGCATCGCCCTCGACCTCGTGCCCAACGGCGACCTGGGCGCGCTCGAGGCGGCCCTGAGGCCCGGACGGACGAAGATCGTCTGGATCGAGACCCCCGCGAACCCGGGCACCGCGATCACCGACATCGAGGCGGCGGCCGACGCGGCCCACGCGGCGGGCGCCCGGCTGGTCGCCGACGGCACCCTCGCCACCCCGGTGCTGTGCCGCCCCATCGCCCACGGCGCCGACCTGGTGGTGCACTCGGCCACGAAGCAGCTCAACGGCCACGCCGACGTCCTGGCGGGGGCGGTGGTCGCCGCCCGCCGCGACGGGTTCTGGGAGCGCATCGCCCACGACCGCGGCTACCGGGGCGCGGTGCTCGGCCCGTTCGAGACGTGGCTGCTGCTGCGGGGCATGCGGACCCTGTTCCTCCGCGTTCCCCGGTCCGCGGAGAGCGCGATGCGCATCGCCGAGCGGCTGGCGTCGCACCCCGCGGTGCTCGCGGTCCACTACCCGGGGCTGCCGTCGCACCCGGGGCACGCGGTGGCGGCGCGGCAGATGTCGGGCGGGTTCGGCATGCTCGTGTCGTTCCGCCCGCGGGGCGGCGCGGCGGCGGCGAAGCGCGTGGCCGGCTCGCTGCGGCTGTTCCGGAACGCCACCTCGCTGGGCGGCGTCGAGAGCCTGGTGGAGCACCGGGCCCCCGTCGAGGGGCCGGGCACGCGGGTGCCCGACGACCTGTTGCGGCTGTCGATCGGGATCGAGGCGGTCGACGACCTGCTGGCCGACCTCGACCGGGCGCTGGCCGCGGGGCCGGCCGAGTGACCATGGACGCGGGCGAGCGCGAGGCGCCGCCGTGCCGCATCCGGCCCGCCGTCGAGGCGGACGCGCCGGTGGTCCTCGTCCTGATCCGCGAGTTGGCGGAGTACGAGCGCCTCGCCGGCGCGGTCACCGCTACCGAGGGCGACATCCGGGAGGCGCTGTTCGGTCCGGCCCCGAGCGCCGAAGCGGTGATGGCGGAGGTCGACGAGCAGCCGGTCGGCTTCGCGCTGTTCTTCCACAACTTTTCCACGTTCGAGGGGAAGCGCGGCCTGTATCTGGAAGACCTCTACGTGCGACCCGAGCATCGAGGACGCGGCATCGGGCGCCGCCTGCTGCGGCATCTCGCCCGGATTGCCCGCGATCGCGGCTGTCACCGCTTCGAGTGGTCGGTGCTGGACTGGAACGAGCCGGCGATCCGGTTCTACCGGCGCCTGGGCGCGACGCCGATGGACGACTGGACGGTGTTTCGCTTGACCGGCGCGGGCCTCGACCGGCTGGCGGACGAGGACCCCCGGCAGCCCGCGGCGGAACCCCGCGTTGCGCCGAGAGCGGCGAGGCGCCCGCCCGACAAGGCGTGAGGAGGGCGCGAGCGTCGCCCCGCGGCGGCGTCGCCCGGACGCCCCGGAGGTCCCACCATGATCAGCTACCAGCTCACCCGGTTCGGCGGCGCCCTCGAGCGCGTCGAGTCCCCGGCGCCGGAGCCGGCGGGGACCGAGGTGCTCCTCCGGACGGAGGCCTGCGGCGTGTGCCACAGCGACCTCCACCTGCAGGACGGGTTCTTCGACATGGGGGGCGGCCGGCGGCTGGACCTGTCGAAGGGACGGACGTTGCCGCTGACGCTGGGGCACGAGATCGCCGGCGTCGCCGCCGCCCGCGGCCCGGCCGCCGAGGGCGTCGACGTGGGGGCGCGGTACGTGGCCTATCCCTGGATCGGCTGCGGCGGCTGCGGCACCTGCGAATCGGGGCACGAGCACCTGTGCCCGCAGCCGCGGGCGCTCGGGGTCACCCGGGCGGGCGGGTTCGGCGATCACGTCCTCGTCCCGCATCCCCGCTATCTCTTCGAGGTCGGCGATCTGCCGCTGACCCTCGCCTGCACCTACGCCTGCTCGGGGCTCACCGCGTTCGGCGCGGTGCGGAAGGTCCGGGCGCGGGTCGACGGGCGCCCGCTCGTCATCATCGGTCTCGGCGGCGTCGGCTTCGCGGCCCTGCGGCTCGGGCAGGCCCTGACCGACGCCTCCGTCGTCATCGTGGCCGACGTCGACGACGCGACCCTCCAGGCGGGGGCCGAGGCGGGGGCCGAGGTCGTCGACGCCCGCGCCCCGGACGCGGCGAAGCAGATTCGTCGGGCCACCGGCGGGGGGGCCGCCGCGGCCATCGACTTCGTGGGGTCGGAGAGCAGCGCCTCCCTCGGGCTCGGCGTGCTCGCCACCGGGGGCCTGCTCGTCGTCGTGGGGCTCTTCGGGGGGGAGCTGCGGGCGTCGCTGCCGCTCTGGCCGTTGCGCAGCCTCACCGTCCAGGGCTCGTACGTCGGCAGCCTCGCGGAGATGCGCGAGCTGATGCAACTGGCCGGGACCGGGCGGGCGCCGGCCATCCCCATCGAGCCGCGGCCCTTCGACGGCGCGCAGGCGGCGCTCGACGATCTGCGCGCGGGCCGAGCGGTAGGCCGAATCGTGCTCGCGTCCTGACGGAGGGCGTGGGGCCCGCCTCGACCCGCCAACCCGTCGCCGGGCGGCCCCCTGGCGCCCGTCAGATACTCCCGGAGTCGGGCGGTTCTACGGCGCCGAGTCCTCGCCCGTTTCCCTTCCTATCGCGCGCCGCGCCTCGTCGCGAAGCCGGACCACCTCGTTCCAATCCGTGCCTCGCGGGCGCAGCGGCGATCCGACCACGACACGGATGCGGCCGGGCCGCAGCAGCAGGGTTCCCGCCGGGAACATGCGCCGCGTGCCGGCCAGGGCCACCGGCACCACCGGGCATCCCGCCTCGGCCGCGGCGCGGAACGCGCCGAGGCGGAACGGCAGCAGTCCCGGGGCCCGGACGAAGCGCCCCTCCGGGAACACGAACATCGACTCTCCCGCGGCCAGGGCGGCCCCGACCTCGCCGGCGCCCTCCATGCGCTGCGAGAGCCCGGTCTTCTCGATCCGCAGGTAGCCGCCGCGCCGGATGATGGTCTTCAGGATCGGATAGGTCGCCAGCCGGCCCTTGGCCGCGAAGCGGACGCCGGCGGGCAGCGTGGCGAGCACCACGACGACGTCCGCGAAGCTCGCGTGGTTGGCCACGAAGACGGCCGGTCCGAGGCCGCGCAGGTGATCGAGGCCGCTCGCGGTGACCCGGGACAGCGAGGCCGCGGCCAGCAGCCGCGCGAAACGGCGCAGCCACCGTCGGGCGGAGCCGGGCCGGGGGCTCGTGCGCACCAGGACCCACAACGGGGGCACGAGGACGACGAGCAGGCCGACCATGTGGAGGGTGTAGGCCGACCGCAGCAGGACGTCGAGGGCGCGGCGGCCGTGCCCGCGCGCCGCCTGCCAGGCCATGACCGCCCACTGGCGTGCGAGCGAGCCGGCGCCCCGTTCGAGCGTTCCCGCCCGGTACGCGTCGCGCGTCCCGCTCCGGCGCACCTTGCCGCTCGAGGTCTTGAGCACGGAGCCGGGCCGGGCCAGCACGACGGTGTCGGGGGGGACCCCCAGTGCGTCGGCCACGCGCTCGAGAATCTCCCGCCGCATGCGCGCCCGCCGCTCCGGCTCGGCGGCCCGCGTCTCCGCCACCACCACCAGCCGCTCGGTGCCCAGGGCCTCGTCGGGGACCCCGAACGCGGCGACGCAGCCCTTGCGCACGCCGTCGACGCCGTCGACCACCGCCTCCGCCTCGTGCGGGTAGATGTTGCGCCCGGCCTTGATGACGATGTCCTTCCGCCGTCCCGTCAGGAACAGCTCGCCGCCCGCCAGGTAGCCGAGGTCGCCCGAGTCGAGCCACCCGTCGCCGGTGGTGACGGCCCGGGTCGCGTCGGGGTTGCGGTAGTACCCGGCCATCGTCGACGGGCCGCGGAACTGCACCCGCCCCTCGAGGCGCTCGCCGAGGGCGGCGCCGGCCTCGTCGGCGATCCGCAGCTCGTGCCGCGG
>JAJEEA010000174.1 GCA_022821235.1 Vicinamibacteria bacterium
GTCGACGTCGGCGCCGGCCTCGAGCAGCGCTCGCACCGCCTCGCCGTCCTGCCGCATGACCGCGTCGGCGAGGGGCGCGTCGACGGCCGCCCTCGCGGGGCCGGACGCCGCGCAGAGGAGGGTGATGAGGACGCAGGTCCGGACTCGAAGCATGACTCTCTCCGGTAAAGGCGGGCGCGGGCCGTCCAGTGTCCCGGCCATGAATCTCGTCAACGCCTGGATCTCCGCGAATGCCTGCAAGAGCATGAAGTAGAGCTGCGACGAACGATTCCGCGAACCACGGCTCCGGGGCATTGGTGGCGCGTTACGCCCCGAGCTTCTCGGACACGCACACGGGTTTGCAGCGCGCAATCGCCGAAGAACGCGGCCCCGCACACCCGAATATTCAGTCGTGGCGCAGCACTAGGCGTTCAGCGAGAACGCGCCGGTGCTGTCGCCGAACCGCTCGACGTCGTCGAGCCCCAGCCGCTGGATGAGGTCGAGCATCACGTTGGCCATGGGCGTCCCGGGCGCCGCGCGGAGATGCAGGTTGCCGGGGAGGCGCCCGTTGGCGCCGCCGGCCACGAAGAGCGGGCAGCGCTTGTGGTTGTGCACGTTGGGGTCGCCCATCGGCGATCCGTAGATGACCATCGAACGATCGAGCAGGGTCGCGTCGGCCTCTTCCAGCGCCCGCAGCTTGGCGAGGAAGTAGGGGAGCAGGCTCACGTGATAGCGGTTGAGCCGCGCGAACTCCTCGATGTTGCGCTCGCGCCCGCCGTGGTGCGAGGCGGGGTGGAAGCCCCGGGTGACGCCGCTCTCGGGGTAGACGCGCCCGGTGGCGTCGCGCGACAGCTTGAACGAGAAGACCCGCGTGACGTCGGTCTCGAACGCGAGCGCCTGCAGGTCGAACATCAGGCGGACGTGCTCGTCGAACGAGTCGGGAACGCCCGGCGGCGAGTTGGGAAGCTCGCGGGGCTCGCCCCCGAGGTTGCGGGCCTCGACGCGCTCGATCCGTCGCTCGATCTCGCGGATGTCCGTCAGGTAGCGGTCCATGCGCCGGCGGTCCGCGGTATCCAGGGTGGGGCTGAGCCGGGCCACTTCCCGGGTGATGAAGTCGAGCACGCTGCGCTGCTGCCGGCGCCGCACGGCGCGCTCACCCGGGGTGGCGCCGGCCCCGAACAACTGGTCGAACGCGAGCCGGGGGTCCCGGATCATCGGCAGCGGCTCGGTCGGCGACGCCCAACTGATGGTGTCGGTGTAGACGCACGAGTAGCCGTAGGCGCAGCCCCCGGCCTGGTCGACGTTCTCGATGCAGAGCTGCATCGACGGGATCGGCGTGCGCTGGCCGAACCGCTGGGCATAGAGCTGGTCGAGGGAGATGCCGGCGCGGACGTCGGAGCTCTCCGTATGCTTGGGGTGCGACTGGGTGAGGAAGGTCGCGCTCGAGCGGAAGTGGTCGCCGCCGATCTCGGGGGGCGTGACCGCCTCGGCGGGCCGCACGTCGGTGTCGCTGACGATGGTCAGCACGTCGCGGAACGGCTCGAGGGGGCTCAGGGCGCTCGGGGTCAGGTCGAACCTGCGCCCCGTCGCGGCCGGCGACCAGAGGTGCCGCGAGGCGCCGTAGGCGGTGCTGCCGGCCGCGCCGTGGACGTTCTCGATGCACACGAGCCGCGTCGGATCGTCGAGCGACTGGGCCGCCGCCACCCGGCGCCACGGCCGGCCGGCGGGGACGAACGCGTCGAGGAAGGGCAGCGCGACAGTCGTCCCGAGACCTCGCAGGAACGTGCGGCGCGGGAGATGCTTGCCGGTGACGAAGGCCATGCTGATCAGTCCTCCACGGAATCCGGCGCCCGGCCCTGCGTGCGGAACGCGGGGCTGCGGACGATCTCGAGGATGAAGCGGGACAGGCGCAGCCCGTCCGCCTCGGCGGCGCGCACGACGTCGCGGACCGCGGGCATGTCGAAATGCTCGATGCGGCGGCCCAGGGCGTAGGCCATCAGTTTCTCGGCGAACGTGCTCGCGATCGCGCCCGGGCGCTTCAGCAGGGCGGCGCGCAGGTCGCCGGCGCTGGCGACGGGGGTGCCGTCGTACAGCTCCCCGGCCGAGTCGATGGGGTTGCCGTTGTCCTTGACGCGCCGCGCCCCGGTCACGTCGTAGTGCTCCAGGGCGAGCCCGATCGGGTCCATCATCCGATGGCACGAGCTGCACGCGGGGCTCCGCCGGTGCTGCTCCAGGCGTTCGCGCACCGACAGCAGCCGGCCGCCGTCGGCGGCCGCGGTGTCGTCGAGGTCGGGCACGTCGGGCGGGGGGGGCGGCGGCGGGCTGCCGAGCAGCACCTCCATCACCCACTTGCCGCGCAGCACCGGCGACGTGCGGTCGGCGTAGGAGGTGAGGGCCAGCACGCTGCCGTGCCCCAGCAGCCCGTGGCGCGGATGGGCGGACGGCCAGGTCACGCGCCGATGGCGCTCGCCGGCGACGCCGGGAAGCCCGTAGTGCCTGGCGAGGCGCTCGTTGACGAACGTGTAGTCCGCCGTCAACAGCTCGGTCAGGCTCCGGTCCTCCCGGACCAGGTGGTCGAAGAACAGCTCGGTCTCCCGCCGCATGGCGTGCTTGAGCTGCTCGTCGAAGTCGGGGTAGGTCCGGACGTCCGGGTGCAAGGGGTCGAGATCGGGCAGCCGCAGCCACTGGGCCGCGAACCGGGTGGCGAGGGCCTCCGACCGCGGGTCGGCGAGCATGCGCCGCACCTGGGCGTCGAGAACGGCGGGGTCGGTCAGCCGGCCGGCGGTGGCGAGGTCGACGAGCTCGGCGTCGGGACCCGCGGCCCACAGGAAGAAGGAGAGCCGGGACGCCAGCGCGTGGCCCGAGAGGGCGAAGCCCTCGGCGGCGTCGATGCCGGCCGGGGGGGCCTCGAAGCGGAACACGAAGTGCGGGCTGGCGAGCATGCCCTCCAGGGCCATCCGGACGCCCGCCTCGAACCCGCCCTCGGCCGCGCCGCTCTCGTACAGGGCCATCAGGGCGCGCCGGTCGCCGGCGGTCAGCGGCCGGCGGTAGGCGGCGGCGCCGAGGCGGTCGACGATCTCGCGGGCGCACGCGGGCGCGTCGTCCGGCCCCGCCGGCCGGCAGGTGAAGACGCGCCGCCGGCTCGGGGTGTCGGAGACGCCGACCGGATCGAGCGGCCCCCGGATCGCGAGGTCCCGCAGGTGGGGCAGGCTCGTGAAGCCGTAGGCGTTGGCGACGCTGGTGCTCGACAGCGACCAGTCGTGGGGCGAGATGAGGTCCTGGGCGGGGCCCTCGAGATGGCGGACGAACACGGCCGAGACCCGGTGCGGCCCCGCCGTCACCCGGACCGGATCGGTACGGAGGTTGACGCCGTTCGGGTCCGAGACGTGCATCCACCGGTCGATGTCGAGGAGGGCGACGCGCTCGCCGTCGATGGAGATCTCGATCTGCTCCGGATGCTCGACCGTGTGCAGCGCCCCGCGGCCGCTGCCGAACAGCTCTCCGGTCGTCTCGTGGTGGAACGAGACGCGGAACCGGTAGTCGGCGTCGGCGGGGAACGTGTGCACGACGGAGATGCCGCCCCGCGAGCCGTAGGGCGCCCCTTCGACCTGCTCCCGCTGCGACACCCACCGCGTGACCTTGTAGGTCGCCTCCCGCGGGCCCGCCGTCGCGTCGCCCACGGCGAGCCGGCTGACCTCGGCCGCGGCCCGGAGGTAGCCGTTCATCAGGGTCGGGGAGAGCAGTTGCGCGTCGGCGATGTTGTCGAAGCCGGCGCTCTTGGTGTCGAGCGGCAGGTAGTCGCTCGCGCGGACGTCGAGGGCGAGCAGGTCGCGGACCGAGCGCTCGTACTCGGCGCGGTTGAGGCGCTGGAAGCTGCGGCGCGCGGGAAGCGGCTGCTCGGCCGCGGCGTCGTCGACCAGCGTCTCGAGGGCGCCGGCGAGCGACTGCAGCTCGGCCTCGTCGGGGCGGGCGACTCCCGCCGGGGGCATCAGGCCCGTGCGCACCTTCCGGATGATCTTCTCCGCCAGGGGGCGGTCGTCGACGGCGCGCGCGACGTCGAAGCGATCCAGCGACAGGTTCCCGTAGCGGGCGCGGTCGTTGTGGCAGCGGCGGCAGGTCCCGTCGACCACCGCCTGCGCCGCCTCCGGGGCGGCGGGGGGGGCGGCCGGCCCCGCCAGGCCCGGAGACGCGATCGATCCGAGCGCGAGAGAGACGGCGATTCCCGCAACGGCGGCCGGGGCGGTGCTCACCATGGTGCGATCACTCTCTTCTTGACGATGTGACGACCGCCGTTCCCGCGTCCGCGGCGCGTGGACGACCGGCGCGGGAATCGCCAGCGGGCGTCTCCGCTCGGCCGGACAATCTGTGTAGTGTAGCCGTTGTCCGCGAGGTTTTCCACGCCGGGTCCGCCGACGGAGCCGATTAGGGCGGCTCGACGGACCGCCGGCGCCTCACCGGCGGGGGCGGAACGCCGCCGGGCCCGCGCGGAGACGCACGTCTGTGGCGGCGAACCCGAAGGACCTGCTCGCGTACGCGATGACGGCGAGGCGCCACGGTTCCAGTTGGTCCGGTTGACCCATATTGTCGTATATGGGTAGTATGGCTATCGTGAAGACGACGCTGGACATTCACGACGACCTCCTGTTGCGGGCGAAGCGGCATGCCCGGCGCATCGGTCGTCCGTTGCGCGCGGTGGTCGAGGACGGGCTCCGCCAGGTGCTGGCGACGCCGCCGGCTCCTTCCCGTTACCGGCTGCCGGACCTGAGCGCCGGGGACG
>JAJEEA010000080.1 GCA_022821235.1 Vicinamibacteria bacterium
CCCCAGGCCCGCACGTCCTCGGCGGTCCTGCCTTCGCTTGCGGCCCGCGTCGTGTATGCGGCGGTCATCTCGCCGAGCCGCACGCCGGCGATGCCCGGTGCCGGCTCGGCGCCATATCGGAGCATCGCCGCCGCGACCGCCGCCGCCACGGCGCCCGAAAGCAGCACGGCCGAGACCATCGCGGGCCAGACCGGGGCGTCCCGCTCCATGTCAGGCCTGCGCGGCATCCGCCTCGCCCGAGCCGTTCGTGCGGGAGATGCGCCCGCGCCGCCCGGCCTCCGTCCCGGCGAGCGCCCGGAAGCGGGCGAGCCACGCCTGCGCGGCCCTGTCCGGCGGGAGGCTGCGGATACGCCGCTTCAAGGGCGGGAAGGCGACCCCGGCGCCAACCGCCGGCTCATCCAGAAGGTCGCGGCTTTCGGCCGCCGCCGCCATGCGGGTGACGAACTTCAGCAGCTCCGCCGGCTCTTCCTCGATCACCGCATCGAGGCCCGCCGCCTCGCGCACCGCGGTCTCGATCCCGGTGGCGAGCCTCCCGGCGCGTTCCGCCGCGCGCTGCGAGTCCGCCACGCGCCCCCGGAGCCACGCGGACGGCGCGTTCGCGATGAGCGCGTGCAGCGCCAGCCGCCGCCGGTCCTCGTCGCCGAGCCCGTCGAGCGCCTCGATCTCCTCGCTGACGATCACCGCGTGGGCAGCGACGGAGTGGTACTGCCGCAGGCAGCCGCCCCGGCGGCAGGTGTTGGCCAGCACATGCGCCAGCGCCTCGAAGTCGATGCCGGCGGCCGTGACGTCCTCGGGATCGTCCGGCCAGTTCAGCGCCCGTTCGGCGGCGTCGGTCTTCGCTGTCATGGGGTTTCTCCGGTTTCGGATGGTTCGGATCGGCCGGCAGCGGCGGAGACGGCGTCCCCGGCGCGACGAGCGGCGTCCCCGTGGGGAGCGTCCCCGGCGAGCCGGTCGATGGCCTCGACGGTGGAGAGGCCCTCGGCCTTCAGCGTCTCGACCGCCGCGAAGGCGGGGCCGCGCGAGGAGAACAGCGCCACCGACCAGGCATCCAGCACGAGCCGCGCGACCCGCCAGCCGTCGGGGCCGTGCAGCACCAGCTCGGCATAGCGGCCGTCCGCCGTGGTCAGGCTCTTGAGCGCGCGCTCCATGCCCGGATCGCAGTGGATGCGCTTCTCGGATTTCAGGAGTTCGACGGATTCGTCCTTCTGGGCGAGAAAGATCGTCCAGTCCGAGTTCTCCCACGCCGCCCTTGCGGCGGGGTTGGCGTAGTAGTCGTTGACGCTCTGGGTGCCCGTGATGAGCGAGCCGCGATATTTTCTGGCCCGGCGCGCCGCGCCTTCGAGGAAGGCCTTCGAGTCCTCGCCCGAGAGCAGGTCCCAGGCCTCGTCGATGACGATCGCCTTCGCGCGGGTGCGAGGGCCGTGATACATGCGCTGGGTGGCGAGGAAGACCACCAGCATCAGCACCACCGCCTGCACGTCGCCGCGCCCCTTGAGCTCGGCGAGCTCGAACACCGTCATGGCGTTCTCGAGGTCGGGGACGTTCGAGCCCGCGAACAGCCGCCCCATGGCCCCGCCGGGACACCAGGGACCCAGCGCCGTCGCCATGTCCTTCGCCCGCCGGTCGTCGCGGCCTTCGAGGTTCTTCCGCACCGTGCCGAGATCGGCGTCGTTGCCGCTTTCGTCCCAGGCCGCCGCGATGGCTTCGGCGATCAGCGCGGCCTCGATGTCGTCGATGCTTCCCCGGCGGTGCGCCATGCGCCCGATGACGCCCGCCAGCATGGCGAAGCATTCCTCGCGGTAGTCGCCGTCGTGCGCGGCGGTGCCCGCGTCGATCATGGCGAAGGGGTTCAGACACGCCGGGTCCTTGCCGAACGCGATGAAGGCCCCGCCGAGCGCCTCCGCCGTGTGCTGGAACGAGCGCCCGTCGTCGATCACCACGGCCTCGCCGCCGGCGCCGATCAGGCCCGTCACCAACTCCTGCATCAGCACCGACTTGCCCGAGCCGGATTTTCCCGTGACCGCGACGTTGTAGTTCCCCGCCTCGTTGGCGAAGGGCGACCAGCAGGCCGGTTGCCCTCGGCGCCCGATCAGGAACAGCGCCGGGGGATTGTCCGGGTCCGCCGGCTGGCCCCGCCATTCCCCATGCAGCGGCGCGAGGTTGACCGCGCTCGACGTCAGCAGCGTCTTCATCCGGCCCATGCGCTCCAGGTCGGCGTCGAGGCCGCCGGCCGAAGCCATGGGCAGGCAGGCGAGCCAGGACGGAAGCTGGACGTAACGCTCGGCGTTCACCCGCCAGCCCTGGCCGTGGTAGATGGCGCGGACCGCCTGCTCGGCCTCGTCGAGCGCGTCGAGCGGCGCGTAGACCGCGGCCATGTAGCAGGCGCGGACCAGCTTCTCGCCGTCCTTGATCCGCTCGGTGACGGTCTGCCAGTCCCTGGCCTTCTCGGGCAGGCCGGGGAGGTAGCGCGCGATGCCGGTCCCGGCCTGCTGGGTCGCCCGCGCCGACTTCAGGAACGCCTTCTCGCCCGCCGCCTCGTCGCCGGTCATGACGGTGAGGCATGTCAGCACCGGGCACCCCGGTTGCAAAAAGTCACGGTGGAAGTCGCCGATCAGCGCGTTGCCGCGCCAGCCCGGCCAGACCTCGGGGAAGGCCACCGCACTGAGCACCCGCACGGCGATGTCCTGCTCGTCCCGGGACCGGGGCGTTCCCCCGTCGTGGAAGGCGAGGCCGGTGGGATGGACCGTGAGCGCGCGGCCGGGCGCGATGCACTGCTCGTGCAGCGGATCGCGCGGCGCCCAGCGGCGCCGCGGGCGCTCCGTTTCCCCGTCTCGATACCCCTGCATGTCCGGCGCGACCAGCTCGGCCGCCAACGACAGCAGCGCGTCCGGCTCAACGCGCCGGGCGGCCGCGCCGGCGGAAGCGAGCGTGCCCTCCAGCGCCCGGCGGAAGGCGCCGAGCGCGGTCTCGGCGGCCGGGCCGGGTCCGCCCGCC
>JAJEEA010000544.1 GCA_022821235.1 Vicinamibacteria bacterium
TTCGACGTCGATCGAGAGACCCTTCGCCTTCTGCGCCGATGCGACGTCGAACAGCAGCGCGACCCCGTTCGACTCGGCCCTGATCTCGTGCCCTTCCATCGGACCGAGATTGAACGAGTGCTGCCAGCGCCCGTCGATGGACAGGTGCACCGCGTTGCCGGGATTGGCCTGGAGCGCGTTGCCGATGATCGCGGCGGCGGCGGCGCTGACGCTGACCTCGGGCGGCGTGCGGTCCGGCGCCTCGGCGCCGAGCATCTCGTGCAACTCGCCGTTGTTGAACATCTGCTTCACGATGTCGCAGCCGCCGACGAACTCCCGATCGATGTAGAGCTGCGGAATCGTCGGCCACTCGGAGAACGCCTTGATGCCCTCCCGGATCCCCTGGTCTTCGAGGACGTTGAACGTCGTGTAATCCGGGACCAGGGAGTCCAGGATGCCGATGGTGGCGGCGGAAAATCCGCACTGCGGCTGCATGCGCGTGCCCTTCATGAACAGCACCACCCGGTCGGACTCGATGAGCGATTCGATGCGGGACTTCAACGGTTGACTCAGTTCCATCGGACTCTCCTCGGACCGCGTTCGAGCGGTTCCGGTCGAAACATCCGGGACGGCGCGGATTCGGATGCAGGCTAGATGATCGCCCTTCACGCCACAAGGTGGCCGCGATTGCAGTCCGGAACCATTCCACGCTGTCCGGGGCAAGGAATCGGCCGGCTCTCCCCTCGGGAGAGGGGGGCTTTCGCTTGCCCCAGCGTGGCCCTGGGCCGCAGTCGGGGGCCGTTTCACGGCAGATGGGGCCTGGCGGAGCTCGATTCAAGCATGCGCGCGGCGCCGCGCGACCGTTTCCCCGGAAGGACGAAGGTCCCGTCGTCGCCCATCGCCCGTCCGTCCTCACCACCGCAGGGTGGCGTTGATGCCGATGCTGCTCTCGCCGGAGCCCACGCCCTCGCGCCGCGTCACCTTGAAGTCCAGGGTGAAGCCCGCGCCGGCGCGTTCGCCGCCCGGAGTGAGGCGCCAGCCGAGGGTGGTGTCGCGAGCGCCCTCGGACCACTGGCGGGTGAGGTAGAGGGTGCCGGTGGAGCGTCGCCCGCGCACGGGGAAGCCGTAGGCCGCCTCGGCGCTCAAGCGCCCGCCGGCGGTGGATGCGGTCTCGCCGACCGCGAAGGGCCCCTCGTCGAACAGCGCCTCCACCCCGCCCGAGGCGGCGCCCTCGTCCTGCTCGATGGTGAGCGAGAGGCCCCGCTCGGTGTCGGGCGCGGGGTCGAAGCGAAGCGATGCGGCGTAGCCCCGCTCGCCGAAGCCGCCGTCGGTGTGGGTGGCGAGCCTCCGGCTCTCGACGGAGAGGTCGAGCCCCCGCGCGGGGTCGCGCCACGCGACGCCCGCGCCGAGCTCGAGCCCCCAGCCGGTCTCGGCGTCGCCCGCGTCGTGGCGCAGCCCGGTCTCCAGCGACGGGACCAGCGAAGCCCCGGCGTCGAGGGCGAAGGTCCAGCTCCCCTCCAGCCCGAGCCGCAGGCGCGTCACTTGCGCATCCGCCTCCGCAAGACCGGGCACGGCGCCGGAGGTGGTGCGCACCCACAGCGCATCGGTCTTCGCGGAGAGCCCGAAGCCGCCGCCGACCGGCACCCGCACGAGGGTGTCGGTGAGCCCCGCCGCGGCCATCTGCCAGCCGAGGTCCGCCGACACGCCGGTCTCGCCCTCGGGGGTGAGGGTCAGCGTGCCCCGGCCCACGCCCAGCACACCGAAGGCGGTGCGGCTCGCGTCGATGCGAAGATGGGCGTAGGGGGCAAGGGCCGTGAGCGAGGACGCGACCGCGCCGCCCGTGCCGCCGGCCAGCGTGTAGCTCCCCTCGGCCTCGCTGTGGGTCAAGGCCGTGCCGAGGAGCCAGTCCCCGCGCGCGAAGTCCGCTCCGAGGAATCCCGTCGCCACCTCGCCGTCGAGGCCGAGCGGGCCGTCGGCGCCGTCGAAGCGCGTCTGCACGGCCCGCGCCCAGAGCGCCCAGGACCCGCCCGCATCATCCGGCGCGCCGGTCCAGGTGAAGTCGCTGCCCGTCAGGAGCTCGGCGACGGTCACCTTCCGCTCCTCGGCCACCGGGTCCTCGGCCTCGGGCCAGGCACCGGGGCGCACCTCCCCGCGCGGCGGCTGCGCATCCTCTGCGGGCGGGGGGCCGCCGCCGAGCGTCTGTCCGGCGAGGCGGCCCTCGAAGCCTGCGCTGCGCTCGGCCCCGAAGCGCCCCGAGACGCCCTCGACCACCTGCTCGGCGACGGTCCGCCCGAGCCGCGCGAGCCACGTGCTCGGCATCGCGTCGGTGTTGGCGATGGTGCCGGTCGCCTCGGCGCGCCCGAGCGTCGCCCCTTCGGGGTCGGAGAGCACGAGCGTCATCGTCTCCTCGCCCTCGTCGTGCCCGTCGTCGTGCACCGCCACTGCGACCGTCTTCTCGCTCTCCCCGGGCGCGAAGGCGAGCGTGCCCGCCACCGCGGCGTAGTCCGCTCCCGCCGTCGCGGTGCCGTCGCGCGTCGCGTAGGCCACCGTCACCGTGTCGGTGCGTCCATCGGGCGCCCCCGTGAGGCGCACCACGAACGCGAGCGCCGCCCCGGGCGCCTCCACGACCTGCGCGTCCGCGGCCTCGAGGCGCCCGGCCACGCCGCTATCGCGCGACGCCCCCTCGGGGAGGTCGGCGCCGAGCAGCGCCCGTCCGATGCGCAGCGCCCCGGCCCGGTGCGGATCGCCGAGTGCGCTCCACGCCCGGCACCAGGGGCTCGCGGCGTCCGCGACGCTTCCCGCACCGACCGCGACGCGCCGGCGCCGGCAGTCGAGCCCGTCCCACCACGCGGCGAGCGATGCGTGTCCGCCCGCGCCCCGGAGCCCCACCGCGGCCCCGGCGGCGAGCGCGCGCACCTCGGGGGCGAGGCCCGTGTAGCGGGCGGCCACCCCTGCTTCGCGCTCGGCCTGCGCCTCGGGGGCGAGCGCCTCGCCGTAGAGCGCCCGCACCCGCGCCTCGCCCCCGAGCGCCGCCCACCAGGCGGCCGCGGTCTCCATGCACGCGAGTGCCGACGCCACCGGACGCCAGCGCCCCGCCGAGTACCGCTCCGCCATCCCGCGCGCCCCGGCGGCGGTCATGCCCCCGGGCGTCCCGGCGAAGGCGTCGAGCACCCGCCGCCAGCGCGCGACGTGGGCCTCGCCGTGCTGCGTCTCCTCCACGTAGCCGGCGACATCGGCCAGGACGGAGGCGGGGATGCAGGCGGTGGCCCGCG
>JAJEEA010000454.1 GCA_022821235.1 Vicinamibacteria bacterium
AGGCCGAGCTCAGCCAGCAGCAACGCAAACGCCGTCGCCGCACCGACCCCGCCTCTGACGACGACCCGCCGCCGCGTCGTCGTCAACGAGGTCCGTCGACAAGCGTCAAGAAATGATCATTCCCTGAGGGTGGCCAACACCCAGGGCCTGCCGCAACCAAGCCAACTGCCTGGCTCGGGCGGTTTCGCGGGCAGCATCACGCAGACGTCCTGGGCAACTTCGGCCGCCTCCTCCGCATCGCCCAGCACCCGCGGACCGAACCGACAAATGCGCGCGTAATGCAGTTCGATCACCTCGCCGAACGCGTCCGGGTCGCCCGCTCGCGGCCCGGTCGGTCAGGATCTCGTTCGTGTCCATACCGTGAGCAGCGATTGGCAAACGCATACATATGATACCAATAGAACATCTCCGCCACCGCAATCCTTGGGAGTAACATGTTCGTTCCGTGCCGCAGGATCGGGAATCAAGTGCTGCGGCGAAACGCGAGGGGGTCATGAGCTTCTTCGATCTGCCGCGAACGCCGGGAATCCAGTGCCGGCTGCTCCGGGGTTGTCGCCTGCAGCGGTCCGGCGACGGGATGTCCTTCGCGGTGCGGCAGCCGGACGGCAGGGTAGTCAGTTTCCTGCCCTGGGAGGAGGAGGCGTATGCCGCCGTGCTCGATCGCCTGTCGCGGGGCGCGCATGCGGCCGCCTTGCGGGATCTTGCGCTCGAAGCCGGCGGGCCAGATCGGGCGACCGCCTTCATGATGGTTCTCCGGCGGCTGGCGGCAGCCGGCCTAGTCGAGTTTCCTCTCCTCGACGAGGTGGGGGAGCGCGCCGTGCTGCTGCCGCAGTGGGCCGCATTCGTTCCGTCGCTGGCGACGGAACCGGCACCGGAGATCGGGCTCGACCGGTTCGCCTGCATCCGGCGCGACGATCGGAGCTGGCTTCTCGAATCGCCGCTCGCGGGGGCGCGTCTCTCGTTTCCCGAGCTGGCGGCGCTCGAGACCTCCATCGTCCGCCGCGCGCTGGCCGCCGCCGGCTTTCTCGAACGGGCGGAAGCGGACCCTCGGCGCAGGGAAGCGCTCGAGCAGTGGGAGTTCCACGATCTGGCCGCGTACCGTCGTCACCGCCGGGGCTGGCACCGCGACCCTATGGGCGCGACGTTCGACCATCGCGAAACGATCGATCCGCCGCCTCCGACCCGACCGCCTTGGCCTGGGGAGCGAACGGCGCTGCCGCCGGCCAACGCCGCTGGTGCGAGCGGATCGCTGGCCGACGTGCTGGAGAGACGCGCTTCGCTCCGGATCTATGACGCGGACCGTCCGATCGCGCTCGGCGATATCGGCGCGCTGTTCGACCGCGCGGCCCGCATTCGCGGCAACCTTGCGACCCCGGCTGGACCCGCAGGCGCACGGGGCGACTTCGAGGTGGTGGTGAAGCGTCCCTATCCGACTGGAGGCGCGCGCGGCGAACTGGAACTCTACGTGGCCGTCGACCGCGCGGCCGACATCGAGCCGGGACTGTATCACTACGATGCCGCCGGTCATGCGCTCGTGCGGATCAGCGGTCGAACCCCCGCCGTCTCGTCACTGCTGGCAGAAGCCCGAACCTGTGCCGGTGGCATCCCGGAGACACAGGCGCTCGTCATCGTGACCGCGCGGTTCGCGCGGGTCATGTGGAAGTACCGGTCGGTCGCCTATGCGCTGATTCTGCGCGATACCGGGGTTCTCTATCAGACTCTGTATCTGGCCGCGACCGACCTCGGACTCGCGCCGTGCGCGCTTGGCGCCGGCGACGCGACGCTCTTCGCCGAAGCCACGGGCCTCGATCCACTGATCGAGGGCAGTGTCGGAGAGTTCATTCTGGGCGGCCGCCCGGCACAGCGGTCGGCCGCGACCCGGGAGGCCGCGGGAACCGGGACCGTTGCGGGAAGCGAACCGGCATGAAGACGGAACCCATTTTCCGCGATGCGGCGCTCGCGGCCAGGATGCGTTTCAAGGAACTGGACGATCCGTTGTGGGCGGACGCGCCCCACGAGCGGCCCTGTCGTCTCCTCCTCGCCGCCGTCCTGGTCGTGGCGGTAGCCTGGGGCGTCCTGTGGCCGGTTGACCGCACCGTCGTCCGCGAGGGCGTCCTCGTGCTCGCCGGCGAGCGCTTCCCGGTCGCCCCCGTCCTGTCGGGCACGGTCTCGGAGGTGCTCGTGCCCGCCGGCGAGCGGGTCGGCATGGGCCAGGTGATCGCCCGGCTGCATGGTCCCGAAACCGCTTGGCTAACGGCCGCGGCGCGGTCGCAAAGGGCGTTGGCGGAAACCGTAGCGCGCTGGTCGGACGAGGCGGCGCTCGATGCCGCGCTCGCTACGGCGGAGGCGGAGATCGCGCGGCTCGCCTCCGCCACCGAGGTCGCTAGCCCGGCCGCGGGCGTGCTGTCGCCGGCGGGACCGACGGTCGGGCAGCGGGTTCTGGCGGGCGAGCCGCTTGCCGAGGTCCGGGCCGGCGACGGGGGCGAAGCGCATGTGGTGCTGTTCGTGAATCGTGATCTGGCGGCGACCATCGAGCCGGGCGCGCCCGTCCGGGTGCGCTCCGAGGGCGTGGGTTGGGCCGGCGCACGGTCCGCCCGCGTCGTCGACGCGGCGCGCCCGGCGGCCGAAGTCCGCCAGTGGCTGCCCCGGCATGCGGACGCATCCGCGCCGCCCGGCGCCACCCACCGGCTGCGCGTCGCGCTCGACGAACCCTGGTCGGGCGCTCGCGACGGGATGCGGGTCGAGGGGGCGGTCGCTCTGAGCGACCGGCCGCCACTGCTCCGGCTGCCGGCACGCGGCGCCGGCCCGGCGAGCGCCGTGCCGCGACACGCCGTCCCGGAGGCCGCGGCGCGCAAGGGGCGCGATCGGTGAACCCGGTGTCCGCGGTATGGCGAGCGCTTGTGCCCGGCTGGCGCCGGCGCGTGCGCACCCCCGTGTTCCTGCAGCAGGAAATCGCGGACTGCGGCGCGGCCTGCCTCGGCATCGTGCTGGCCCATCACGGCTACTGGGCGACGCTCGACGAGCTTCGCGACGCCTGCGGAACCGGGCGTGACGGGTGCACGGCGGCGGATATCGTCACCGCCGCCGAAGCCTATGGCCTCCGGATGACCGGCTGGCGGCGCGAGCCCCGCCACCTGCCGAAGTTGCCGCTACCCATCATCCTCTTCTGGGAGTTCAACCACTTCGTCGTCCTGGAGGGCATCGGCAGGAACCGGTACCACGTGAACGATCCGGCAACAGGTCACCGCTCGGTGGACCGGGAGGAGTTCGACCGCGCCTTCACCGGCGTCGTCCTGGTGCCGGAGTCGACCGAGGACTTTCGGCGCGGCGGCAATCGCCCCGGCGCATTCAGGCAGTTGTGGCCCTGGCTCGCCGGCAGCAAGCGGCAGCTTGCGTTCGCGGGCCTCTGCGCCCTGCTCCTGGTGCTGCCCGGCCTCGCCCTGCCGCTACTGCTGTCCGTGTTCATCGACCGCGTGCTCGTCGCCGGAAACGACGGCGTCGCCGCGGCCGTCGTCGCCGCGGCCGTCGCCGCCGCGGCGGCGACCTATCTGCTCACCTGGCTCAACCGGCGGCTGCTACGCCGGCTGGGAATCCGCCTCTCGACCGAGCACGGCGACCGCTACTTCACCCGGCTGCTCCGGCTGCCGATGCAGTTCCACGCCCGGCACCTGGCCGGCGATCTCGCCAACCGCATGCACCTGATCGACAACATCGCCAATGCCGGCGCGATGCACCTGGTGACGCTGACCATCGAGGCGGTAACGAGCCTCGCCTTCCTCGCAGTGGCGTTCGTCTTCGACGCTCCCTCGGGGCTCGCGCTGGCCGCGCTCGGCCTGCTGCTTCTCGCGCTGACGCGGCTGGTGGTCGCGCGGCGCGACGATCTCAACGTCCGCCTCGTCCGGGAGCAGGGCGAGCTCGCGGGCCATGGCATGGCCGGGCTGCGCAACCTGGAGCATCTTCAGGCGACGGCGACCGAAGCGTCGTTCTTCTCACGCTGGAGCGGCTATCAGTCCCGCGAGCTCTCGGTGCGGCAGCGCTTCGCCGAGATCGGCCACGTCGGCGTGTCGTTCCCCGACCTGTTCCTCATGCTGGGCGCGGCCGCCGTGTTCGGGTCGGGCGGCTGGCGGGCGATGAACGGCGACATCACTATCGGCACGCTGGCGGGGCTCTACGTGGTGGCGGGCAACTTCCTGCGCCCGGTGTGCCGTATCGCGCAGTTCGCTGACATGTTCCAGGTGCTCAACGCCCACCTGCAACGCGTCAACGAGATCCTCCGCGC
>JAJEEA010000007.1 GCA_022821235.1 Vicinamibacteria bacterium
TACCTCGTTCCAGGGAATCGCCGAGGCGGGGTCTTCAAGATGCGCCGCCCAGCGCCGGTCCAACTCAATCTCCTGCTCCGGGGTGAGGACGAGCTCCGCATCACGCTCGGCGTCGGTGAGACTGTCCCACAACGCCATCGCAATCGCGGCCCGTTCCGAAACGGGAAGCTTGAGCAATGCCGAGATCGGGGTGGCTCGCATCACTCCATCCTTCACCCTTGGGCCTTGAAGGGCAAGGTGATCCGGCTTGCGGGCGGGCGGCACGGAGCGGGTGTGCGGCGTCAGGGTCACGAGCCGTCGGTCAGCTCCGACACGTTCAGCCCCGTCGCTTTCTTCAGGCGCTCGATCAGCTTCCGGTGAATCCTGGCGGGGTCGCCCCCGTTGGTCAGCACCGCGAACTCCGAGATGCACGTGACGTGCATGCCGCAGAGGACGAAGTCGTTCATGCCCCGGGCGCCGAGGAAGTGCGCGCCGGCGAGCAGCGAGGCGGCGTCGATGACGACCCCGTAGGCGCTCCTGCCGATCCGGTCCTTCACGTCGTCGGCGAGCATCGTCCAGTTGTTCTCGGTGAACCGCTTCATCGCCTCGTCGTTGGCAGTGCGGTGGCACCGGAACTCCTCGTCCGAGGTGATGCCCCACTCGTTCTCGATCCAGTTTCCCGCATCGTCCTTGAAACCGATGTCCCGTAGGGCGGCCAGCGTCATCTGGTAGTAGCCGATGGCCGAGCTGTTCGACGGGCTGAGGGCGCAGCCCCTCGACTCGTGCTTCCTCGCCAGATCCAGGTAGTCGCGCACGCCGGCGTTGTTCGCGGCGACGAGGGCGGTGGCGCTCAGGAGGCCGGTCAGCGCGGCGGCGGCGAAGCGGCGGCGGGTCGGGACGGGGCGGAGCGGCGTGGGCGCAGAGCGTCGTTGGGACATCGGTCAGGCCGGAGCGGTCCCCGAGAGCGGGGACCCTCCAAGAGTATCGGCAGCGATGCGGAGAAGGTTGAGTCGAAGGTCGGCGCGAACGAAGGACGTCGGAGGCTCGGGTCAGATACGGTAAAGGGAGCAGGGGCGTCCGGGTCCCTGCTCCCGTCCGGGAGTCGTGCGGCGTCTACTGCTGTTGCTGCGCCGGCCGCGAGTACTGGTCGATGTGCACGGGCCGCGGCCCGTCGGTCGGAATGCCTTCCCTCGCCATGATGAGCTCGAGGGCGTCGATGGTGGGCCGGGACATTCTCGGCAGGCCGTTCCGGAACCCCTCGGCGATGAACAGGGGCGTGCGCCCCGCCGCGTTCGTCTGCCGCCAGACCTCGGAATCGGCGCCGCTCGCCGCCAGCAGCCCCACCACGGCGGGGAAGTTGCCGTACGCGGCGCCGTGCATCGCGGTGTCGCCGTTGGCGTCCACGGCGTCGACGTCGGCCCCGAGATCGAGCAGCAGTTGGGTGGCGATCAACGCCTCGGCCTCGCTGCCCGCTTCCTCGTCGGGCGCGTTGGTGCCGAGGCCGGCCGCCGCCATCAGGGGCGTGCTCGCCTCGGCGTTGGGCAGGAACGGATCGGCGCCCAGCTCCAGGAGCTGCTGCATCAGGCCCGCGTCGGCCCGGTCGGCGGCCATGAGGAAGGCCGTCGCCCCCTCCATTTCCAGCCCCGACGCGGTGTGCGGCGGGCGCCTGCCCTGCTCGAGGCGCAGGTTCACGTCGGCCCCCAGCGCGACGAGGGCTCGCACGAACTGCAGGCTGGTCAGGCGGCCCGCCCCCTCCGGTGCGGGGTCGCCCCGGTCGCTGGCGTCCGGCTTCCGAACCCAGCTCACGGTGTGCAGCGGCGCAAAGCCGGTCCGCTGATCGTTGGGGTCGGCCCCGGCCTTGATCAGCTCGACGGCCAGCTCGAAGTGACCGTTGCGCACCGCCAGCAGCAACGGGCTCATGCCGTCGTCGACCGGCCGGTAGGTCGCGTTGTTGACGGCGCGGTCCGGCCCGTCCTTGACGCGCGTGAGCTCCGCGTTCACGTCCACGCCGGCGTCGAGCAGGGCCCGGGTGGCGTCGACGTGCCCTCCCCGCACCGCGAAGAAGAGCGGGGTGAAGCCGGATCGCAGCGAGGCGTGCACGTCGGCGCCGGCCTCGAGCAGCGTCTCCACGATGGGCGTGTGTCCCTCGGCCGCCGCCCACATCAGGGCGGTCTGGTCCCGGGCCTCGCGCGCATCGGGGTCCGCGCCCCTGGCCAGCAGGGCCTCCACCGCGGCCAGGCTTCCGGTGCGGGCCGCGGTCATCAGCACCGTCTCGCCGCCTCGCAGCGCCGCGTCCGCATCGGCCCCGGCGTCGAGCAGCAGGGTCACCAGCTCGGCGTTGCCGTTGGTGGCGGCCAGCGACAGCGGCGGCACGCTGTAGCGGTTCACCGCGTCGACGTCGGCGCCGGCCCGCACCAGCAACCCCGCCGTCTCCAGATCGTCGTGATACGCCGCCCAGTGGAGCGCGGTCATGCCGTCGACCTGCGCCGCGTTGACGTCGGCCCCCCCCGCGTGCAGCAGGGTGCGGACCAGCGCGGGGTTCCCCGCCTCGGCCGCGTCGGCGAGCGGGGCCTCGCCGGCCGCCCACGCGGTCCCGGCCAGCCCCAGCGCCAGCACCGACAGTCGGGCGATTCGTCCTGGATGCATCGGTTTCTCTCCTGGCCCGCCAATCGCCGCGTTCGGCTCCGCCGGCGCCCAATCCTGCTGGAGTCCGCGCCGTCCCACGGCGTCGACTCCGAGCCCGGCAACCGTCGCCTGGCGCCGATCGAACGAGCTGCGGGGCCGGCGCCTCCGTGAAGGCGCCGGCCCCTGTTTACGTATCGGCGGCTGTGCTACGCCGCGACAGGGTCGAAGAGCGTGTCGACGGTGCCGGTGCTGTCGCCGAACTGGTCGAGCTTCACGCCCACCCGGTCGAGCAGAGTGAGGTGGAGGTTGGCCAGCGGCAGGCCGGTCTCGTAGCGGATGTGCTGCCCGCCGCGCAGGCCCGCCGCGGCCCCGCCGGCCACCAGGATCGGCAGGTTGACGTGGTCGTGCAGGCTCGGGTTGCCCATGCCGCTGCCGTACATGTAGACGGTCTGGTCGAGCAGCGACCCGTCGCCGTCGGGGGTCTCCTTCAGCTTCCGGAGGAACTCCGCGAACAGCGAGACGTGGAACGTGTTGATCTTGGCGATCTTCGCGAGCTTCTCGGGGTCGTTGCCGTGGTGGCTCGTCGGGTGGTGCGGGTCGGGCACGCCGATCTCCGGATAGGTGCGGTTGCTCAGCTCGCGCGTGAGCTGGAACGTCACGATGCGGGTGATGTCGCCCTGGAACGCCAGCACCTGCAGGTCGAACATCAGCCGGGCGTGGTCGGCGAACGAGTCGGGCACGCCCACCGGGCGGTCGAGGTCGGGGAAGAGGTTGTCGCTGGCCGCGGCCTCGGCCCGCTGAATCTGGCGCTCCACCTCGCGGATGCTGTCGAGGTACTGCTCGACGCGGGCCCGGTCGGCCGCGCCGACGGCGCCCTTGAGCCGCGCGATGTCCTCGTTGAACGAGTCGAGGAGGCTGGCCCGGCTCTCGAGCGCGGCCTTCCGCTCCTCCGCCGTGCCGCCCTCGCCGAAGAGCCGCTCGAACACGATGCGCGGATGGGCCTCGGACGGCAGCGGGGTCGTCGGCGACGACCACGACAGGCAGTTCTGGTAGACGCAGGCGTAGCCGTTGTTGCAGACGCCCGCGAGCGGGTTCAGGTCCATCGACAGCTCGAGCGACGGAAGCTGCGTGTCCTGGCCGATCTGCAGGGCCGCGAGCTGGTCGGCGGTGGTGCCGAGGAAGTAGTCGGAGCTCTCGGTGTGCTTGGCGTAGGCGGCGCTCAGGAACCCGGAGTTCGACGTGTCGTGCGTCCCCGGGTACGAGAGCTGCAGCTCGGTGTTGGTCACCACCGTGAGCTGCTCCTTGACCGGCTCGAGCGGGCTGAGGATGGGCGTGAGCTGGCCCAGCTCGTCCCGGTCGGCGGGCGTCCACCGCTGGTGGTCGCAGCCCATCGGGATGAACACGTACCCGAGCCGGCGGATCGGCTTGGCCGGCGTGCGGGCGAGGGCGGTCGCCGCGGGGATCATCGCATCGAGGAGGGGCAGGGCCAGCGTGGCCTGCACGCCCTTCAGGAACGTACGCCGCGGTAACGCCTTCTTCGTGATGATCATGTGGAGTTCCTCATCTGAAACGGGACGCTCTTGACGATGCCGAGGATGATCGACGAGAAGCGGTAGCCGTCCGCTTCGGCCTCGCGGACGACGGTGCGGATGGCGGGCGCGTCGTAGTACTCGACGCCCCGGCCCAGCGCGAACGTGAGCAGCTTCTCCGTCAGCCGTCCCACGAACAGATCGGGCCGGCTCAGCAGGCCGTTCTCGAGGCCGTCCACCCCGGCGAGGGCGCCGACGCCGGGCAGCCCGCCCGAGACGTCGATGCGGCCGTTGTCGCCCTCCTGGTCTCGCCAGCGGCCGAGGGCGTCGAAGTTCTCGAGGGCGAAGCCGACGGGGTCGATGGTCCGGTGGCAGCTCGCGCACGCCGGGCTGTTGCGGTGCTGGGCCAGCCGTTCCCGCATCGGCAGGTTGGCCGCCACCTCGTTCTCCTCGAGGGCCGGCACGTCGGGGAGCGGCGGCGGGGGCGGGGCCCCGAAGATGTTGTCGAGTACCCACACGCCGCGAATGATCGGCGAGGTCCGGGTGGCGTAGGAGGTGACGGCGAGGACGCTGCCGTGCCGCAGGAGCCCGCCGCGCCGGCTGTCCTCGTCGAGGGCCACCCGCCGGAACCGCGTGCCGTAGACGTCGGGAATGCCGTAGTGCTTGGCGAGGCGCTCGTTCAGGAACGTGTAGTCGGCCCGCAGGAGGTCGAGCACGCTGCGGTCCTCGTCGATCACGCTGTCGATGAACCGCTCCGTCTCCTCGCGGAACGCCTGCCGCAGGTTGTCGTCGAAGTCGGGGAACAGGCGCCCGTTCGGGCTCAGCGACGCGAGGTTGCGCAGCCGCAGCCACTGCCCGGCGAAATTGCTGGCGAGGTTGAACGAGCGGGGGTCGGCGAGCATCCGGCGCGTCTGCCGCTCGAGCTCGTCGGGGTCGCTCAGCTCGCCGCGTATCGCCGCGTCGAGCAGCTCGTCGTCGGGCAGGCTGCTCCAGAGGAAGAACGACAGCCGGGACGCCAGCTCGAGGTCGCTGACGTGGTACGCGGGGATGCCCCCGCCGCGGTCCGGGTCGACCTCGACCCGGAACAGGAACTGCGGATTGATGAGGACCGCGCTCAGCGCGCGGCCGATGCCGGCGTCGAAGTCGCCGCCGGCCCGGCCCTCGCGGAAGAACGCCATCGGGCCGTCGAGATCCGCGTCCGAGACCGGCCGCCGGTAGGCGCGCCGCATCAAGGTGGAGAGAATCTCCCGGGCGCAGTCCTCCTCCTCGCTCGCCTGCGCCGGCCGGCACACGAACAGCCGCTCGCGGCTCGGGGTGTCGCCGGCGCCCTGCGGGGCGTAGGGGCCGGTTATCGACACCTGGTAGACGGCCGGGGTCAGCCTCGGATGCCGGGTCTCGTTGAAGTGCGACTGCCCGGGCCTGCGTTCGGTCTCCATCAGCGACGAGGCGTTCCTCAGGAACGTGACGCCGAGGTCGTGGGGGCCGGCGGTCACCGACGCCCGCACCTTCAGGTCGCGGTCGACCAGCGCGTCGTCCCCGCGCTCCGGCCGCTGGACCGTGAAGCTCGCGACGGGGACGCGGTCGAGCAGAATCTCCATCTCGTGCGGCTGCCGGTCGCGCAGGCCGCCGATGTTGCCGGTGCGGTTCCGGGCCAGGCGCACCTGGATGTCGTACTCGCCGTCCTGGGCGAACGTGTAGGGAATCACGACGCCGCCGCGGGTGCCGAGGGGCAGCCCGGGGACGTGCTCCTCCTGCGTGGTGTCCGCGGGCACGCGGATCACGTCGGCCTGCAGCGAGGTCTGGGTGCTGCCGATGACGAGCCGGCTGATCTTCTGCGCGGCCGAGATGTAGCGGTCGAGCAGGGCCGGCGGGAGGTCGCCGACGGTCACGTTGTCGAAGCCGTGGCCGCTCTCGTCCGGCGGCAGCAGGGCGGTGGCGTCGACGTCGAGGGCCAGCAGGTCGCGGATGGCGTTCTGGTACTCGGTGCGGTTGAGGCGGCGCAGGGTCTCGGTGCGGCCCGGGTTCGGGCTCGCCGCCGCCGCCGCGTCGAGCGTCGACGCCAGCCACGAGGCCATCGCGGCGCGGGCCCCGGCCGGCGGCTGCGGCCGGTTGGGCGGGGGCATGGTGCTCGTGCGCAGCTTGCGCACCACGCTCTCCCAGATCTCGGCCTCGGCCGGCACGTGCGCGACGTCGATGTTCTCCAGGTTCAGCCCGGCCGTCTCGAGCCGGTCGTTGTGGCACGTGACGCAGTAGCGGTCGAGCAGTTGGCGGGCGTCGGCCGCGGCCGGGGAGGGGGTCGGGGCCGGTGGTCCCCCTGCCGGTTCCTGAGCGTGCGTCTCTGCCGGGAGCGCAAGAGCGAAGCCGAGAACCATCGCCCCGGCGGGCAGCGTCGCGATGCGGGAAACGACCCGGGAAGACCCAAATCTCATCCGCGCATTGTAGAGGCTGGCGGGGTCAAATTCAAGGACTTCGGGCGTCCACGGGGTGCACGTCAGCATTGTTGGGACCGGCACGGGCTGGACCATCGCAGAGGCCGACGCCGACATCGCGCTGCACGGCCGGAAGCTCCGCGGCTGCTTCGAGACTTCCGGGAACGAGGAGCCGCCAAGCCAGCCTCAGGCTCTCCGACAAATCTGACGTGCACCCGACTTCGGGGGCGCGGGCCGCGCCGCGGGACGCCGCGGACGCCAGGAGAATCGCGGGCGGCTCAAGGAGCCTCACGGCGATCGGCGGTCCAGGCTCAGCGGCTCCGTCATCGGTCCCAGCGGTTCCCGCACCCACCAGGCCCCCTCCGACGCTTCCTCCCGGTTCGTGAACCGGTACCGGTACATCGTCAGCCGGACGAAGCGGGGCGGCCCGTCGGGGAACGGCGTGCCGCCGACGAGGCCGAGCGCGGCCGGATCGTCCTCCAGCAGGCGGTCCGCGAGCGGCAGCAGCCAGTGGGCGTTCCCGCGGGGGTCCAGGGCCGCGAACCACAGTTGCCAGTCGAGGCGGGGCATGTGCGGCTGCACGAAACCGGGAGCCCGCGCGGGGTCCCCCGGCTTCCACCTGAACGGGTACTCCTCCCAGGTCGAGCCGTCCCGGCTCCCTTCGAAGACGATCTCCCGGCGCTCGGTGGTCATCACCCGGAAGAGCCCGTAGCCGTTGACGGAGCGGAACCGTCCGAGCCAGTCGTCGAGCACCACGTCGACCCAGACCGGCGCCGGCACGGGGCGGCGGACCTCGCGGACGAAGGCGAGCACGGTCAACCCCGCCAGCAGCGCCGTCGCCCCCGCCCGCGCCCACCGTCGCCACGTGGGGGCGGGGCGCCGCGGGCTCCGCCGCATGCCGGCGTTGGAGACCCCGAGGCGGAGCATGCGCGCCACGGCGTCGTCGTCGAGGAGCGACAGGTAGAGGACGACCGCGAGCAGGTTGAAGAAGCCGTAGTTGCCGGTCGCGGCGATGAGGACCTGCAGCAGGCAGAGCAGCGCGCAGCCGGCCATGCGCACGCGGCGGAGGCGGGCGGGCGCGAGGATGGCGAACGGGACCGCGAGCTCGATGAGGAACATGACGCCGACCGACAGCACGCCGAACCACTCGGGCGCGTTGTGCGCGTACCAGCCCACCCAGGTCGGCAGCGGCTGCGTCTGGTAGTGGTGCTCGAGCGCGGTCATGCTTCGCCAGGTGGCGTCGCCGCTCAGCAGCTTGGTGGCGCCGGAGAGGAAGGTCAGCTTGAACGCGAGCCCCCAGACCAGCCAGCGCGCCCCCGCGGCCGGCTCGGCGCCGGCGCCGAAGGGCACGCGCCGGCCGGCCGGGGCGTACAGCACCGCCAGCAGCCCGGCTTCCAGCAGGAGCCCGTCCCACTGGAACTGCAGGAACTCCTGTCCGGCGACGGTGAGCCCGAGATAGCAGGCCCACAGGGCGCCGAACACCGCTCTTGGCGCCAGGCCGGCCATGGCCGCGGCCGAGAGCGCCATGCCGAGCCAGCACGCGCCGAGGAGGAACCCGTCGCCGGGCCAGAGCCAGAGCAGCGTCGGCAGTCGATGGTAGGCGGCGGCGCCCCAGAGCCCGTACGCGCGATCGAGGTAGGCGGCGGCCGGCAGCAGGCCGTCCCCGCCGACGAGGCCCAGGATCTGCGGCGCGAGCGAGGCGAAGGCGAGCAGGTAGACGAGCCCGAGCAGACGCAGGAACAGGTCGCGGGAGAGGGCGAAGTACGGCGGATCGCCGGCGGCGGCCGAAATGGGGCCGGGCACGGACCATTCTAACTTCCCGCGGGGCGTCGCGCCCGATCGAATGGCCGGCGGGAGGCGCGCGGGGCGGACCGGCCGCGACCGATGCCCCGGGCCTCCCGGGGCGCGGCCGCGCGCAGGGTCCGAACCCGGACACGGGGTCAGGCCTCGCGGTCGAGCCGGTCCGCATCGACGCCGAGGGCGTCCAGCAGGGCGCCGAAGCGGCGCTCGAAGTTGCCCATTTTCGCGCTCGCGAGGGTCAGGCGGTCCTCGCCGTGCCGGAGAACGAGGTCGTCGGCCAGGCGTCCCCGGCGGCGGACGAGCCGAACCGGCGCCAGGGGGTGGAACCCGGGGCGCAGGGGATGGACCTCGGGCTCTTCGTCGTCGACGACGAGGTCCTTGTCGGGGACCGCGCCCACGACGACCCGGTCGCGATGGAACGTCAGCCATCGCGGCCGCCCCGCGTGCGTGGTCGCGGCGAGCACCGCCAGCGCGGGCTCGTCGTCGGCGAGCTGGCGCAGAATCGCCGGCGCGGCGTGGGGCGGCCAGGTCGACAGGTCGGACAGGCGCAGGCGCTCGCGCAGGCGACGGGACGCGGTGTCGGCATAGTGCTTCCACGCGGTCGCGACCTGCTTGCGCCCGGGGAGCAGCACCGACGCGTACAGCAGCACGAGGTGGTCGTGCTCGACGGGCCACGGCGCCGGGGCGGAGCACAACAGGTCGGTCACCGACGTCAGCAGCGGCTCGGCGAGGCGGTCGCCGACGAGGGCGGGCGGGGGTGCGGCGGGGCCCGGTCCTTCCCGCTCTCCGCCGTCCTCGTACGCCGCGTCAAGCACGCGCGCGAGGATGCGCTCAGTTTCCTCATCGTCCAGCGCCCCGTTCGTCCGCGCCTTGAACACGCTGGCGCGAACCAGCCGGCCGGCCTGCGCGCGGTCCGCGTCGAGGCAGTCGCGCGCGAGCCCCGCGAGCAGCGCGAACCCGTCGGCAGTCCGCCCCGCCTCGGGGCGCTCGGCGCGGGCGAGGTCGACGGGGAGCGGCAGGCGGCGCTGGAGGTCCTCGATCTCGGCCCGCGCGGCCGGCGCCTGCAGGCCGCGCATTCCCGACAGCAGGTCGGCGAGCCGTTCTCCGACCGCCTGCCGGTCCGCCGGCCGCAGCGCGTCGAGGTCGACGGCGGCGACCGTCGGCGGCGCCGGCGCGCGGTCCTCGGCC
>JAJEEA010000424.1 GCA_022821235.1 Vicinamibacteria bacterium
TCGCGGACGGGTCGGGACTGTCGCGCTACACCTACCTGACCGCCCGTGCGCTGGTGGAGGTGTTGGCCAGCATGTACTGGGATCCCTACCACCGCGGGCCGATGCTGGCCGCGCTGCCGATCGCGGGTCGGGACGGGACGCTGCGCCGGCGACTGATCGGAACTGCGGCCGAAGGCGTCGCCCGCGCGAAGACCGGCTCGATGCGCCGGGTGCGCGCGCTCGCCGGCTACGTCGAGACCGCGGACGGCGAACCGGTGGCGTTTGCGATCCTGGCCAACAACTTCAGCGCGCCGGCCGCCGAGGTGACGCGCGTCATCGACGAGGCGGTAGCCGCGCTGGCCGCGTTCTCGCGCGGTCCGGTCGCCGGCGCCGAGCGCGCCCGACGAGCGGCTGAATCACCGACCCGCGGGCGTCTCCTGCGCCGGGCCGGCAGGCGCGCGTTGTAAACCGGACACGCGCCCTGCGCCGACCGCGCGTCGAGGGACGGCCCGTCGCGGGGCGCCGCAGGCGGCCGGCCCCGGCCCAGCGGCCGTCCGTCGGACAGGCCGATCATGATGGATGGCGCGCCCAACCATAGGACCCGCAGCAGTAGACGCGGGGACTCAGCGAGCTGCAGTGCGGAAAGGCGCTTGAGCGGCTGCGGAAGTCGTCGGCGCTGCCCCCACGACGGGCCGCGCCGTTGAGGCATGCCGCCGGCCGGTTGTACGCTAAGGGTTGACGGACCGGATTGCGGCTCGCGGTCCGGGTTCGTGCGACGGAGGTCACGACATGGCGCGACGGCGGTCGGAGAAGCGGGGAGGCGCCGCGGGGGCGACCCCGAACGGCGGGGCCACGGTCGGCCACGAGGCAGAGCTGTGGGCGATGGCCCGCAAGCTCGGACGGATGGTCGACCGCACGCATCGCGAGCTGACCGACGACGACATCGCCCGCATCGCCGGCGCCTACCACGCGTGGCGCGACGGCGCGGAGGCCTACGAGGACCTGCCCGGCTTCTGCAAGAGCGCCCCGCTCGACGAGGTGCGCCGGCACGGACACGTGTTGACGCCGGGCCGCTACGTCGGCGCGGAGCCGCAGCCGGACGACGGTGAGCCGTTCGAGGCGAAGATGCGGCGGCTGGTCGGGGAGCTTCAGGCGCAGCAGGCAGAGGGGATGAAGCTGGACGCGGCCATCGCCGAGAACCTGAAGATGTTGGGTTTCCCTCCCGGCAAGGAGAACCGATGACCATCATCGAGCTGATCGAAGCGCTCAAGGCCCATCCCGGTGACCCCGGTGACCTCCGGGTCGTAGTCAACGGGTATGAGCAGGGCTACGACGATCTGTCGCCCGGCCAGATCTCCGTGCGGCGCATTGCGCTGAACACCGGCGTTGAGGACTGGGAGGGACAACACGGGGAGGCCGACCATGTTTCCGTCGGTTCAGAAACGTCCGAGACCACCGTCGCCGACGCGCTCGTTCTGCGCCGGACGTCGAACTGACGCTGCCGCCCATTGAGCCGCCATGATCGACTACAGCAAGTTCCGCTCGTCCCTGAAGCGCCTGCAACAGCAGAACGCAAACTATCGGCATGAGAACCCGGCCCTCTCCGATCTGGATCGCGAGGGCATCGCCGAATCCGTCATCCAGCGCTTCGAAACCTGCTACGACTGTCTTTGGAAAGTGCTCAAGCGCTACCTCATTGAGGAGCTGGGCGTCGGCGAGCCACCCAACAGCCCCAAGCCCATTTTCCGGCTGGCCAGCGAAAACGACGTGTTCGCCTCCTCTATCGAACAGTGGTTCAAGTATGTCGAAGCGCGGATCGATACCTCTCACGATTACGACGGTGAGAAGGCCCAAGCCTGCCTCGCGCTGGTGCCGGACTTCATCGACGACGCCATCGGCCTCTATCAGACCATGACCGGTGCAACATGGGAGTAGACGAGGCTATCGACATCACGGCCACGGAGCGCAAGACCGTTCTCGATCTGCTTGACCGGCACCTACCCAACACGACTGCCTGGGTGTACGGGTCGCGCGTGAAGTGGACCTCCAGGCCACAATCCGATCTCGACTTGGTGGTATTCCCCACGCCGACGCAACTAGGGCGGGTCGGCGATCTACGCGAGGCGTTCGAGGAGAGCGACCTGCCGTTCCGGGTCGACCTGTTCGTGTGGAACGATGTGCCGGCCTCGTTTCGGACGCGGATCGAGGCGGAGCACGTGCCGCTGACGCGCCCTGCGCGACCGTCTTGTCCCGATGGATGGGTTCAGAAGAGGCTCGGTGACGTCATCGTTCTGAAACGCGGATACGACCTGCCGGAGCGTGAACGCCGCCACGGCCTTGTACCCGTCGTGTCATCATCCGGGATCACCGACCATCATTCAGAGAGCAGGGTTCCCGGTCCCGGGGTCGTCACCGGTCGCTATGGCACTCTGGGGCGAGTGTTTTTTGTTCCGAACGACTTCTGGCCTCTCAACACGGCGCTGTACGTCCAGAACTTCAAGGAAAACGACCCCCGGTTCATCAGCTATTTCCTCCGATCTCTCGATTTCTCCCGCTTCTCTGACAAGGCCGCCGTCCCCGGGCTGAACCGCAACCACCTGCACGAAGAAACCGTCCGCATCCCCGGTGATGTCGCCGAACAACGCGCCATCGCGCATGTCCTCGGCACGCTGGACGACAAGATCGAGCTGAACCAGCGCATGAACGCGACGCTGGAGGCGATGGTGCGGGCGCTGTTCCGGTCCTGGTTCGTCGATTTCGACCCGGTGCGGGCAAAGATGGAAGGCCGCGCCACCGGGCTTCCGAAGGAGATCGCTGACCTGTTTCCCGAGCGGCTCGTGGATTCGGAGTCGGGCGACGTGCCCGAGGGGTGGCGTGCGAGCACGCTTGACGATGTCGCACATCTGAATCCAGAATCGTGGAGCAACCAGAACGTGCCGAGCCGCATCCTGTACGTCGACTTGGCGAAGACGAAACGGGGCTACATTGATGACATTCAGGAATACTCCTGGCCGGATGCACCGAGTCGCGGCCGTCGCGTCTTGCGCCGAGGCGACACCATCGTGGGCACGGTTCGACCCGGAAACGGGTCGTTCGCGCTCATCGACCGGAATGGCCTGACCGGAAGCACGGGTTTTGCAGTGTTGCGCCCCAAGGACGCCGTCGAGCGAGAATTCGTCTACTGTGGGGCGACCTCCCGCGATGCTATCGACCGCCTCGCTCACCTTGCGGATGGCGGGGCGTATCCGGCCGTGAGTCCGAAGGCAGTTGTGGATACCGCCGTGATGCTGGCGGACGCTCCCGTTCGACTGGCGTTTTCCTCATTCGCGGCACCGCTACTGAACCGACTGCAAGAGAATCAGGAGGAAGCTCGAATCCTCGGTACCCTCCGGGACGCGCTGCTTCCGAAGCTGGTGTCCGGTGAGCTGCGTGTTCGCGACGCCGAGAAGCTCGTCGGAGCGATCGCATGACGGCGAGGCTGCTCACCGGCCTGGACCAGAAGGAGGGTTGCTCTGGCGTCGTCAAAGGGCCTGCCAGAGCGCGTGGGCTTCTCTACGGCGGTCCCGGCTGCCCGACCGGGACAGCGTCGATGTGCGGATCCCTGGCGAGCCCTTCAGGATTTCATGCAGTTCTGCAGTAGCGTCGAGCCGCCGGTCATCCGACGGGGGTTGTTCACATGATGGGGGAAGTGCAGGCCTTGCTGGATCAGTACCGGACCTGGCTGCGTGACAAGACGACCCTGCGCCAGGTCGATGAGTGGATCGAAATCACCACACCGTACCTGGATCGCCACAACGACTGCCTCCAGATCTACGCCAAGCGCGCCGACGGGGGGTTCGTGCTGACGGACGACGGCTACATCATCGAGGACCTGGAACAGTCCGGCTGCAGAATCGACGGCGGCCGGCGGCGGGCCTTGCTCGACACGACGCTCAACGGGTTCGGCGTGCAGATAAACGAGACCGCCCTCGAGGTGCGGGCGTCGAGCGACAACTTCGCGCTGCGAAAGCACAACTTGATACAGGCAATGCTCGCCGTGAACGATCTCTTCTACCTGGCGTCCTCGGCGGTCGCCAGCTTGTTCCACGAGGACGTGGTGGCCTGGCTGGATCTCGCCGAGATCCGATACACGCCCAACGCGAAGTTGACCGGCAAGAGCGGCTATGACCACCGGTTCGACTTCGTGATACCGAAGTCGAAAGAGCAGCCGGAGCGCGTGCTGCGCGCCATCAATCGCCCTGGTCGTGACACCGCGCAGTCGGTGGCGTTCTCCTGGATCGACACCCGGGAGGTGCGTGCTTCCGACTCCCGCGCCTATGCGATTCTGAACGACTCCGATCGGCCGGTCTCGGCGAGTGTGCTGGGCGCCATGCGCAGCTATGACGTGCGGCCCATCCCGTGGTCGGACCGAGAGGGAGCGCGTGAGGAGTTGGCGGCGTGAGCGGTGGGTCCGTATCTGAATCCACGGTGGAGGCCGTCGCCCTCGACTGGCTGGCGTCGCTCGACTGGGCGGTCGTCCACGGCCCGGACATCGCGCCGGACACACCGGCCGCGGAACGCGCCGATTACGGCGAGGTGGTGCTGACAGCCCGGCTGCGATCCGCCCTCGCCCGGCTCAATCCGGACCTGCCCGACACTGCGGTCGAAGACGCCCTGCGCCGACTGACCCGACCGGCCGGGGCGACGCTGGAGGCCCGAAACCGCGACTTCCACCGGATGCTCGTCGCCGGCGTGACGGTGGAGCACCTCGACGCCGAGGGCCGGGTCTGCGGCGCGCAGGTTCACGTGCTCGACTTCGACGACCCGGCCGGCAACGACTGGCTCGCGGTCAACCAGTTCACGGTGGTCGAGAACAAGCACGAACGGCGGCCCGACCTCGTGCTGTTCGTCAACGGCCTGCCGCTCGCCGTCATCGAGCTGAAGAACCCCGCCGACGAGAACGCCACCATCCGGTCAGCCTTCCAGCAGCTCCAGACCTACAAGGCGGAGTCCCCGTCGCTGTTCACGTTCAACGCCGCGCTCATCGTGTCGGACGGACTGGAAGCGCGCATCGGCACACTGACGGCCGGGCAGGAGTGGTTCAAGCCCTGGCGCACGATTGCGGGCGAGACGCTGGCCGACCCGAGCCTGCCGCAGCTCCAGGTGCTGCTCGAAGGCGTCTTCAACCGGCGTCGGCTGCTGGCGCTGGTCCGCGACTTCATCGTGTTCGAGGACGACGGCAGCGGCGCCCTGGCCAAGAAGATGGCCGGGTACCACCAGTTCCACGCCGTGCAGACTGCGGTCGCCGAGACGCTGCGCGCGGCAGCATTGCAGCAGGCGGTGGCCGAGCGCGACCCGGCCGGCCGCTACGAGTCGCGCCGCCAGCCGACCGGCGCCCCCGGCGACCGGCGGATCGGCGTGGTCTGGCACACCCAGGGGTCGGGCAAGAGCCTGACGATGGCGTTCTACGCCGGCCGCATCATGCGCGACCTGGCGATGGAGAACCCCACCGTCGTCGTGCTGACCGACCGCAACGACCTCGACGACCAACTGTTCACCACCTTCTCGCGCTGCGCCGACCTGATCGGGCTGCCGCCGGTCCAGGCGGAGAGCCGCGCCGACCTGCGGGCGAAGCTCGCGGTCGAGTCGGGCGGCGTGGTGTTCACGACGATCCAGAAGTTCTTCCCCGACGCGCCCGGGGCCGGGGAGCGCGAGGGGGCTACCCCTCGCAGGGAACAGCAGCGCGAGGGGGCTACCCCTCGCAGGAAGCAGCCCGGCGACCAGCATCCGCTGCTGTCGAGTCGCCGCAACATCGTGGTGATCGCCGACGAGGCGCATCGCAGCCAGTACGACTTCATCGACGGCTACGCCCGCCACATGCGGGACGCGCTGCCCAACGCCTCGTTCATCGGCTTCACCGGGACACCCATCGAGCTGGCCGACGCCAGCACCCGCGCCGTGTTCGGCGACCACATCAGCGTCTACGACATCCAGCGGGCGGTCGAGGACGGGGCGACGGTGCCGATCTACTACGAGAGCCGGCTGGCGAAGCTGGCTCTCGACGAGACGGAGAAGCCGGCGATCGATGCCGGCTTCGAGGAGGTGACCGAAGGCGAGGAGGTCGACCGCCGCGAGAAGCTGAAGACCAAGTGGGCGCAGCTCGAGGCGATTGTCGGAGCGGAGAAGCGCGTCGCGCTGGTCGCCCGCGACATCGTGGACCACTTCGAGCGCCGCCGGGAGGCGATGGACGGCAAGGCCATGGTAGTCTGCATGAGCCGCCGGATCTGCATCGACATCTACCGCGAGCTCGTCCGCCGGCGCCCGGAATGGCGCGACGACGACGACAGCCGCGGCGCACTGAAGGTCGTGATGACCGGCAAAGCGTCCGACCCGCCCGACTGGCAGCGCCACATCGGCAACAAGGCTCGTCGCGAGGCGCTGGCGAAGCGGTTCCGCGACCCCGCCGACCCGCTCCGCATGGTGCTCGTGCGCGACATGTGGCTGACCGGCTTCGACGCCCCGAGGCCTGCACACGATGTACGTGGACAAGCCGATGCGCAGCCACGGCCTCATGCAGGCCATCGCGCGAGTCAACCGGGTGTTCCGGGACAAGCCGGGCGGGCTGGTCGTCGACTACCTCGGCCTCGCCCACGAGCTCAAGCGCGCGCTGGCCACCTACACCGAGAGCGGCGGCACGGGCGAGACCGCGGTGGACAAGGAGCGGGCGGTCCGGGCGATGCTGGAGAAGTACGAGGTCTGCTGCGGCCTGTTCCACGGCTTCGACCGGTCGGCGTGGACGGACGGCTCGCCGGCCGAGCGGCTCCAGCTCCTGCCGGCGGTGCTGGAGCACGTCCTCGCCCAGGAGGACGGCAAGGCCCGCTGCCTGCGCGCCGTGCGGGAACTGTCCCAGGCGTTCGCACTCGCCGTGCCGCATCCCGAGACGATCCGCATTCGCGACGACGTGTCCCTGTTCCAGCACGTCCGCGCGGCGCTCTCGAAGCGCGTCGGCCCCGACGCGAAGTCCGACGAGGAGCTCGATCACGCCGTGCGCCAGATCGTGTCTCGGGCCGTGGCCCCGGACGGCGTGGTGGACATCTTCGCCGCGGCCGGACTGAAGAAGCCGGACGTGTCGATCCTGTCCGAGGAGTTCCTGCGTGAAGTACGCGGCATGGGCCGGCGGAACCTCGCCGTCGAGCTGCTGGAAAGGTTGTTGAAGGGCGAGCTGGCGACCCGCAGGCGGAAGAACGTCGTGCAGGCGCGCTCGTTCGCCGAGATGCTGGAGCACACGATCCGCCGCTACCAGAACCGCGCGGTCGAGACGGCGCAGGTGATCGAGGAGCTGATCGGCCCGCCCGCGAGATGCGCGAGGCGAACGCCCGCGGCGAGCGCCTCGGGCTGTCCGACGACGAGCTTGCGTTCTACGACGCGCTCGGCGTCAACGACAGCGCGGTGCAGGTGCTCGGCGACGAGACGCTGCGCGACATCGCCCGCGAGCTCGTGGAGACCGTGCGGGGCAACGTGACCATCGACTGGACGCTGCGCGAGAACGTCCGGGCCAACCTGCGCCGCCTCGTCAAGCGCATCCTGCGAAAGCACGGCTACCCGCCGGACAAGCAGGAGTCCGCGACACGGACGGTGCTGGAGCAGGCAGAGGTCCTGTCCACCGGTTGGGTGGCGTGACTTGGAGCCGTTGCACGCTGGTGACGCCGATGTACGGTGGCGGCTTGAAGCCGCGAGAAGTCGACCGCGAAATGCCCATCCGCGCGAGCGCCGTTCGCGGCAACTCCGCCTTTTGGCAGCGGCTGCTCCAGTCGACTGTCGAGAGCAGCCTTGGGGCGGTAGCCCTGAGCGTGTGCTGCCTCACCAACCGTACTCGCCCTTCGACACCCGTTCGTACGACTCGCGGACCAGCTCGCGCAGCACGCCGATGTCCACGTCCTCGAGCTTCTTGATGTAGAGGCACGACTTCCCGGTCTTGTAGCGGCCGAGCTTCTTCATGAGCGCTTCGTGCCGCGGGAAGCCCGTCATGACGTAGATCGTCAGGTTCTGCTTGCGCGGCGAGACCCCGGTCGCCATCCAGTCGCCCTCGCGGCCGGTGGGGTACTTGTAGTGGTAGCTGCCGAAGCCGATGATGCTGTCGCCCCACATCACGGGCGGCTCGGCGGTGACCTCGGCCATCAGCGCGACGACCGCCCGACAGTCGTCCCGGCGCTTCTCGTTCTCGATGCCGTCGAGGAAGGCCCCGACGTCCGCGGTGTTCTTCTTGGTCTTGAGTTCCGCCATGGCGTGTGTGGCTCCTCCTGCCGACCGCCGTTCCCGGCCCGCGGAGCGTGGACTCGTCCCGGGGAACCACCGCCCACCCGTGCGGCCCGCGGTGCCGGCAGGCTGCCCAACCGTAGCATGCGCCCGGGGACTTGCGAGAGCGCAGATCGGAGCCGCGCGCCATGCCACCGATGGCTCGGGCCGGCCGCGCCGCCCATGGGCGGCTTGACCGGGCGACCGATCAGGAATATGTTCCTGATTGGTCGAGCCAATCAGGAGCCAACTCCCGGATGAGTTTCGCCAGAACCCTCGGCATGGACTTGCCGGCGGGCCAGTCCGCCTTTCTGTGGGGCGCCAGGCAGACCGGGAAGTCGACCTTCCTGCGCGGGCGGTTTCCGGCCGGCCTGCACATCGACCTGCTGGACTTCGACACCCGGCTCGCCCTGAGCGCGCGTCCGTCCCGGCTCGGCGAGCAACTGGACGCGGCCGCCCCGGAGGTCCTCGCGCACCCGGTCGTCATCGACGAAATCCAGAAGGCGCCGGGGCTCCTCGACGAGGTGCACCGGTTGATCGAGTCCCGCCGCCTGTCCTTCGTGCTGTGCGGGTCGAGCGCCCGGAAGCTCAAGCGCGCCGGCGTCAACCTGCTCGGCGGGCGGGCCTGGCGTTTCGAGATGTTCCCGCTCACGTGGCTGGAGATACCCGACTTCGACCTGCTGCGCGCCCTGAACCGCGGCCTGCTGCCGGGCGTCTACACCCGGCCGCAGTACCGGCGGTCGCTGGCCGCCTACGTGCGGGACTATCTGACGCAGGAGGTCTTCAACGAGGCGCTCACCCGCAACGCCGCCGCCTTCACCCGGTTCTTCGAGGCGCTGCGCTTCTGTCACGGCGAGCTGCTGAACTACGCGGCCATCGCCCGCGACTGCGGCGTCGACGCCAAGACCGTGCGCACGTACTTCGAGATACTGCAGGACACGCTGGTCGGCTATCTGATCCGCCCCTTCCACCGCCGCCCCGGCCGCCAGAGCATCTCCGCCGCGCCGAGGTTCTATCTGTTCGACGTGGGCGTGGCCGGCCACGTCTGCCGCAGGGTCCTTACGGACGCGGCGGGCACGGAGTTCGGCCGGGCGTTCGAGCACTTCCTCCTGCTCGAGATCATCGCCGCCCGCGGCTACCGGGAGCAGTCGTGGCCCGTCGAGTTCTGGCGGACCAAGAGCGGGCTGGAGGTGGACTTCGTACTGAACGGAGGCGAGGTCGCGGTCGAGGCGAAGGCCCGCGTGCGCGGCGGCGACCTGCGCCCGATGACCGCCTTCGTGGAGGAGTTCGCCCCGCGCCGGGCGATCGTCGTCACCGCCGAGAACGACCGCCGACGCGTCGGCGGCATCGACGTCATGCCCTACACCGAGTTCCTGGAACTGCTGCACGGCGGGACGCTGCTCGAATGCTGAAGCTGGTTCAAGCCTTGGCGCACGATTGCGGGCGAGACGCTGGCCGACCCGAGCCTGCCGCAGCTCCAGGTGCTAGCTCGAAGGCGTCGCGAGCTGGTCCGCCTGCGCCCGGCATGGCGCGACGTCGACGACAGCCGCGGCGGGCTGAAGGTCGTGATGACCGGCAAGGCGTCCGACCCGCCCCGACTGGCAGCGGCACATCGGCAACAAGGCCCGTCGCCAGGGCGCTGGCGAAACGCTTCCGAGACCCGGCCCATCCGTTCCGCATGGTGCTCGTGCGCGACATGTGGCTGACCGGCTTCGACGCGCCGAGCCTCCACACGATGTACGTCGACAAGCAGATGCGCGGCCACGGCCTGATGCAGGCCATCGCGCGAGTCAACCGGGTGTTCCGGGACAAGCCCGGCGGCCCCGTCGTCGACTACCTGGGCCTCGCCCACGAGCTGAAGCGCGCGCTGGCCACGTACACCGAGAGTGGCGGCACGGGGGAGACTGCGCTGGACAAGGACCAGGCGGTCCTGGCCATGCTGGAGAAGTACGAGGTCTGCTGCGGTCTGTTCCACGGCTTCGACCGGTCGCCGTGGACGGACCGCTCGCCGGCCGAGCGGCTCCAGCTCCTGTCGGCGGCGCTGGAGCGTGCCTCGCCCACGAGGACGGCAAGGCCCGCTGCCTGCGGGCCGTGCGAGAGCTGTCGCAGGCGTTCGCGCTCGCGGTGCCGCATCCCGAGACGACCCGCATTCGCGACGACGTGTCCCTGTTCCAGCATGTCCGCGCGGCGCTGTCGAAGCGCGCCGGCCCCGACGCGAAGTCCGACGAGGAGTTGGATCACGCCGTCCGCCAGATCGTCTCCCGGGCCGTGACCCCGCGCGGCGTCGTGGACATCTTCGCCGCGGCCGGACTGAAGAAGCCGGACGTGTCGATCCCGTCCGAGGAGTTCCTGCATGACGTACGCGGCATGGGCCGGAAGAACCTCGCCGTCGAGCTGCTCGAGAGGCTGTCGAAGGGCGAGTTGGCGAACCGCAGGCGGAAGAACGTCGTGCACGCCCGCTCGTTCGCCGAAATGCTCGAGCAGACGATCCGCTGCTACCAGAACCGCGCCGTCGAGGCGGCGCAGGTGATCAAGGAGCTGATCGGCCTCGCCCGCGAGATGCGCGAGGCGAACGCCCGCGGCGAGCGGCTCGGCCTGTCCGACGACGAACTCGCGTTCTACGACGCCCTCGGCGTCAACGACAGCGCCGTGCAGGTGCTCGGCGACGATACCCTACGCGACATCGCCCGCGAGCTTGTGGAAACCGTCCAGGGCAACGTAACCACCGACGGGACGCTCCGCGAGAACGTCCGGGCCAACCTGTGCCGCCTCGTGAAGCGCGTTCTGCACAAGCACGGCTCCGCCGGACAAGCAGGAGTCTGCTACCCGTACCGTACTAGAACAGGCCGCAGTACTGTCCACCCGCTGGGCCGCATGATGGTCGCTCCTTCGCATGTTCTCCCACGCTCTCCCGCACAATCGCCCGCTTGCAGCAAGCCCCGGCACGCACTTCGCCATCTGCCGGAACACATACGCTGAACCCGCCCGGGTTGAACCCCCGAATATCCTCGCGAGCGATTCGGCACGAACGCGCCATACGGCACGCTACATGAAAAAGCGAAATTGGTACGGCGTGCTACCCAGGCTAGGCATTCTCTTGACAACACGCGCCAGGACCTTCGCGTACGCCATCGTAACCGGTAAGGCATCGTACAGCGAGTCGTTGTTCCAGTTCATCTTGGATAGCCCGAGTACTGCACGCACCGTTTCGTCCCATGGACCATGTCCCGCATGGCGCACCAAGCGTACCGGTTTGGGAGTGCCCTTGGCCCCTTTGAAATACGAACGGCGGGTGATTCCACGCACATCGCCATGGGTCCACAGCAACGCCTCCCTCGGTCCAAGATCCACAACAGTACCCCGTTCGACCGGAAACGCCGCAGCCGTTCCCTTCGTCCTCGAATCGCGGCCTCTGTCCATACGGACGCCGCGCCAACCCACGTCGTCGACAACCTGAACCAGATCCACGGCTTCGCACAAGTGCAGCGCCTCCATGCTTCCACCAACCTCTTCGCGTTTGAACTCTGTGGTCTTGTGAACCATGACGCGCCGAGGCGACCGCCCAGCGTGGCGCCTGCGATAGAGGTCCAGCGAACGCGTCATCACACGGAACATCTCCGTCTGCGACAAGAATGGATTGTCTCGCCGAACTTCGACTTCGCGGGCATCATACGCGATAAACTCTAAGCCCGAACCCTCTTCGTCAAACACTTGACTACAGCACGTCACAAACCGCGGTCCGTCCGATTCCGTCGGGCGCATGGCGTATGAAATACCGATGTACGCCGTCTCAGGATCCGCGTCGGCCAACTTCCAAGGAATACCACCGGCCTTAACATAGAGCGCTAGACCCATGCGCCACATGACGCTCGCCCGACACGGGTACGCAAGCGCACTGTCCTCCCGCACGAGCTGTATCGGCATTCGACGAGCGGCCGTAGCGGCCTTCAGATGATCGTGCAGGTCGAAGTCGTCATGAGGTCCGCCACGTAAAGCCAACCGCCCATCGTTGTGGGAGGTAAATGAACAACACGTCGAACTCGCTTCGGCGTGCTTCGAGACCGTGAATCGCTCTGGTCAGGCGTTCTGCCAGTACCGCATGGGGCTTCGGTGCATTACGGAGCTCAGTCTCCAGTTCGGAGTCCAGCTCAATGCGACAGCCTTTACCGGTCGCATGCATATGCAGGCCGAAGACGGCGTGAAAGCCCGGCCATTCCGGCACATAATCTCTCCGCTCTCTCGGCTTGAACTTCGAGTTCATGCCCCGCATGAACTCGTTGAGACGCCTGCTTCCACCGAACGGCGCGACCGTGGCCACCCGTATGGGATCCGGCACCAAACCCGCCGAGTGGGGGCCGAATTCAAGCAGGCCAAGTAGCGGATGAGTCGCTCTGTCCGCGCCGCGATCTGGATGAAAGGCCAGTTTCGGCTCCGGTAGCCACATATGCGGAGCGATCTCGCTGTTCACGCCATGATCCTCCGGGAAAAGCCCGTGATGGACGACAGTCGATAGACAGCGTCCACACCATGTCCGACATCCAGCGCACGCATCTCCTCTCCATCGCGAGCCAGATACTGTGCCCAGAAACCAATCAACTCGTTTAGCGCCCGATTGTAGCGTGCCACATTCCGCTCCCGTGCAAAGTCCGCCGCCGCCACCCTGTCACCATCAGCGACGTCTCCGAACACAGTGCACGGTTCGATCAACAGCCATAGGCCACCGCTCGCCCAATCGAGCCGGGTGCTGACACCCTCGGACCATGTCACGTCGGGGTGGTCGGGCACGGTGCCGTTCAACGCTCCGACCAAGTCCCGCAGACGCTGCCATGTCACATCGTGGGGATCCGCTGGCTGCAGAAGATCCGAATTGCGGCGACGAGAAACCACCAGTCCCCGATGACGCGTGATTGCATTGGCCAATGCGTCACGCAACAAGCCCCGTTCCGTGGACTCATAGCGATGGCGCCGGGTTTCTAGAGTATGGAGATCGAATTCCGTGATGCCATAGGCGTCGAAGGCGGCCCTCATGGCAGCGTCCGCCCCGAAAGCCAAAACTCCCGCTTGGGAACGGACAGCGATAACATCTACACGAGCTTCCTCAACCGCGCCCCGTACTTCGGAAGTTCCACCAATTCCACAAACTACCCGCCGGCACGTACTCGGTGCCTCGACCACAGGTAGCGCATTGAGACGCACGACCGGCCAGCCCCGGGCGCTGACAGGAGGAAGCGATGCAGGACTCCACGATCGCCGCTCCGCTGCGAAATCGGCGAGAGGTTGAGTATCCACGGTATCGAGGAGGCGGATTGAGTCTCGTAAGCTCTCGTCGAAGTTCTGGATTGGCACCAGAGCCACATCGACACCAGCCTTGACTCCCCGATTCAAGAGTCGGTCGACACGAGGTAGTGGCGAGCCATCACCACGATGCAGCCAGAATAGCCCGGCGGGAAACGCACCGGGGCGTCCGATGGCTTCTTCGAGCGTGTCCATGATGGACTCATCGCGTCCACTGTATCCAGCGACCACCAAGCCGTAGCGTGAGCATTGGTCAGCCAACGCGCGCCGCAGGCGCACATCCTGATGCCGGAGCTCGTCGCCGGTGTTCTTTAACCGACGGGAACGAAAATCTCCATGCAGCTTGATCTCGACAGGCCAGCGTTCGCTGGAGATCACTTGCTCGGCCAAGTCGGGAGCGTCGAGCGCAACGGTCGTCAAGGCGCTGGTCGTGCCAAATATACTTGCGCAGGCATCAGCGATGAGAGCGTCGAAATTCGTGGTCCACACTATGCGGGTTAGCTTGGCCCGCATGAGGATTGCAAGTGCCATGTGACCGTAGGAAGGCTTGGCGCCGACCAGCTTTGCGTCCAGGAACTTCTGCCGGTCGGATTCGGCGGGGTACACCGCCTCGAACAGGGCGGCGTATTCGTCGGGAGCACCAGGCGGCGGCAGGCCTAGCGAATCGATGTGAGCCTGAAGACGATTGCGAACGGTCGGGTGGGACAAGTCTGACACGGTCTGGAGTGATCCACGTCGTTGACTGACGAAGAGCTTTTGCTTGAACTCCCAAACCATATCCGCGGCGGTGGGGAGACCGGCCGAGGCAGATGCACCGGCGCCGAGAAACCACATCAGATTCGTCGCGCGCAACGAAATACGACGCGCAAAGTCGTCCGATGCTAGCCTTGGCACGGTGCGTTCAGTTGACGTCGGGACGAAATGATCGACGGCATCCGGCATAGTTCAATCGTGGAAGGTCGTGGTCGGCTGATGACGCCGCGTCGTGGAACGGTCCAGGACGCATGCCATGGGCTGCGCGGCGTCAAGCAAGTCCAGATAGCCGAGCCGCAATGTCCAGGCGCGGGCGCCCTGGCGCGGGGCCTTGCGACCCGACCCTACAACGCAGAAACGTCGAGCATTGCTCCTCAATGAACGCCTTGAGCCAGGGACATCGGGCTTGAGGTCCCGTCGTTGGCAGCATGGTGGTCGGCGCTCCGCAGCGGGTCCGTACCGGCCTCGCACATTGGCCGACTGCCGCCGGCAGCGCCAGCGTCCGCCTCTATCCATGGACAACAGTGTACGGGTCGAGAGCGATCCTGTCGACCCCGTCCAGGGGTTCGCAGACGACTCGTCAGCCGTACCGTGGCTCGTCGCCGGTCCGACGCCACACAGCGTCAGGGAGCGAAACGAACTCTGGACACACGACGAACTACAAGCGGCTTTTTGGGCAATGAGTTACACGAAGGGGGTTGGCGGTGAGGCAGGGATTCGAACCCTGGGAAGAGGTTTATGCCCCTTCAACGGTTTAGCAAACCGCCGCCTTCAGCCTCTCGGCCACCTCACCGCATCGACAGTGCGCGAGCCCGCAGGCGCGGGCCGGAACACCGATTATACCCCGATGTCGGCCGTCGTGCGACCACCGCGGCGACCGAGCGCCGGGCAGCCCCGGGATCGTCACTCGATCGCCCACAGCCCCGCCTGCGGTCCCGACAGGTACTCGGGCGGCGCCCCCGCCGTGATCAGCGTGTCCTCCTCCCGCATGATCGAGACCGCCTGCCCGCCCCACTCGGGCACGTCCGCGGTCACCGCGAACTCCAGCGACACCCAGTCGCCGTCCTTGAGCGTGATCCGCGGGTGGTCGCCGTAGCGCTCGGGCCAGTCGAAGATCGCCCACATGCCGGCGTCGTGCACCCAGTAGCCTTGGACGTGCGAGTAGACGAGCAGGTCGATGCCGGCCTCGGCGGCGCGGCGCTCGGCCGCCTGCTTGATGGCGATGCCGGTGCGGCCGACGCGCATCTCGTCGAGAATCAGCTCGGCCGCCCGCGACGAGGCCTCGAACGCCCGCACGAGGCCGGCGGGCGGGGCCGTCTCGCCCTCGCGGAGGACGTAGGCCATCTTCTGCTGGTCGGCGACGATGCCCGAGGTGCGGACGCCGAAGTCGACGTGCAGGAGGTCGCCGCGCTCGATGGTGGGGTCGTCCGCGTCGTCGAGGGTGACGCCGCCGGGGCGCTGGAGGTCGAGCGAGCCGGGGAAGTTGAACTCGAACCCGAGGCGCTTCCACTCGGCCGTGATCCAGTACCGCACGTCCATCAGGGTGGTGCGGCCGGGGGTGATGACGTCGGCCGAGAAGGCGCGGCGCAGGATGTCGAACGTCGCGGTGCTGGCCTCGCGCTGCACCTCGTGCTCGGCCTCGGTGTGCGTCGAGGCGTAGTCGACGACGAGGGGCTCGGACGACACGAGGCGGCCGGCGCGGGCCGGTCCGAGGGTCTCGAGCAGGTAGTCCTTCAGCTCGGCCGTCAGGCCGTCGGCCATGCTGATGGTGCGCGACTGGTTGACGGCGATGCGCCGGGGGTCGCGCGCGTCGAGGTACTCGCGCAGGTGGGGCATCAGCCCCTCTTCGCCGTAGAGGGTCCGCGTGTCGTAGAACCGGCGGAGGTGTCCGCTGAGGTGCGTGCCGATGGCGGTGGTCTCGAGCCCGGCGTCGGCGCCGGCGTCGAAGAACAGGTAGGCGTTGCGGTGGCCGTACCAGCCGGTGACGCCGTAGCCGCCGAAGAGCTCGAGGACGGGGTCGGGGGCGTTCTCGCGGCTGAGGATGACCCAGAGGTCGATCTCGTGGCGGCGCATGAGCGGCAGCAGGTGCCGCCGCATCTTGTCGGCCTTGATCGTCCACTCGCGCTCGGTGCGGGCGCGTATCAGCTCGGGCGTGGGCTGGGCGGCGGCCGGCGCGCCCGTCGCGAGGACGAGGGCGCCGGCGAGCATCGACCACAGGAAGCCGGAGACCAACGCCTTGCGGCTCCGCTGCCGGCGGGCAGGGCGGGGGCGCGCCGGCAGCGTGCCCCGTCCGTCCAGGTCCCCGAGGTCCTGGATGCCGCTCGACCGACCCTCCAGGCGCCCGCGCCGTTCCGCCGCGCCGACGCCCGCCTGCGCGAGCGTCATCCTGCCGGCGCCTGAGGTACGCCCCGGGCCACCCGTGGCAGACGATGCGGCCGTTCGCCGGACCTCGCTGAGCGCCATCCTCCCGGCCCTGCCGTGTGCGCCCCGCATCACCCCTCGTAGGTGATGCGGTAGATGGCCCCCGCCCGGTCGTCGGTCACCAGCAGCGAGCCGTCGGGCAGGACCTCGACGTCGACGGGGCGGCCCCACGAGCTGTTGTCGGGGTTCAGCCAGCCCTCGGCGAAGACCGAGTAGTCGGTGACCTCGTCGCCGTCGAGGGTGGCCAGGGTGATGCGGTAGCCGGTGTGCCCGGCCTCGTCGGTGCGGTTCCACGAGCCGTGCTCGGCGATGAAGATCTTTCCCTGGTACTCGGCCGGGAACATCGACCCGGTGTAGAACCGCATGCCGAGCGACGCCACGTGGGGCCCGAGCACCCGCGCCGGCGGCGTGAACTCGTCGCAGCTCCGCCGGTCGCCGAACTCGGGGTCGGCGATGTCGCCCTCGTGGCAGAAGGGATAGCCGAAGTGCATGTCGATTCGGGGGGCGTGGTGCAGGGTGTCGCCGGGGCTCTCGTCGCCGAGCCAGTCGCGGCCGTTGTTGGTGAACCACAGCTCGCCGGTGTCGGGATGCCAGTCGAAGCCGACGGTGTTCCGCACGCCGTGGGCGAAGACCTCCTGCTCGCTGCCGTCCGCGTTCATCCGGGTGATGGTGGCGTAGCGGATGTCCTGGTCGGTGTTGTCGCAGATGTTGCACGGCGCGCCGACCGGGACGTAGAGCTTGCCGTCGGGCCCGAAGCGGATGAACTTCCAGCCGTGCGCGCGGTCGGTGGGGAACTCGTCGTCGACGACCACGGGCTCGGGCGGGTCGTCGAGCCGCGACTCGATGCCGTCGTAGCGGAGGACGCGGTTCACCTCGGCGACGTAGAGCGAGCCGTCGCGGAAGGCGACGCCGTTGGGCATGTTCAGGCCGGTGTCGAGGACGTGCACCTCGTCGGCGCGGTGGTCCCGGTCGGCGTCGACGACGGCGTAGACGTCGCCGCGCGAGCGGGTGCTGACGAACAGGGTGCCCTCCGGCGAGCGGGCCATCGACCGGGCGTTGGGCACGTCGGCCGCGTAGACCTCGATGGAGAACCCCTCGGGCAGGGTGAGCCGGTCGAGGTGGACCTGGGCGGAAGCGGCGCCGGCCGTGAGGGTCAGGCCGAGTGCGAGTCCGCAGATGAATCGGTACACGTGGAACCTCCAACTAGGGATAACGGAACGATCAGCATACAGGAAGTCCGCCCGGGCGTCCGAGCAGCCGGACCGGTGCACTCGCCGAGCGGGCTGGCTGCGCGACAAATCCTCTGCGCCGCAGAAGTACCGCGCCGGCCAAGTTCCCAACGCGAGTGACCGCTACGTCGCGCGGCGACGCTGGCCCGTCCGGCAGCCCGTGGTGAAACTCCGCGTTGCGCCGCGCCCGAGGGGCGCCGGCGAACGGCCGAGGCGCCTACCTGACGACAAGTGAGGGGGCGCTGCTCCCGCCAATCGTCGCCGCCGGCGCTGCTCCAGCCCGACCACTCTCCCGGGCCCGCGCCCTTCTACTTGCGTCGACTCTACGGCAGCGAAGCCAGTATCGCGGCCGCCTGCTGGCCCTCGGCCGAATTCCGGTCCGCGTCGACGGCCTGCTGCAGCCACTCCTTGGCCCCCTCGATGTCGCCCAGGTTGAGCGAGACCAGCCCCAGCCTGAACAGCGGCAGGACCCAGCGCCGGTCGCGCTCGTGGGCCCTCTGGAACCACTCGGCCGCCGCGGCGCTGTTGCTGGCCGCGAACTCCGCCTCGCCCTGGTTGAACAGCTCCTCGCGGCTGTTCCCCACCTCGGACGCGTCGGCGACGGCCGGCGCGGCGGCGCGGGGCCGGCCGCTGGCCGAGATGCTCAGCCCCACGCCCGACCGTCCGACGGCGGCCGAGGCGCCGGCGTCGGGGTCGGCGCCCCGCGGCACCTCGTAGGAGACCGCGTACTGATAACGCGTCTCGTCGTACTGCCGCCTGATCTCGGCCGCCATCTCCTGGAGCTTGTCGCCGATGATCTGGCTGGGGCTGGCGACCGTGTCGTGCCAGCCGCCGGTGACCTGCGCCGCGTTGTTCGCGACCGCGGTCTGGTAGCCGCCCCCGGACGCCCGCGTCGGCAGCATCATGATCAGCGAGTTGACGATCGCCCCGCGCTCGAACACGCGCCGCATGACGGACTGGTAGCGGCCGTCGGTGGGCGGGTTCTGCGCCGGCCCGTCCGTCGCGACCATCGCGAGGATCGGCCACCGCAGGTCGTCGTCCCAGCGGTCCACGGTCTCTTCCAGACCGGCGAAGAACCCCGCCGCGCGATCTTCCTCCACGAAGAACTCGCCGAGCGTCTCGAGCACCTCGTCCCGGCCGTCGGTGTAGTCGACGACCGTGCGCGGGCGGCCCGACAACAGGATCAGCCCGATCTCGCTGTCCTCGGGCAGGGCCCTCACGAACTCGGGCAGGTAGTCGCGGAGGTACCGGAAGAACGGCCCCGCGCCGTCCGCGTCGTCGACGATCAGGGCCACCCGCAACGGCTGGTCGACGAGCTCCGCGCGAACCTCGTCGACACGCCGGCCGTCGTGCTCGACCCTGAAGTCGCCCGAGCCGAGGTCGGTGACCGGGTCGCCGTCACGGTCGGTCACCTTGATGAACCGTTCGACCTCCTGCGCCTGGGCGACCCCGGATGCGGACACGGCTGCCAGGACGGCCAGGACGACGCCACGGAAACGACCGAATCGATGGTTTCGCACGGGACTTCTCCTGCTCTGGATAGACGGGATGTCGAGGTCTGAAACCAATCCACCAACCGCGTTCTTCGCTACCGTCTACGCACTCCTGCGACGCCGGGTTCCCCCGACGGCGCCGCCTCCGGTCGTCACGGCTCCGGCACCGGCTCCACCGCCACCTGGTGGACCTGGGAAAAGGGGGTGCCGTTGTCGTCCACGAAGTCGAGGCTCACCGCGATGAGGGCCTCCCGCCCGCCATTGGGCAGCGTGTACCACACGTCGAACGCGCGAGACGTCTCTTCGTTCGCCTCTATCCGGTCTTCGCCCGACCGCGCCTCGAACCGATAGGTCTCGCGGTCGACGCCGCCGCCCGGGCCTTCCACCGGCACGCTCGCCAACTGCTGCAGCACGACGCTGTCGGACGTCAGCATGACGCCGATCTCGTTGTCGTCGTGGGCCCGCAGGATGAGGTCGAACGAGGCGCGGTACGCATATTCCCGCACCTCGCCGTTCGCCGTGAAGGTCACGCCGGTCGACGGGACGGCGTAGAGCGGCCGGGGCGCGAGGGAGATCACGACCGGGTCGTGCCGCGGCGTCACGTCGGTCGGCTCGAGCGGGGTCTCCTGGCACGCGGCCAGCGAGACGCCCGCCGCAAGCAGGCCGATGGGCCAGAGTCTCTGCAGCATTTCCTAGAACCCTACCTGCACGCCCGCGCGGACGAAGCGGCCGAGCGCGGGGAACCCGGCCCAGTCCTCGTACCGTTCGTCGGTCAGGTTCTCGCCGACGACCGACACGCTGATCCGGTCGCCGAGGCGTACCTGGGCGTGCGCGTCCCAGCGCTGGTAGGCGGCCAGCGTGTCGAGGCCGAACACCTCGCTGAAGAAGTCGGCGTCGGTCTGCCTCTCCCCGACCCAGGTCATCGTGCCGCCGGCCGAAACGGGGCCGACGTCGAGGGTGGCGGTGAACGCGGCCTTGTACCTCGGCACGCCCGGCAGCCAGTCCCCGGTCGCGACGCGGCCGGCGCCGCGGGTGACGAGGCTGTCGGTGAAGGTGTAGGCCGCGCCGAGCTCGAGCCCCGACACCGGCGTCGCGGTGAACGATGCCTCCACCCCCTGGGTCCGGCTCGACGGCAGGTTGACGTAGCTCGTCCGCGCCTGATCGAACGACGCCGTCGCCACCAGCGGGTCGCGGAGCCCGGCCCGCACGTCCTCGACGAGCTGCCTCCGCGCCGACAGCCTCAGCCGGCGGTACTCGGGCAGCGAGTCGAGGGCGGGAATGTCCACGCCGCCCCACACCACGAGGTTCTCGTAGGTGTTCCGGAATCCCGTGAGGTCGACCTCGGCCCGCCCTCCCCACAGCGCGGCGGTCAGGCCGCCGTCGAACGCCCGGCTCCGGGCGAGCTGCAGCTCGGGGTTTCCGCGGAACCACAAGGTGTCCCTGAACCGCTGCGCCAGCGTCGGGGCCGCCGCCCCCGTGCCGGCGCTGCCGTGCACGAAGACGCCGGGCCCGAGGTCGTAGCGCGCCGACGCGCGCGGCATCACCGCGATCGGGTAGGGCCCGTAGCGCTCGAAGCGACCCCCGGCGGTGACCGTCAGGTTGTCGAAGACCTGCATGCGGTCTTCGCCGTACGCGACCAGGTTGAGCCGCTGCTGGTCGAACCCCGCGGGGCCCCTCACGGCGTCCTCCATGGCATCTTCCGCGGGGTCCGCCGTGGGATCGACCGGGGGATCCTCCATGGGAGCGGCGAGCGGGTCGCCGAACCGGCCGGCCTGCACCTCGGCCCCGCCCCCGATGACCAGCGTGTGGAACTCGTCGGCCCGGAACGACCACTCGTACGCGAGCTCGGCGGTCTGCAGGTCGTCCCGCAGTCCGTCCGCGAGCACGAAGTCGGGCAGCTCGAGCTGCATGCCGACGCGGTCGACCGGAAACAGGCTGACGGCCCGGGAGTCCAGCGGGTTCAGGGTGTGCCGCTCGGTCCGCGACACGACGAGGCGCCCCTCGTGCAGGCTGTTGCCGCGGCGCAGCCCCAGCGTCACCCCCGACATCAGCCGGGTGCGCTCTTCCGAGGCATCCATGTCCGCGCGCAGGAGCGAGGTGGGTCCCGACCGCCCGACGGCGGCCATCTCGCCGCGGAACGTGAAGTCCACCGACAGGCTCTCGCGCGCGAGGCCGAGGGTGCCGGCCACCCCCGTCCTCATGAACTCGCTGTTCGGCTGCTCGTTGGCGGTCTCGAGGCGCTGGCCGGCGATGCTCCAGTCGTAGTCTCCCCGGCTGCCGGTGGTGGCCGCCTCGACCTGCCGCCAGCCCAGGTCTCCGGTCTCGACGCCCACCGACACGGTTCTCGCCCGGGGGTCGCCGGCGATCTTCGTCCGGCGCTGGACACCGCCCCCCAGCCCTCCCTGCAGGGTCGACGTCGTGCCGCGGACCGCCTCGAACCGCGCCCACTCCAGGTGCGTCGACGCATCGAGCTCCGCCCCGAATCCGGGGAGCGGCAACCCGTCGGTCAGGAGAAAGCGGTCGCTGACCGGCGCGCCGCGCAACCGCACCGCGGTCGGCTGGCCCACGCCCCCCGCCCGGCTCACGCTCACGCCGGGCGCCCGCCGCAGGAAGGTCGCGAGCGAGTGTTCGCGGGCCTCGAACGCGTCGAGGTTGTCCACCGTGGTGGTGAGCCCGGGGCCCGCCCCGAGCAGGCGGTCGCCGCCGCGCAGCCGGACCTGGACGTCGGCGGCGCTCCGCAGCGTGAAGTCCCGCCGGATCGTGATGTCGGCGACCACCGTGATCGGGAACGAGGGCTCCACCGCCTGCTCCGGATCGTCGATGGTGGGGTCGTAGAGCCCGGGCTGCAGCCCCTCGAGGCGAAAGTCGCCGTCGCCGTCGGTCACCGCCGTCACCACCTCGTCCGACCCGGTGAAGGTCAGCCGCAGGCCCTCGACCGGTATGCCGGCGGGGGTCGTGACGGTTCCGGTGAGCGTCCCCAGGCCCTGGGCGGACGCGGTGGCGGAGACGGCCCAGGCGATGAGGGCGAGTCGGATGACGCGGGCGCGGATGCGTGGCTGGTTCATGGTCGACGGGATCCACTAAACAGCATACATGGCATCGGTGCTTGAGACGCCATTCCACCCGCTCCGGCCGGACCCGCCCCTCGTCGGGCGGGCGGCGGCCGGAAACGACGGCCGCCGCCGCGGGGCGCCGGCCGGACGGCGGGGTGACACTCGAACGGGCGGCAGGTCAGGGAGCGCAACGGTGCTCGGGAGGTGCCCCGGCCGCCCGCGGGTCACGTCGTCGCCGCGGGCGGCGGGGGCGCGCCATCAGTATCGGAACAGGTACGAGATCTTGGTGAAGAACGCGCGGTTGGTCCGCATGAGGTCCGTCGTGTAGAAGACTGGGTTGCCCAGGTACGCGTACTGGCTGTTCGCGCTGTCGAAGATCAGGTCGCCCTGCTGGTACCGGTCGTCGTAGCCGATGAAGAACACCGTGCCCGAGTTGATGCGGTACGTGAAGAGCACGTTCGCCCCCATGGTGCGCTGGAACGTGTTGTACTCCAGGATGTTCCGCAGCAGCAGCCGGTCGGTGAACTGGAACGTGGTCAGCGCCCGGTAGATCTTGACGTCGAAGATCTCGGTGTCGGAGAACGGATCGATCAGGTTGCTGGTGTTGATGTTGATCTGCGACTGCAGCCGGCTGAACGGACGCAGGGACATGAAGACGCCGCCCCGGCCGCCGGTCCCCAGGAACGAGTTGGCGGGGTTGGCGAGGTCGTACCGCACCTGGTCGCCGTAGCTGAAGAACCCGCCGACCGTGAACTCCCGGAGCGTGCTGACGTTGCCCCCGAGCGAGTAGTACTCCTTGTCGAAGTTGATGCCCCCGAACCGCTCCATGTCGCGGCTGTAGCCGGCGTTCACCCGGATGTTCTTCGCGAACGAGAAGTTCACGCCGGCGTTCGCCATCTCGTCCTCGAGGACGTTCTCGAAGTTCCAGTTCCGGGTGTAGTTGAACGACGGCCCCCAGTTGATGAGCCAGCTCTCGGGCCACCAGCGGTAGCCGACGTTGCCCGTGCCGGCCTTGATGTCGCGCCGCCGGACGAAGCCGACCGCGGTGTCGAACTCCGGGTCGATGGTGTAGCCGGCCACGAAGTAGGTCAGGTTGCGGCCGTTGCTGCGGAGGCCGACGTCGAACATGTTTCCGGCCGTGTCGTCGAACGCCCCCTGGCAGCCCTCGGCGCCCCAGGCCCCGCAGTCGCGGTTCTGCGACGTGATGGCCCGGAACCCGATGGACGTCGCGTCGCTCAGCCGGAAGTTGCCGTCGAGCCCGCCGAGGCGGCTGTAGCCGCCGAGGAACTCCCGGTCGGTGACGATGGCCCCGATGTGCGACTCGGCGTAGAGGTCGTAGCGCACGCGCCCGATGACGACGTCGGCGGTCTTCCCGTACCGGAAGTCGCTGTCCCGGTAGGCGTCGCCGAGGTTGCCCGGCGCCTCGTCGTTGGCGACCAGCACGCCCAGGGTGGTGTTGCCGACCTTTCCGGTGAGCTTGCCGCCGTAGCGGGGGTCGACGATCGTGCGGGTGTGCACGAAGTTCACCGGCCCCGGCATGTTGAAGATCTCCTGCCCCTCGAGGAAGAACGGGCGCATCTCGGGATAGAACAGCGGGAACCGCTGGTTCACCTCGATCTGCGGCCGGTCCGACTCGATCTGCGAGAAGTCGGGGTTGTAGGTGACGTCGAGGGTGAGGTTCGAGGTGACGCCGTACTTGAGGTTGACGCCGCCCTCCGGCTGCGCCTCGTCGGTGAGTCCGCCCGAGCTGCGGTCGAGGCTGTCGACGCGGATGGCGGTGGCGGTGGGCAGGATCTCGAGGTTGCGGCTCGTCGACAGATCGCTGAGCCCGTCGAGCACGCCCATCTGGGGCAGCAGGCCCGACACGTCGCGCGACATCGGCGACCACACGACGGTCTCGTCCTTGCCGCGGATGCGCCGGGCGATCTGGAACCCCCAGCGATGGGTCGGGTTGCTCGGATAGCGCAGGCTCTTGAACGGGATGGCCATCTCGGCCGTCCACCCGTCGTCGACGACGGTGCCGCCCGTCTCGTACAGGGCGTCCCACGACCGGTCGCCCCAGCGTACGCCGCTGAAGCCGCCGCGGCCGAAACCCCCGCCGCCCCGGCCGCC